>JAXLXG010000021.1:0-84904 GCA_046328075.1 Candidatus Sericytochromatia bacterium
ATAAAAGGTAAGGGTATTGTTGATTTAATGACAATGATTAAATTAAAAAGGAGTGGTTTTAAATCAAAGAGAGATTTAATTTTTCTTGCTGTAGCAGATGAAGAAGTATCATCTATTGGTTCAAAATGGATGATAAAAAATAAGTCAGAATTAATAAAAAATGCTGAGTTTCTTATTGATGAAGGCGTTGCCGTTATGGAAGATAAAAAAGGTAATATTACTTATTTTCCAATAGGTATAGGTGAGAAATCTCCACTATGGCTAAATATTACATTTAGCGGAAATCCAAGTCATGCGTCAATACCTGATGAAAACTCATCTGTAAATAAAGCTATACAGGCTTCTAGTAAAATTATTGAGTTTAATAAAAATATGCCTTTTAAAATAATAGAAGGAATTGAAGAAAGCATAAAAGAAGATTTTAATGAAGATATTACAAAATTAAAAGGCTATGAGAAAGATATAAAAACTTCTTTAAAAAATATAGATTTTCTAAATGAGATAGCTAAAGTACCTGAAATAAATGCAATGATAAGAAATACAATTTCTATAACAGGTTTAAAAGGTAGTGATAAAATAAACACTATTCCAAATGAGGCATCAATTAAACTTGATTGTAGACTTTTACCAAATGAAAATAAAGAGCAGTTTTTAGATAAATTAAAATCAGTAATCAATGACAAAACAGCTAAAATTCAGATAGAAGAATACTATAACTCTAAATACTCATTATCTAATACAGAGTTTATAAAGGCTTTATCAAGATCTGCTAATAAAATAAAAAAAAATGCAAAGATAGTACCAAGAATATTTACAAGTTCAACAGATAGTTCTTTATATAGAGCGTTAGGAATAAATGTTTACGGTTTTGAATCATACAGAACAGATAGTGAAATATTAGCTACACCTCATTCTAATAATGAAAGAATTAAAGTAAAAAATATCAAGTATGGAATTGATTTACTAGAAGATATAATAAAAGAGTTAAATTAACTTTTAGAACCTTAGAGTTAAAAAATATCTTAATTTCATATAATTTTTTTGAATAGATAGTATAAAATCTAAAATGTTTAAAAAATAATTTATTAGGGTTTTAATTATGATGAATGAAGTTGTAATAAGTGTTGGATCTAATATTGAAGCAGAAAAAAATGTGAAATTAGCTGAAGAAAATATTTCTGAGATTACAAAGTTTATCAAAAAATCAAATTTTTATATTACAAAACCTGAAGTTTTTTTAGCTCAAGATGATTTTTTAAATGGGGCTTTTTTAATTAAAACAGATTATAGTTTTAATGAATTAAATTCTGAACTAAAAAAAATTGAACTTAAACAAGGTAGAGTAAAAACCTCTAATGTAGCAGGGCCAAGAACTATAGATTTAGACATAGTTGTTTGGAATGATGAAATAAAAGATGAAAATTTTTATGAGTGGGATTTTCTAAAAAAGGTTGTTTTAGAGTTAAAGCCTAATTTAAAAAATAAAGAATTGGAAACTAAATAAAATGAAAGAAGCTGTTTTAATTACTGGTAGTGCAATAAGATTAGGTAGAGCAATTGCTTTAGATTTTGCAAAAAAAGGTTATGATATTGCTTTGCATTATAATTCTTCTGAAGAACAAGCAAAAAATACTGTTGAAGAAATAGAAAAACTAGGTGTTAGCTGTAAAGCTTTTAAATTTGATTTATCCAAAACAATAGAGCTTGAAGAAAATATAAATAAAGTTTTTGATTACTATCCTAATTTAAATGTATTGGTTAATAGTGCTTCTGCTTATACTCATGGTGAAATAAAAGAAACTAAAATAGAAGATTATGAAGCTTTATTTGATATAAATCTAAAAGCACCATTTTTCTTAACTAAATTCTTTGCTAAAAACTGTAATAAGGGAAATATCATTAATATTATTGATAATAAAATATCATATAATCAGAATGCTTATTCTGCCTATATTTTAACTAAAAAAAGCTTATATGAACTTACTAAATTATCTGCTTTAGAATTTGCTCCTAATATTAGAGTTAATGCTGTTTCCCCAGGAGTTATTTTACCTGCTTCAGTTAGAACAGAAGAATATATAAATTACAGAATAAATGGTATACCTTTAAAAATGAAAGGTAATGAAAAAAATATAAGTGATGCTATTTTTTCACTAATAGACAATGATTTTATTACAGGACAAATTATTACAGTTGATGGAGGTGAGTGTTTAATGAACACAGGTTTAAATGCTGTATCTTATGAGTCTAAAAAGTAAAAATTACTTATAACAGTTTTCACACAATTTATTAGTATTAAAAATATCTACCATTTCTAATCTGTGGAACTTTGAGCTGTATTTTTACCAAAGTTTAATACTAATATGAATCCCATTTAGGATTTATTTTAAACTCATATTTTATAAATAATTTCATCTATTTTTCTAAAGCTAAAGATAAAACCTGTTTTATATTTTCAACAAAATGAAATTTCATTTCTTCTCTTACATATTCGGGTACATCTTCTTCTAAATCAGCCTGATTTCTTTTTGGTAAAATTATTTCATTAAGACCAGATCTATGAGCAGCTAAAATCTTTTCTTTAACTCCTCCAATTGGAAGAACAGTGCCTGTTAATGTAATTTCCCCAGTCATTCCTAATTTGTGTTTAACATTCCTACCTGTTAAAAGAGATGTTATAGCTGTTGCCATTGTAATCCCAGCAGATGGACCATCTTTAGGTATTGCTCCTGCTGGTACGTGTAAGTGAATTTCAGACTCTATTGATTTTTCATCAATTTTTAAGTCCTTTGTATTAGAATATACATAAGTTAATGCAGTTTGTGCAGATTCTTTCATAACATCACCAAGTTGACCTGTTAACTTTAAGTTTCTTTTACCTTTAGTTTTACTTGCTTCAATAAATAAGATATCTCCCCCAACTTGTGTCCATGATAAGCCAATTGCAACTCCTGGAATACCCATTCTTTCTTCAACTTCTGATTCAGGAAAATATTTAGGTCTTTTTAAAAACTCATTTATTGTTTCTTTATCTACTTGAATTTTAGAAATATCTTTCCTTTGCATTTTGGTTATAGCTTTACGACACATAGTTGCAATAGTTCTTTCAAGGTTTCTCACACCCGCTTCTCTTGTATATCTTGTAATTATTTCATTTATAGACTCATCAGAGAAAACTAAATTTTTAGAGTTAATTGCGTGTTCCTTCATTTGTTTGGGTATTAAAAAGTTTTTAGCAATTTCTAATTTTTCTTCAGTTGTATAACTACCTAACTCTATTATTTCCATACGATCTCTTAAAGCAGCTGGTAATGGTTCAATAGTATTAGCTGTAGTAATAAACATTACATTTCTTAAATCAAAAGGGAGATCTAAATAATGATCTCTAAAGTCTTTATTTTGCTCAGGGTCTAAAACTTCAAGTAAAGCAGCAGCTGGATCCCCTTGAAAACTTATACCCATTTTATCAATTTCATCTAAAATAAAAACAGGATTATTTGATTCTGCACGTGCTAAACCTTGGATTATTCTACCTGGTAAAGCACCTACATAAGTTCTTCTATGGCCTCTTATTTCTGATTCATCACGAATCCCACCAAGTGACATTCTTACAAACTTACGGTTTAAGGCTTCAGCGATAGAACGAGCAAAAGAGGTTTTACCAACCCCTGGAGGGCCTACAAAACATAAAATAGGGCTTCTTACAACCTCTCCTTTTTTTAGATTTTGCTTTTTTACTTTATAAACAGATAAATATTCAAGAATACGTTCTTTAAGTTTTTCTTGTCCGTAATGCTCTTTATTTAAAAGTTGTTCTGATTTTTTTATATCAATCTTTTCTTTTGTACTTTTATTCCAAGGAAGTTTTACAAACCAGTCTAAATAAGTCCTTACTACAGAATATTCAGCAGATGCAACAGGGATTTTTTCTAGCCTGTCAAGCTCTCTTTTAACTTCTTTCATTGCCTCTTCTGGAATATCCATTTTTTCAAGTTTTTTTCTTATATTATTTGCTTCGCTACTTCTTTCATCATCTTCACCTAGCTCTTTTTTAATAGCGTTAATTTGCTCTCTTAAAAAGTATTCTTTCTGATTTTTACCTATCGTAGATTGAACATTAGTTTGTATTTTCTTACCAAGTTCTAAAAGATATATTTCTCTATTAAGATATTCTGTAAGTTTCTCTAGTTTTTCCTTAGGATTAGAAATTTCTAATATATTCTGTTGTTCTTCTAACTTAAATTGAATATTAGATGCTATTAAATATGCCAATCTATCAGGGTCATCAATATTCATAGAAGCAACAATTAAATCTTGTGGTAAATAGTTTGAAATACTTATTGCTTGTTGAAATAAAGCTACAAGATTTTTCATTAAAGCTTGAATCTCAACATCATTACTTTTTTTCTTCTCATTTACTAATTGAATTTTGGCTCTCCAATAAGGAGTTGTCGAAATAAATTTTTTTAGCTTAATTTTTTCTAAACCTTGAATTATTACTCTTATACTCTCATCAGGTGTTTTTATAACTTTATGAATTAAACCAATTGTACCTGTTGTATATAAATCAGATTCTTCTACATCTTCTTTTTGTGCATTTTTTTGAGTAATTAAAGCAATCCTGTTTTATTGTCTTCCATTACTTCATTAATTAATTTTATTGATTTCTCTCTGCCAACTGATAATGGGACTATCATCCCTGGATAAATTACTATATCTCTTAGTGGTAATATAGCAAGTTCCTTAGAGTATTCCTTTATATCAGTACTATTATTATTCTGTTCCAAATTTTATATCCTACAATCTATTTAATTAATAAACTATTGAAATTGAATTTTACCAGAGATTTGCTTGATTTTAAAATATTCAAAGATAATTTTATTATTGCATTACAACTATACTTATTTATGTAAGTTCTTATAATACTTATAAGATGTATTTATAGATGCAATTATGTAATCACTAAATTTTTCATATATTTTTTTTATCTCATCATAATCTGTTAAATATATAAAATTTGGGGTTTTACCATCTTCAGTAAAACAAAAATTTAGACTTTTTCTTTGTAGTTTCTCTCATTTTTAACCTTAAATTTAAAAAAAATAATATATCAAAAAGGCTCTATTTCTTATAGAGCCTTTTTGATATATTATTTGCTATCTCCTTTTGGTTGAGGTAAACCACCACCTACAGTTGGGGATGCGACAGGTACAGGAGGTTTAACACCATTAGGCATTCCTAAAATATTAAATATAAAAGCATACTCAAAAGCTTTTTCTTTTAAATAATCATATCTTCCAGAAGCACACCGTGACCTGCTCCCATATTTGTATTTAATAGAAGTAAATTATTATCTGTTTTTGTTGCTCTTAATTTTGCTACAAACTTTGTTGGTTCCCAAAACCCAACTCTTGGATCATTTAATCCTGCTGTTACAAGCATATTTGGATAATCTTTTACAATATATTGTCATAGGTGAATAAGATTTCATATAATCATAAAATTCTTTTTTTGTTGGGGATCACCCTCCTCATATTCTATTTAGTAAAAATTAAGCTTGGATCCATCATTGTATTAATAACATCAACAAATGGCACATCAGCAATCACACCTTTAAATAAGTCTGATGTCACACATCAGCAACCACTGCACCCATTAAAAGACCACCAGCACTACCACCAGAAATAATTAATTTATCTTTGGAAGTATATTTTGATTCACAAGATATTCTGCAGAAGCAATAAAATCGTTAAATGTATTTTTTTCTTTAAAATTTACACCATCTTCATACCATTTTCTTCCTAATTCACTTCCACCTCTGATATAGGCAACTAGCAAATGCCAACCTCTATCAAGTAAGCTTAATCTTGATGAATCAAAATATGGATCCATGCTCATTCCATATGACCCGTAAGCATATAAATACATTGGGCTAGAACCATCTTTTGGAGTTCCCTTTTTTCTTACTAAAGATATAGGAACAGAAACACCATCAGAAGAAGTTGCATAAATTCTTTCTGCTTCATAGTCATTAGGATTATAACCTCCTAAAACTTCTCTTTGTTTTGAAGTTTTTCATTACTATAAATGTTGTAATCATACGTAGATAAAGGAGTTGTAAGAGATTCATAACTAAATCTTATAATTGAAGTATTATATTCAGGATTAGAGTCTAAAGCCACATCGTATACTGTTTCTGGCATATCTATATGCTTTAAATCTAGAGTTTTTAAATTTATTACAAACTTTTGTTCATTTTATCTTTCACTAACTACAATAAACTCTCTAAAAACATCAAAGCTATCAATCTTAACTGTATCCCAATGTGGAATAATTTCTTTCCAATTTCTTTCAGATGGATTATTTACAGGTGTTATAACTAGTTTAAAATTAGGAGCATTATCATTTGTAAGTATATAAAAAGTTTTATCTCTGTTTTCTACATAATACTCAACACCATATTTTGATATACAAGATTAATAGGAGAGCTTGGTTTATCTGCATTTATACAGCCCAACATTATCTGACTTCCTGAATTGATAAATATATATGATTGATTTTTAGATTTACTTAAACCTAAATAAGACTTGACTCATCTCTTCTTGTTGATAAACCCTTGATCTTTGCTTAAATCAGTGCCAAAGTCTATGACTGAAAACTACAAATGAGTCTTTTGCATTATCAAGTGTTATATAAATATGGTTTGGTTATCATTAGCCCATTACAGATGGTGGAGTATTCCAAGAGTATTTCTTCTGGGTATAAAGTATTAGTATCTAAATTTTTTAATATAAAGTGTATGAGATTCTGAACCATCTTTATCTGTGTGATAAGCTAAATATTTTCCATTAGGGACTCACACTTCTTCAAAGCACCAACACCAAATATTTAGAATCTCCTAGTATTTGGATCTAGTGATTACTTCTTCAACTGCATCAAGATTATAATATTTCCACCATTATATTCTATGTTATACCTATTCTGTTTTTGTGCAATAATAAAATAATTCACTTTTCTTACAGGAACAGAACTATCATTCTCTTTATTGAAGCATTTCTTCAGACAATTTATCTTGAAACTCTACATTTGACTTTATTTTTCTTCTGTATTTATTTTCTTCTTGTAAATAAGAAATAACAGCAGGATCATTTTTTATTTCTTAAACACGCATAATTATCTAAATATGGATCTGTACCATAAACTTTAGAAGAGAATAACTCTTGCAACAGGTGGTTTTATTTCAGGTGGTTTGGCTGGTTCTATAGCTTTTTCTGCTTCTTTTTGGTTAGGCTTATGAATACATACTTGTAGTTAAAATAAAAGCAGAGATAATACGCAATGATATTTTTAGCATAGCCTAGCCTTATAAAATATTAAAAATTTATATTTTTATAGAATACATTAGACATATTTTAGTCGTGTATAAAATATTTGTCAAAAAAATATTTTAAAATTATTGCATTAATGTTTTAGAGTATTAATAAATTCTAAAAATCCCCGTAATCAACTTGTAAACAAGTTAACCCCAATTCTCTCCACATATCAACAACTTGGATTCTATCATCCAAAATGAATTCTATATAATATTTATCTTTTATATGAGTTAATAAAAATTTCTTTTTTACTATAGAATCTTTTCTCATGTCTGGGATTTCTCTCCATAATAAGAGCATGATAATTAATTTCATATTTTTTTTAACCATCTCTCTGTTTGCTCTCTTGCAGTGACTGTCTTCCTGAGACTAATAGTATTTTATAATCATTTTTATAATATATTTGACAATGAAATCACCTTACCAACACTGTTAATGCATCAAACTCACAATTTGAAGCATCGTAAGGGCTTCGTCCTTCTTTTTCTGCTAAGAGTCATCAAGATCACAAATAATAGTTTTTGGTAAATCTTTATTTTGTAACAATTTTTCACCTTTTTTAAGATATTTATTATAAGTGTCCCTTATTACCTTTTCTGTACTTTTAAATCTTTTTGAATCTCTTTGAATACAAGTATCAACAGAAGTTTATCTGTAAAATCTTTTATTCACAACTGCTTTAGCATTGTTCTGCAATTTCTCTTGCTCTTTGTTCATGAATTGGTTTAAATTTGTATCACTCCAAATAACAGATTTATGCTCTTCAAGTGATTTTATAGTAATTAAAATCTCTTATCTGCATTCTGAGATTTCACACTTCATAGAGTGTTTGTCTGCATGAAGCATATCTCTTGAATCATCTTTGCATATATTAATTACTTGTCCATTTGATTTTTCAACTCAGATTCTCTAGCCCAAGTGCCTTTTACCAGATATAAGTAATCCTTTTGTAAGATATATTTTTAACTTATTTTTCATTGTAATTATTCTCCATAAAATTTTTCAAAGATTTTACTCTTCACTTTCAACAAATGGTTTTTCATATTTTGGTTTTAATATTTTCCAGATTATTTCTGAATAATCTCTTTTATCAAGCATCTTAAATAAAATAGCAGGGTAAGAACATTTACTAAAATATTGTGCTGTAGTTTTTCTATCCTCTAATTCTTTAAACTCAGATTTTGCTATTTCTTCTATTTTTTTATACTTATTTTGTAAATCAGCAACAGTATCTTTAACCCATTTAAAAAATTCATCTGGAACTCTATCAAGAATATCATCTAAAGGTTTATTATCTTTTAGATGTTCCCAAATCATTTTACTACTTACAGAAGTAATAATTCTATGTAATCTAACATATTCTTGAAATTTTAACTTAATTCTAAATCCACTCTTAAATTTAATTACAAAACCTTCATTTGTATCATCTTGAAGTTCTCTTAATTTATTTATATCTTTTATCCCATCAAATCTTTTTACAAGTGGTAAACCAAAATCATATAAATCTATTTCATTATTTGTATCAGTTTCTATTATTGCAAGAAGAATAATATCCTCTAAGCCTTTATAATCTACAACGATTCTATTTTCAGGGAAAATTATTTCAAATAAATAAGTAAATTCTGGTTTAAATTTTATATGAGAGTATTTATTTTGCAATATCTTATTTGCTCTTATTGCTTGAACACTATTAAAACTACCTCTTGTAGCAATAAAAGGTTTATCATCTAAAAAATATAATATACCTAAAGATCCATCAAGCTTATCAAAAACATCAAAAGCTTCATTAGGTAATGGTTCTGTATGTTCTTCTAAATTAAAAAACTTTTTAAAAGGTCTAGCAATTATATTTCCTTCATTATCAATGATAAGACCTCTTGACATAATTGTTAAATCGTTCCAATTACGTTCATATTGAGTTTTTGGAGTATAATTTAGTATCTTTAATTTATTACTATCATGCGTTTGAACATTAATATAACCTTGTTCTATTAATTCATTAAATTGATTTAAATCTATTTTAGCCATACAAATTACCTTTAAATATTCTTTTATAAGAATTTAGTTTTTTACAAAAATACTATAAATTTCATTAGTTAGATTTTCATCTTGAATACCAAAACTATCTAACAGTTCAACAAGCTTTTGCCTTTTAATATCATCTTTTGTGTATCCTTTAGGACATAAGGAAACAAATTCAGATTTTAGAGAATTAAATTCTTTTTTATATTTTTCTTCTATTGATTCCCAAAGTTCAAAAAATTCTTTATCTTTAGAGATTTCTAAAATATTTCTCCAAATATTGTTAATAGCTGAATAATCATAAATTTTACCTATTTTTGCTATTTGTAATCCAAAATTTAAAATCCTTAAAGAATGAAAAATAGATTTTATTCCTAGATACTTATTATAATCAGCTTGAACTGTTAGCTTTTTCTTACCTTTTACCCAAGAGCCATTTGAAACAGTACTTATTGAGCTTCGAAGCTTATTTAAGTTAAGACTAAAATTTAATTTAACTGTTTCTTTTAATTTATATTCATCTGCTAAGAAGAAACATTCTAACATTTGTATATTATGTTCATCTAAAAAATGTTGAAACTCAGTTTTAGTATAAATATGTAAGTTTATATCTATTGAAGGGAGTTTTTCACCTACTATACAAATAAAATCTTCATCAGATCTTTCAGAATTTGTTTTATATACTTGACTTCCAAATCTATATATATTTAAAAAATTAGGATCTGATAGATATTTTTCTATCAAAATCTTTTTCTCCGTTTTATTTTATATTTTTAAGCATTTTTAGTAATTTTGTTTACTTAAATATCATATTTAATATTTTACAATGCTACTAATAAATATATCAAATAAAAAGTTATAAGTAAAAACTTAAAAGACCACACTAATAAATTTTAGTTTTCTCAAATTATTTTTGTTTAAGTTTAATTATACAGCTTCCTAAAAGGATATATTTACTATAATTCAAGTATTTTAAATTTGCATAAAATAAATCATAAAATGTTCTATATCTAAATTTTTGCAACAAAACTTAATAAAAAAAAAATAGAAATATTTACATGAAATTATGATACAATTTTTATTGAAGCTTTAGGTTTAAAATTTAATAAAATTAGTTTTCAGATATTTTATTTATATTGTTAAATACCCTATAATTTAAAGCTTTTGTTCTTTTTAAATATTAGTCATTTATTGTAATTTCATTACTATTATTTTGTGCTGAGGTTTGTTTATGAAAAAAATATTATCTGTTTTACTTATTGTAAATATTTCAGCTTGTTATAATCCTATTAATATTAATAAAAATGATAGTTATAAATCTTTTTTAAACACTCAAAATTATAAGCTATACAATAAAATCAGATTAATTACAAAACACAAAATACTATATATGATATTGATGGATTAATACCATATAATAAAGATAATGAGTCTAAAAACAATTAAAGCAGACTTTAAGTTTAAAATAGATGATTATAAAGATGATGATAAAAATAATGGAAAAGATAAAGAATATAAAAATTTTAAAATAGATAAGGTTAAAATATCTGAAAACAATAAACAAGTTGATAATAATGGAACTGAATCAATAATACCTGATTATTCTAATTCAAAAAAAATAAATCTTACAATAGATGGTAATTTCCCTGAAGATTTTGATAAAAATAAATTCTTTTTTAGAAATGATACAAACTTATTACATTTATCTTATGTTGGTGAATCTAATTTAAAAACAGTTGTTTTGATTGATGATTCTATTGTTTTAAATCCTATATCTGCTTCTAACAAATATATCAATGTAAGTATTGATACAAAGAATGTACCAGATTTTTATCTTAAGGGTTTACATAAGATTAAAGTTATTAATGAAAATAAATCTGTTAGTTCTATGGTTAGGTTTGGAGATCCTATTAAACCAAATGATTCATTAACACCTCAAATAAGTAAAATAGAGCTTTTGAAAAAAGAAGATGATGATGAAATAAAAGTTATAGGTTTAAAGCTAACAGGTAAGAATTTTATGATAAACCCACAATTTTATTATACAAAAGTTGATGGTGTTTTTTGTAAAGGTTATCAGACAGATGTAGTAAAAACGAGTGGAGGGGATATATTTGAAACTATTATTGATTTATCAAAGCAGAGTAATTTTTTAAGTAAAAGTAATCATGTAATAGAGTTTTATACACCTTTTGGGATGATATATTCTGAGTTTAAGGTGTAGATTATGAAAAATAAGTTTATTTTATCTTTTTTATTAATACCTGTGTTTGTAGCTTGCCAGAATACAGTTAATGTATCTAGTAGTAGTTCACCACAGCCTAGTAAGAGTAGTGTTAGTAATAATAATATTTCTTCTAGTCCTACAAATAGTGTTATTGTAAGTGCTTCACCAAGTGTTAGCATAAGCCCAATAGTTACACCACAAGTCACACCATCTGACATACAAGAATCTGCAACTCCTATTATTGAATCTAATATGATTGATGAAAGCTTAGTTTACACAGGATTAAATGTTTCATTACCTCCTGTACCAGATGAATATATGAAAAATTTAGGAGAGATTAAAGGTATTGTATATGATAGAAATAATAAGCCTGTAAAAAATGTTAATGTTACTGCTATAGGTTTCAAAAGTAATAAATCTACCAATAGCTATTTTTACAACACTAAAACTAATCAACTTGGAGAATACACTCTAATTGTCCCAAATAATTCAGAGCTTTTAAATGAAAATCTACGTTATTTAGTAATTGAAGCAGGTAATGAAAATAGTACTAAAAGATATGTAAGTATAAGTTTATATCTTCAATTCTATGGCACAAATGAGTATCCAACAATATATTATTTTGATGAATTTAATTCTATAAATAAAGAACCAGAAATTCAAAGAATAGTTGTTAATTATAATAACATAAATGGTTATTTATTAACAAAATCATTAAATTCTAAAATATCAAAAGAATACGGAAGAAAAATAAATATTAATATAGATTTACCAAAGTTTAAGTTGCAAAGTACTGACAATTTAAGATTAGAGTTTGATTTTAATAATTCAATTATTAAAGATAGTATAGAGAAGAATTTAATAATAGAGTCTTTAGATAAAACAATAGACTATGATTATAATACAAAAAATTCAACATTTACTTGGTTAGATGACAATAAAAGAGTTATTTTTGAATGTCCTATACAAAAGTATGATAAAGATATGAAATATAAAATTTATTTTAAAGAGCCATTTATAGATTCAAATAATAATAAAGCCTATCAAGGTGAGTATATTTCATTAAAATCATTTCAATTTAATGAGTTATCAGAAAATATAATATTTGAAATAGCAGGAAATAAATAAAGGAGATAATTATGACATTAAGATTTTTACAAACAATTTTATTAATATTTATTCTATTAACGTCTTGTTTACCTGCTAATATTAGCAATATTAATACACAGATAAAAAGTAAGTCTATTAATGATGTTTTAATGGGTACACCAAAAGCTAATCCATATTATGGTGAGATAGATTTAAAAATTGATACATCTTTAGCTAATGCTAATAAAGAATCTTCAAGACAGTTTTCATTAGTACAAGATGAAAATACTTTTAATATTCAATCATCAAAGGATTCAGACATTGTTTATAGTAAAAATATTAAACTGAATGGACAAGAACAGATAATTAATGAATCTTTTAACATAAGTGATACAACAAAAAAATATACAATATTAGTAACAAAAACTAAATTAGATGATAATATTGAAATAAAAATAAATGATATTCAACAAATTAATAACATAGACTTCGATAACTCAAAATATAAAGCAAATAAAGAAACAATTTTAGAATCTAATAATAATATTTCTATTAAAGCTAATGGTAAATTAAATGGTTCTATAAATATTACAATATTTGAAAGCTCAAAAATTGAAACTGTTAGAAAACAAATACAAAATATAAAATGGAAAGAAATAAGTCAAAATTCTAATCAACAAATGTTCTATCCTGACACTTTATCAAGTTTAGGAAATCTTAAACCTTATGAAGGTGATATTATAGATCCTAGTAATCCTGATGTTTCTATTGGTGTATCTACAGCTAATGATACAAAGGCAATATTTACTAATGGTTATGTGGCTGTAACACTTAGAGAACCTGCACAACAAAACCTTGATTTATTAAAAAATAGATTAAATGCTACAGTTGATAGTTTTAAAGACTATGATGGAAATAAAATAGCAATACTTAAAATAAATTATGAACAAACAAATTTAAGTAATTTATACAATAATTTTAAAGAGTTAAACACATTTTCTCAAGCTCCTATAAAAGAAGCAACTTTTTCATCAGTAAATTCGGCTAAAACTATTGCTACATTTATTAACTTATTAGTAAATCATAGTGATTTAATTTCTAATGCTGGTTTATTAACAATGCTCCAACAAAATGGGATTTCTATATCTCCAGATCGTAATAATAACATTGTTACAGATGAATCCCAATCAGGTAGCTTATATAAGACTTACTCTAATGTTTATTATAATGATAAGCTTGAAGGTGATGTTTTACCTAAACCAATTCCTAAAACATCAAAAGAATCATGGTGGTTAACAGATACTAATATAACTAAAGCTTGGAAGTATACATTAGGTCAAAATACCAATGTTGGTGTTTTTGATGTTGGTTTTTCAGCTCTTGGTGGTGGATATTTAATTCAACAATTAAATATAAAAAACTTTAGTAATATAACCTTATCTCCAGTAGACTTTGTATCAAAGTTACAAGGTTTTGGATGTCCTGATTTTGGAGCTAACTTAACAGATATATGTAAAGATTTCTTAGGTAATGAGTTGGCTCATGGGTATAAAATATCTTCTTTAATTGCTTCAGATATTGATGATAATCATGGTAATAGCGGAATTTCTCCTAGAAGTAAATTAAGCTTATTTACTTATGAAAATCCAAATGAATCCGCACTTATAACAAAAAATTTATCTGGTATTAGAGATTTAATGTATTCTTTAAGTAACCATAAAGAAGAAATAAAAGAAAAAAATAATATTGACATTATAAATATAAGTTCTGGAACATTTTTAAGTTTATATAGTTATCAAGATATAAAAAATAAGGAAAAAAGCTTTTGTTTAGATAAAAGACTTGTATATGATAGTAATAATATTAATGAAAAATCGTTTTATATATGTGATACTTTGGCTATACAAACAGAAAAATATATATATGATTTGAGTAATGTTAAAAAATTACCTGATGGTTCTCCAAACCCGTTTTATGAACCATTGAATAGAAGTATTGTTTTTGTCGTAGCAGGTGGAAATGAAAATAAAAGAGTTTCAATAAAAGATAATCAATTTCATTTTCCTAGTTCATTTCATAATGTAATTAGTGTTGGTGCTTACGAAATAGAAAATATTAATAATATTCTAAGCAAAATAAGAGCTGATTTTTCACCAAAAATAACTGCAACAGAAGGTATAGGAGCTTTATCATCAAACTATGGAGAAATAGATATTTGGGCTCCAGGTGATAATATTGCAATTAAAATGAAAAATGATAATACTTGGGAAAATGCAGGAGGGACTAGTTTTGCTAGTCCTATTGTTGCAGGTGTTGCAGCTCTTATGAAATCAATAGATCCTAGTTTAGATGTAAATGATGTAAGAGATATTCTACAAAAAACAGGTAAAAAATTTGAAGATGAATCAACATTTAAATCTACTAATCCTAGATATATAGATGCAGAAGCTGCTGTACAAGAAGTTTTTATTAGAAATGGTAAATCCCCAGATAATTATTTATTCAAAACATTAAAAGGTAAATATTATTATTCTAGTGTATCTAATGATAACTACATAAAAATAGATAACAATGAGTATTTTTATACAACGCCAAAAAATATTAATTTATATAAAAATCTTGATGAAAAAGAAGTAATAGCTTATGGTTGGTTTAGGGAAAATAATATTTTTGATGTACTTCAAATGTTTGAGAAAAAACAAAACCTTACCTATGGAACACAATCAATACCAGTAATTCAACCTTATGCACAATCAAATGTGGTTGGTGGTGATAAATTCGCAATACAAATAAATGAAGAACTAAAATCTAAATTAAGTAGAGTTTGGGTTGGTCTTGGTGATAGAAGAGTAAATTTACTTGATGTTGTTAATGATTATGCAATATATGGCGTAGATTCTACTATTCCAGATTCTGTTTATCCTGTAATAATGAAATATTTAGACACAGGAGAAAATATATTAACATTTGAACAAGCATTGAATAAAACAGCTATAGCTATTGGTTTAAAACCACAAGTACCTGTAACATTCCCTAATGGAACAACATTACAAACTACAAGCTTTATAAGTAATAACTCAAAACTTCAAGTAAAAACAGGTGATAATGTTGGTATATCTCTTAGAGGAGATTTAGCAAGAGTTACTATAGGTTTAGGTGATAGACACGTTACCTTAGAAAGTATAGTTAATGATTATGTTACATTTAAGATTCCACCAGATTTACCTCTTGGTGTTCAAGATGTAATTATAAAACACGCTGGTGGTGGTACTATAACTATAAAAGATGCTTTAGAAATCCTAGCCTCTGGTGTAGCTGTACAAACAGCATTTCCAAAATCAATTACTGTTGATGGAGTTACAACAAACCTAGATTATGGATATATCTTTGCTCCTCAGTTTGAAGGTGATTATAAAGATTATTCAGATAATAATTTAGCTGGTGTAAAAATGATAAGAAGAAATGATTTTGATAATTTAGCTCAATGGGTAAGAGATGAAAATAGATGGGGTGTAGATTTTTCAAACTCTCCATATTCAGCAATAGAAGTACCAGATGGTAATTATGAGTTCGGACAAAATTATACAACATTGGCAATTGTTAAATTAAAAAATGATGATATATTTGATATAAACTCAAATAATGGAGCTATTTTTTCAAAATGGTATCATAACAGATTTGATCAACATTCAAAATTTAATTTATTTGACAAGAAAAAATTATTAATATTAAATACAAATCAAAATAAAAGTCCAAGTACAGGTGAAGTTTACTATAGGTATAAGAGTGTTTCAGATGTTACAGAATGGAATAATAGATTTATAATATCTGAGAGTTTAAATACTTTAGCAAATATAGGTGTACTAGTAAAAAATCAAACAAAATATGATACTCAGTTTACTAGAGAAACGGTTTATGATACTGATACAATAACAAGTGTAACAAATGGAATAGGTAGAATGTATCTAGGTAATTTTGTCCCAGAACAAGATTATGGTGGTTTATTATGGGATTATCGTAATAATTTAAAAGGAAATCTTTATGGATTTGCAATCATCAAACAGTCATTAAATGAAAAACAAATCAAGGAAGTTCATCGACTATTAGGTTACTAATAAAATATTCTCTAAAAGCTTAAGATTTTAAAATCTTAAGCTTTTTACTTTATAAAAAATGAGACTTCAATAACTAAAAAATCAATAAGATATTTTGAATAAAATGATATTCTTTTACTTTAATTGATAGAATGAATTAATATTTTTTTAGGTAAAAGAGATAAGATGAAAGGTACTATAATTTTTAATGGTAATATAAGTGTTGAAACTGAGTTTATCGAAAAGTTTAAAGAACGTATATTATCATCTAATCATATAAGCCAAGAAGTTAGAAACTCTAAAAAGGTTTTGCTTATAACAGCAGCATGGCAAAAAAGAGAGTTTTATGAAAGCCATATTAAACAATCTCTCTATAATATAGGAATACAACCTAAATTTTATAACGGTTTTGATCAGAATGTTCAAAATCTCTCTATTTATCACGATTTTAATACATTTAAACATGAAGTTCCATCAATACATGATTTTTATCATACTAAACAAAAAGTTATTCAAAAAGTAAAAGAATTTTATCGTGAAAAAAACTCTGGTTTAATTTCAATCTTACAAAAACAATTAAATATATTAAAAACAACTTTTAGAAATATAACTCTACATTCTGCTTTATCATACAATGTTAATTCTAATGCAGATAATCTTAACTCTATTAATCAATGGGAGTTACTTTATCATTATGGATGTAAAGATATACAAGGTACTATGCAAAAATTAGTTGAAAATGATACAGAAATGATAAAAGTATGTAAAGAAATAGATGATTACTTTTTTGCTAATTCTAATGTTCAAAATAATCAAGTATATAAAAAATTAAAGTCAGACTTGGAAGAAAGAATTTTAAGTTCAAACTCTATCTTTATTTTTGGTGGTAATGTAGCAGTTTTATACAATAGACTTAATTTTTTTAAATTAAAAGATGCTTTTATACAAGCTTTAAATAATGGGACTAATTTTTATACTGTTTCAGCAGGCTCTTTATCTCTTTGTGATAATATAATTGTTTTTGACGATAACTCTAATGAGTGGGCTGGTAAGCACAATATGTATGACTATGAGTTATTTGATATCGGTTTTGGATTAGTTAAAAAAGTACAGATTTTTCCACATTGTAGAGATTATATAAACCTTGAGGATAGAGATACTATAACCTATACAGTTGAAAGATATAAAAACTCAATGTGTGTAGGATTAGATCAAGAGTCATTTTTACTAATGGAAACATATGAAGAAAATGGTAAAGAGTATGAAAGATTTACCTCTGTAGGTAAAGAAGATGGCTTATATATATTTAATCATGATGGTGATGTTAGAGTAACTAATTATCTTGAAGAACTGGATTTACCAGGTACCAAAAGAAAATAAATGTCTGTTGGTGTAAAATATATTCTTTTATCTACATTTTATTTTTCAATAATGAATGTATTTGTAAAAAAATTATCACATTTGCCATCATCGGAAATAACTTTATTTAGGAGCTTATTACCATTAATTTTTTCTTATGTAATGATTAAGAGAGCAAAAATAAATCCTTGGGGTAACAATAAAAAATTACTTTTTTTGAGAGGTTTATTTGGAACAGGTGGACTCATATTATATTTTTATACTTTACATAATATGCCACTTGCAAATGCTGTAACTCTACAGTATTTATCTCCTATATTTGCAACTTTAATTGCAGGTTTTGTTTTTAAAGAAAAAGTGAACACTATACAGCTTTTTTTCTTTTTAATATCATTTAGTGGAATACTTGTTATTAAAGGATTTGATACTAATATATCTTATCAATTATTACTTATTGGTATCTTCTCCGCTCTTTGTTCTGGTATTGCATATAATATTATAAGAAAGTTAAAAGATCATGATGAAGCAATAGTAACTCTATTTTATTTTACTCTAGTTACTGTACCACTAGTTTTACCTTATGTAATATTTCATTGGGTTACACCTAACTTATTTGATTGGATTTATATATTAATAATAGGTATTACAACCCAAGTTGCTCAAATATATATGACTAAAGCTTACCAAGCTGATAAAATCTCTAAAGTAGCTAATCTAAATTATATTGGTGCTATATATGCTATTACATTTGGATATTTATTTTTTGATGAAAAGTTAACAATGCAATCTTTTATAGGTATTTTACTTATAATATTTGGCTCTATATTAAGCACAAGATACAAAGAAAAAATTTAAATAAATATACTTACTTTAATTTATGGTTAAATAATTCAAACAAAATTTACCTTTAATTTAACCTAAAATATAGAAAGAAAAAATTTAATATGTCTATTATATATTTACAAGAAGTTATTAAAATCAAATTTTGGAGGCTCGTTACTATGTCAGAGATAAACACAGGTTTAGGTAGAGTTGGTGCAGCAATAGGAAGTGATACTGTAAAAAATAAAAATCTTGATGGTGGTGATAAAGCAAAAACTGAATCTAAAGCTCAAAATGTTGAACAAACAGAAATAAAAGCTAACGATAAAAAAGAAATTACCTCTGAAGGTAGAGCAAAAGGTCATATTTCAATTATTGATGAAGGATTTAGTCCTAAACATCCACCATGTGTTCTTCCTATGCCTGGTCCTACAGAAAGAAAAATAAAAGAAGCTATTGAGAAAATGCTTAAAGCTCCTAAAGAAGCTGTTGAAGAAATTAGAAATGCAAAAGGTAATGATAGAGATAATGCGTTACTTAATTTCCAAGAAAAAATTGATCATATGGATACATTTCAACTCAAAACAATGAGAGATTATCTTGTAAAAGAAATGGCTAGTCCTACCAATAAAGATGATGAATTATTAGGTAAATTATTAAATAGAGTTAATAAAGAACTTGACTCTAGAAATAATGGAAGAATTTTCTTTGAAGATATTAAACCTATAAATTTTGAAGATATTAAACCTATAAATAAAATTCATAATCTTAGTGACTCTATAAAAGGTGTTGGTAAAGCTGTTTC
The DNA here is from genome assembly GCA_046328075.1 of Candidatus Sericytochromatia bacterium. Lineage (GTDB taxonomy): Bacteria > Cyanobacteriota > Sericytochromatia > UBA7694 > JACMQJ01 > JAXLXG01. The sequence goes on from JAXLXG010000021.1 coordinate 19,792, forward strand.
AGAAGGAGCTAGTGAAGTTGTTAAAAGTGCAACAAAGCAAATAAATAAATTAGAAGATTAAAAATCTATCAAAAAAAAGAGCTTTATAAAGCTCTTTTTTTTTGAATAAATAAAATATTGACATAAAAAAACTTTAATATATAATTAAAATGTTATTTTAAATTTATTATAAAAAATAAAGTAAGGAGGCGTTGTTATATGAATGAGATAGTAAAAAATCCGTTTAAAGCAAATCACTTACTTTTCAATATAATTTAATCTCTTAGTACTTTTAACAAACCTAAGAATTAAATAAGTCTAGTTAATTTGCTTTAAGCTTAAATTCGTAATTTTAACCAATTTTAGTCACTTAAAGGAAATTAAATGCAAGGTTTAGTCATTAATACACAAAAAAACTTATATACAGTTAAATATAATAATGAGCAGATTATTTGTTCAATAACAGGAAAACTTCTTAAACAAAAAGAAAATATAAAGAGTTTGGTAGTTGTTGGAGATATTGTAGATTTTGATATAGTCAATAATCATAATGGTCTTATAAAAACCATATCACCTAGAAAAACAAAATTCTCAAGACGAGGTGTAGGTGATGATTCTAGATATGAACAAATTATAGCGTCAAATATAGACCAGATTATAATTGTCTGTTCTGTTCATAATCCAAGATATAAATTAAATGGAATTGATAGATATATTGTTGGAGCTAAATCAGGAGGAATTGAGCCAATTATTTGTTTTAATAAAGTTGATATGATAGATATCGATGAAATAAAAGAAGATATAGATAATTATAATAAACTAGGAATAAAAACTATTTGTACTAGTTCATTTAAAAATACTGGCATAGATGAATTAAAAGATATTTTAAAAGATAAAATATCGGTTCTTTCTGGTTCTTCTGGAGTTGGTAAATCTTCACTTACAAATTCGGTATTTCAATATGATATAGCAAAAACAAATGCTATTAGTTCAATGTATGGCAAAGGTAAGCATACAACAACATCAACTTATCTTTATGAGTTACCATTTGGAGGAATGTTACTTGATACACCAGGTATGAGAGAGTTTTCTCTTATAGATACAAATGAAAGTGTTGATAAAAGTTTTAAAGATATATTAGATTTATCAGCTAATTGTAAATTTAAAAACTGTACTCATATTCATGAACCTAAATGTGCTGTAAAGTTGGCTGTTGAAAATAATGAAATTTCTGAACAGAGGTATAAAAGTTATATAAAGCTAAGTAAAAAGTAGTAGTAGTAAAAAAAGATAAGAAGTAAAAAGTGAGAAAAAATATATTTACTATATTAAATTCTCACTTTTACTAACATTTTTTATTAATTATGCAAATTTATAGTCTATTTAAAATTTATAAGAGTTACTATTCTGTATTAAGTTAATTTTTATGGATTAACCCAATCTATATTCTTTTTTAACATAGACAATGTATATTCTTCTTTTGAGTCTTTTTCTGGAATGTAATTATATTCCCACTCAGCAACAGGAGGCATACTCATTAAAATTGACTCTGTTCGACCATTTGTATCAAGACCAAATTTTGTTCCTGCATCATATACTAAATTAAACTCAACATAACGACTCCTTCTCAAATTTTGCCATTTTTTGTTATTATCATCATAACTTAATTTACTATTTTTATTCATAAAATATGTATAAATAGGAGCAAAAGAGCTACCAATATCTTTTACAAATTCAAATCTATTTTCAAAATTAAATTGTTCATTATTACTTAATCTATCGAAGAAAATTCCACCTATACCCCTAGTTTCATTTCTATGTTTAATATAAAAATAATTATCAGCCCAAGATTTAAATTCTGAATAGTAATTATTATTATGTTTATCACAAATTCCTTTTAATTTTGAATGGAAAAATCTTGCATCATCTAGATCAATATAATGAGGAGTTAAATCTATTCCACCACCAAACCACCAAATACCATTACTCATTTCAAAATATCTTACATTCATATGTATTATTGGTACCATAGGATTTTCAGGATGTATTACAATACTTACTCCTGTTGCAAAAAAATCTGCATTTTCTAACTTCAAATGATTTAGAATTTTTTCTGGTGTTTTACCACCTACTGCTGAAAAACCAACTCCCCCCTTTGCAATAATATTTCCATTAGAGATAATACGACTTCTACCACCTCCACCACCTTCTCTACTCCATAAATCTTCTATAAATTTAGATTTCCCGTCTGCATTTTCTAATTCAAAACATATATTATCTTGAAGGCTTTTAAACCACTCACTTGTTAATTCTTTTTTATTCATTAAACCGAATCCATTAAAAATTTTATATTTACAAAAAATCAGTTGAGAAAATTAATGAATCAGAATTATTAAAATTTCTTAGTCTTAATGTTCTCAGTTTTTACTCAATATTCTAATGAATTATATGAGAAAATTATTAATAATAAAATCATAATTTATATGATTAATTCTCATTCTGAATAAAGTTATAGTTTTTTATAAGATTCTGGAACACAGATTTACAGAGATAAAAAGGCTAAATACAGATTTTAAAAGATAATATAAATATTAAAATTACTAACTCTTATCTTCTTTTATCTTTTTACTAAGATCATTTCAATCTTTTAAAATCTGTATTCTATTTTTTCAAGGCTTGACAGCTCTAAAACAATATAGTAAATTTAAAATAATCTTATGTATTGCCCTTTTATAGGAATTCAGCACCCTTAAAAGAGTCTTATGCTGAAGGAGATTGAAAAAATGTATATCAATCTTATATTTAATCCGTAGTCCACCACAAAGTATATCTTTTATATTTAAATCAAAATAATTAATGAGAATTTAATTATAAGTTCTAAAATAATGTCATTTTGAGAAATTAGCACTCTCAAAAAATAATTAGCTAAAATAAAAATGTACAAATGTGATTTTTGTAAATCTACAATAGAAAGAAATATAAAAAGTTCAAAAATAGTAACTGAAACCAGAAAAGTAGCTTATCCATATAGAAAGAATGCAATTAAAGTAAATAATAAATATATTGATGACGTTGGTGGTTTTGGTTATGAAACTGTAAAAGAGAAAATAGCTTGTCTTAATTGTGAAACAAAGTATTCAAAATAAGGAGCTATGAATCATAAAGAAGTTTATAAATTTAAAATAAGAGCTCCACCAACACCTTAAAGTTAACAGAGCCATAATAAGTACCTATGTAAAATTAATAAAAATAATTTTTAATCTATAACTAAATTTCAAGATTTAAAATATGTTTTATTATGATTAGGTACTTAAACAATTATTTAAATTTTTTCTTAATATATTTATCTTTTCTAAGATTTCTGTCATAATCAATCTTGGTTTGAGTATATATTGTAATTCTACAACCTACACCATTTTTTTTTGACTATTAATTCAGGCAATTATTTAAGAACATTTGTTTAAGGTATTGGTAAACCTAAACCTGTTTTTATATAAATAATTTATCCTTTAATACATATAATTTGCTTTAGAACATCAGTAATATCAACCAAATCTTCTTGATTCCTCATTACCTGAGCAATATCTTTATATGCTGAAGGAATTTCATCAACAACTCCACTATCTTTTCTACATTCAACTCCTTTAGTTTGTTTTTCTAAATCTTTATGAGTGAACATACTTTTAGCTTTTGTTCTTGACATTTTTCTACCAGCTCCATGAGAACAAGAATGATAAGACTCATTATTACCTAAACCTTTTACTATATAACTTTTTGTTCCCATTGAACCTGGAATAATTCCAATATCTCCATTACCAGCTTTTATGGCTCCTTTTCTTGTAACATAAACATTTTCACCAAAATGATTTTCAACTGAAACATAATTATGATGACAAGATGTTGTATGACCTATAATTTCAATTTTTGGATAAATTCTCTTCATTGATTTAAGAATATTATCAAACATGATACGTCTATTTTGCATAGCATAATCCTGACACCAGAATAAATCATTAATATAATTTTTAAATTCTTGTGTTTGCTCTGTCAAATATGACAAATCAGGATCTTCAAGGTTAATAAAAGCTTTTTTCATTTCACCTTTTGCAATCTTAATATGCATCATAGCAACTTCATTTCCTATATTCCTAGATCCTGAATGAAGCATTATCCAAACATTTTTACTTTGATCTAAACAAAGTTCAATAAAATGATTACCACTACCTAAAGTTCCTATTTGAGATTGAGCTTTCATTACTTGTTTTTTATTCAAATGCTCATAAACACTTAATTGGCTAAAATCTAACTTTTCTCCATATTTTGTGCTTTTATGTGCTCCTCTACCAACAGGAACAACACTTTCAATATCTAGCCTCAATTTTGAGAGCGAATCTGGTAAATTATTTGCATTGAGGTTTGTTTTGGCTGCAAGCATGCCGCAGCCTACATCTACTCCAACAGCAGCAGGCATTATTGCTCCTTTAGTTGCAATAACAGAACCAACTGTTGCACCTTTACCAACATGAACATCAGGCATGACAGCAATATGCTCATAAATAAATGGCATTCGTGACATCCTATAAAGTTGTTGCAATGCTTCTTGTTCAATACCAGAAATATCAGTCCAGACTTTTATGTCCTTTCCACCACATTTTAAAATTTCCATATATATTTTTCCTTATTCATTATATTTTAATAAAAACTCAGGGTTAATTGATTTAAAACTAAATCTCCCTATTTTTTCAACATTTGTTATTTCTTTAATAGATCTTATTACTATTCCTTCTCTTTTTACTTGAGAATTAAGTTTAGAATTACCTTTTGATAATTCAACTAATTCTGAAATTGAGTGATTTAAAATAAATTTTTCATCTAATAAAGGAACTGTTTCAATACTTGATTTTTCACAAGATTCAAAAAACTCTTTAAAATCAATGTATTTATAACTATTAATATCAAAAATATTAAAAGCTAAAAATTTATTACCATTTATTTTATATTTATTTCCTTGCATTCCATTTCCTATTAATTCTCCTTGTACAGAAATATCTTCAATATTAAGAATCTTAGATAAATTTTTTAGTTTATTTTCTAAGCCAAGTTTTTCAGAAGTAGCCCAAAATATATTATTAATATCTTTAGTCATTTCCATATTTCTAGAACATACTCCAAATTCACCATCTTTTATATAAATAGTCATACTTGAACCATCTACTTTTTCGGTTATAAAACATTCAGTTCCAGTATATCTTTCTATAATCTGAGGTAAGACTTGAGCTCTTGTTTCATCTGTTTTAGGAATAAAACTAGGAAATAATCCTTTAATATTTCCACCCATATTTAAAGGTAAAGGTGGTTCATATTTAGTAATTCCAATAATATCAGTAACTTCATCACCTTCTTTTAAATTGTTAATTTCACTAGAAGAAATAAAGTTTTCAAGAATCCCTAAAGGAAAGCATATACCTTGAGAAATTTGACCTCTTAACCTCACTGTTTTTATAATGAATTTTTTATTTCTTAAAAACTCAAAAATATCGAGCTCTGGTAATAAAGAATCAATCTCAATATATACAACTAATTCACCTAATTTAAATTCATTTTTCTTAACCACAACATTCCATCCAAGAACTGTTACTTTTTCTATTGAATCTGCATTTTCAATAGGCTCAATAGAAATTATCTTTTGTATTGTTGCTAAATTTCTCATTTTTCTTCTCCTTTATAAACTTAAAATCAAGTAAGTCGGAGCAATAAGAATCGAACTTATGACACGAGCCTTATGAAAGCTCTGCTCTGCCACTGAGCTATGCTCCGAAAATCGAAGTGGTAGGACTCGAACCTACAACCCCCTGAATCCAAATCAGGGCTTCTAACCAATTGAAATACACCTCGAAAGTGCCGAAGAAGAGACTCGAACTCTTAAAAAACAGTTTCTAAGACTGCTATGTATGCCAATTCCATCACTTCGGCAAACGCTCTCACAAGGATTTGAACCTTGACACGTAGTTTTGGAGACTAACTGTGCTACTTTACACCATAAGAGCAAAAAGATTAAATTTAAACATGATAAATGATATATTTGTATTTCTAATAAAGACAAATACATAACTAAAACAAATTAATACTAATTCTAAAAAATATTAGAGATAATAAATAATTTTAATTTTTGATATTATTATTAAATAGTTAAATAACTAAAATTCTTATTAAGATTTACTAATAAAAGTCCTAATTTAGTAGTTTATTCAACTTATAATTACAATAAATCTATAAAAAATCAGTATTATTATAAAAATAAGATAATAATATCTAAAATAAATAATTTTGCTTGAGATTTTATCTGTTTAAATAAAGTACAAGTAAAAGTTTTTTAGCTCCACCTGTTAGCTAACATGGGTATTAACGGGCAGAGGGCTATAGCTAGACTTGCTAGAACCTGACTCATACTATTTAAATTTCCGTTTAACACTCTTTTCATAACTTTTACCTAAAATTGCGATTGTATGTTGATTTTATCTCTAATAATTACGTTAGTCAATATCTAAATAAGATTATTATTAGCGATATATCAATACTAAAAGTCATTTATAATATATAATCTTTTATTATTAATTATTTTATATCTATAATTATTATATAATATCATTTTCAAAAAATAATATTATATAATAATCAGGTCAAATTAAGTCTATAATTAAAAACCCGTCTTTTATTATTTCTCTATAATATATATGCAATAAAATTAAAATAATATTATTTTTCCAACAATTGTAATAAAAATAGGATTCTTTTATTATAAAATTCGTTTTAAATGTATATATAAAATTTTGAATATAACTGAATCTAGTTAAATACAAAGTATTATTGTTTAGATAGTTTTAAAGCATAGATAAGATGAATAAAAAAGATAGACACAGATTTATTAAAGACAATATAAAAAAGATGGATAAAAATATCTTATCCATCTAATAAATTCTATTAATTAATTTAATATACTTAAACAAACTAGGTTTAAGAAAATTAATGACTTAAAAGTATTGAAATTTCATACTTTTTTCACTTTTCACTTATTCTCTTCTTACCTTCTATATAGTCTAAGCTCTAACTTTTCCTTCAATTGATTTCATTGAAGATTTAACTTCTTCTACCATTTCAGGTAATGTATTTTTACTATTAATTGCATTACCAATACCAATACCATTAACACCTGTTGCTAATGCTTTTTCAACTTTAGTAGAATCTATTTTACCACTAAGGATAACAGGTATTTCAACAGCAGCAACTATTGCTTTTGCATTTTCATATTCACTATTATATTCAAGATTTTCAATTTGAAGCATATCAGCACCAGCAGCTTGCATTTGTGAGGATAAATCTACTTGTTCTTCAATTGATAATTTACCAGGAATTGAAATACAAATTACAGCATCTTTCCCAGCTAAACTTCTTAATTCACGTGTAAGAGAAATAACTTCTTCTTTTGTTATTGATTTACCTTGAGCATATAAAGCATCAAAATTTCCAAGTTCTAATACATCTGCACCCCATTCAAGAGATTTAACAAGCATACGAGGGCTTAATGAAGAAACAAAAGTAATAAGTCTTGTATGATTTTCTTTTACCCACTCAATATTTTCTGAATCAGCTGAAATATCAACAGCTTGTGCATTTCCTAAAGTAGCAGAATTAACAACAGCTCTTATATTAGCTTTATTAAAATTTTCCATACCTGAAATAACTTTTAAAAATCTTTTTTCTTCAAGCATTTTCTTTAATTGAAATTTTTTAATCATTTATAAAGTCCCTTCTTATAAAAATCATTTTCAAATATTTTAGATTATATTAGCTCAATAATACCTTGTAATTAAATAAATCTTATTATTTTTAATTTAAAAATTGATAAGCTAATTCGTATTTTAATCTTTTAGCAAAGCTTTTATTAGATTCGCCCACTGTATGCTTGATACACCTATAATTGCTCCTAAAGCAATAGTTCTATTAAGTATTTTATCTATTAAACTATCTGTTTGTTCTATATTAGCAACCTCATTTCTGCCATGAATACCTACATAAATTTTATTATTTTCTCTTAAAATAATAAAAGTATTGGTTGCATCATCTGTGTAAAAATGCGCTATTGTATCTGAGTCAGTATTAGGGTTACCTGTTGGACTTAAAGTAAAATATACAGCATTAATATTTTTTTCTTCTTTATTAATTTCCTTAATTTCTTGAATTTTTACCCATTCAAAACCTTGTCCTTCTATAGATGTGGTTAAAGGTATATTTATCTTAATTAGATCTCCTTTATTGGGTTTTGAACTTTTTTCATTTCCTTGAGAATCCAAAAGTATAAATTCACCTGATAAGTTTCCACATATACTTCCCCAATTATTTATATCTAAAAGCCTCTTTTTTATAACTTCATATTTTTCTTTTGAATCAAAATTTTCATCTAAAATTAATTCTTGATAGTTGTTCGTATTAGAACCTTTTGACTGTTCAGGAATATTTATATTAATTTTTTCTATTGCTTCTAAACTCATAAATATAATATCCTTCTCATTATTAACTTAAATCTAATATAATGAATAATATCAATACTTAAGGCAAAATATTTAAATTAGACTCTTAAGGAATATAAAAAAGAAATTAAAATTTAATAGATATTTTTTGATTAATAGTATTAGTTTTCTATTATTTTAAATATATTTTAAAAATTAATTAAGTGTAAATTTATTTTATTCATTAAAATACTTTATAAGTATATATTGTAAATCATGAGTTTTATATTTGTTGAGGTTTAATTTTAATGCGTATAACGAATAACCCAGAGTTAACAGCACTTATTAAAGATATTAAAAAAGACGGAAAAATTGATTCATCTGATATTCAAAATCTTAATAAAATTAAAGAACTAATTAAATCTAACAAAGGGTTAGATAATGATAAAAAAGAAATACTTAACACATTATTAGTAGCTAATGATAATACATCAAAAATTGATATTAATTATAGTGAGTCAGAACCTGTTTCAGCTCTTGTTAATGATATTTTAAAAAAAGATGTACTAAAACAAGGTTCCGATGAAAAAGCAAAGTATGAGATTAAAATATTTGCTACAGACAAAAAAGATTTAGATGGATTTAGAAATATTTTAAAAGAAATAAAAAGTGATAAAAATATTTCAATAAAACAAAAAAAGGAACTTGCAAATCATATTAAAGAAACTATAACTAATGAAAGAACTAGTAACAAAGATAGTATTTTTGAAAAGTTAAGTTTAGAAACTGATGATATATTAAATAATGTCCCAGAAAATTATAGAAAAGCAGTGACACCTGTAGGTCAGACAGCAAAAACAAAAGCAAATGTCTTTATTCATGATGATACAAAAAATAAAAATGGTGAAAAATGGACAGATTATTTATGTGGTCATGTATTTAGAACAACATCTGAATCTATGGGTACAAGTAATGTAAAATATTCAGGATTTATTCATATGGGAGAAGGATATATTGGTATAGAAGGCTCAACAGATGATCCAGTAAAAGATAAAAAACATAAAGAACAATATTTAGAAGTTTTAGGTACAGGAATAAAAGGTTTTGCAGATAAATTAAAAGATAAAAGTAATATAACTATTATGGTTACAGGTTTTACTCAATTTAGTTATATAAAAGATAATCCTACAAGTAGATTTTTATTTGGAGATGGTAAAAGCACCGAACCATCATCATTTGGTTTTAAACGTCCAACAAATGATATAGATAAAATGATGGAAAATACATTTGGGAAATTTAAGGAAGCACCTAAACCATTTTATATAAAACAAGGTGATAAACAAATTGAAGCTGGTAGAACATATACTTTTACAGATCCAATATCTAAAGAAACAAAAACTATAAACTTATCAACAGTTAGATTACCTGTAGATACTGACTTTACAAATAATGATAATCAAAATAATAATTTAATAGGTGATGGAACAGGCAATACTTTAAAAACAGCAATAGCTCAAGCTAAACCTGATGCTATAATAAGCTTTGGAGCAGGGACACCTGGTAATAATAATTTCTTTATAGAAACTAATTCATATGGAGCAAAAGGTAAAACTTCAGAAACTAGTGGTAATGGTTTAAAAGGAAATGCTGAATATAAAAATAAAGAAAATTATTCCAATAATAATTCATTACCAGAAATATATAAAACTCAAATAAAGTAGTAATTTAAATTTGTTTATTACTAGTAATATATTAGACTATAACTATTTAAAACAATAATACTATTTGGAGTTGTTAAATCATGACATTATACGAATCATTTATAAAAGTATTTCATGTAGTAAATGAAAATATTTTCTCTACTAATTTTAATATTAGTGAAAAAAAAGATATAGATAACTTATCTAAAATAAATAAAGATATAATATTTGAATTTGATTTCATTAATTATGATTTTGAACAAAAAGTCTATTATTTTATTGATAAAAAATTTGCTAGAAATTTATTCTCATATACAATAGATGACATTCCAGTTAAAGATATGGAAACAGACTTAACACCTAAAATTATAAGCTCTCTTAATGAAAAAGTTATACATAAAATAAAAAATGACTTAAAAATTGATTGTTATATAAAGAATGAACAATTATTGGCTGATATAAAAAATGAAATAAATTTAAGCCTTTATTATTTAAGTTCTCTAAAAGGTAATATTTTTGTAGGATTTTTAAATAAAGTAAAAACCAAGATAGAAGAAAATTTATACTCTTCAAAAAAATTTAGTGGTAATTATCAGAATCAAATAATACAAATAAAAGAGAAAAAAGACGAATCAAGCCTTATCTCTACAGTTCAATTACTTGAAATAAAAAAACAAGTTTTGATGACGCTTAGTGAGATAAAGGATTTAAAAGGAGACCCAGACTTTTTACTTAGAAAAGCAAAAACAGTTAGTGAACTTTCAAGGCTTTGGTTTGATATTACAAAAGAAGAGCATTAAAAATGGACCAACTTGCCTCTGCACCCGATGTAAAATGTTTATCGCTGCTTCTTCCGATCTGACGAGGTTCACACATCATCGCTGCGAGGGGTTGATCCAATGAGTTATTATATCACGTGTTAAAAAAAAGTAAAGTCTTGGTAAAGGGTATTTAAATAAATGAGTGAAGAGAATATAGACGACTTAAAAAAAGAGTTAGAAGTTTATAAAAATATTTTAGAATTTCATAAACTTAATTCTTATTATCATCCTGGACATTATTACTCTGTAATTCCTTTAGTTAGTGAAATAAAAAAACGACAAAATATAATATGGAAGAATAAAAAAAACAAAGAAATAAAAGGACTAGAGTTTAATATTACAGAGCAACTATCCCTAGTAGATGATTTAAAGAAATATAATAAACTTATAGATCTTCCAGATCAACAAACTAATAATAAAAGGTTTTTCTTAGATAATAAATTTTATTTTTATAGTGATGCAGTATTATTATTTTTGATGATTAATAATTTTAAACCTAAAAGGATAATAGAGATAGGTTCAGGATTTTCCTCTGCCCTTATGTTAGATCTAAGAGAATCATTTAACTTAAATTTAGAGCTATCATTTATAGAACCTTATCCAGATAGATTATTCTCTTTAATAAAAGAGAATGATAAAGAAAGAACAAAAATTATAAATAAGAATGTACAAGATGTAAAAATAAGCACTTTTTTAGATTTAGAAGAAAATGATATATTATTTATAGACTCTTCTCATGTTTCTAAAATTGATAGTGATGTAAACTTTATTATTTTTGAAATACTTCCTAATCTAAAATCTGGAGTTTTAATACATTTCCATGATATTTATTATCCTTTTGAATATCCAAAAATATGGTCTTTTAATGGTATAAATTGGAATGAAGCTTATTTATTAAAATCTTTTTTAATGTACAATAATGAGTTTAAAATTAAACTTTTTACTAATTATTTACAAATACATTATCCTCAGGTCTTTGATGATATAAAGTTCTTTAATAAAGAAGCCTCAAGTTTATGGATTCAAAAATTATAAAAATTATTTGATGATATTGTTTACAGGGTTTCCAAAATACATATTAGATTTATATGCATTAGGATTAAACTTTTGATCTTGGTTAGATGTTATCTTAGTTGTAATTGGAATCCAATATTCACTTTTTGATGTCCATTCACCAAAATCATGTTTAATACCTCCTTGAGATGTTACTGTGAACTTAGCTGTACGAGCTAATTTACCCTCTCTTAAAACTTTCACTTCATACTCACCAACATTTTTTGATAAATTATGAAAATCTTTAAAACTACTATTTGGATCTGTATTATACAAAATAGCATAACTAAAATAGTTTTTCATTAGATGCCATTGAGGCTCTTTTTCTATACCACCTGTTGTTATACTCCTCTCTGTACTTACTGTTCCACCACCATAACTTGCAAATTCACCATTACCATTTTTTGTATTTGCAACCATTTTTCCATTATGATAAAGATAAGCAGAATAATTATAAGTATTATCATCACCTTTAACCCAAGTTGCAAAGGCAAATCGTCCAACATAATCACCATCTTTTTTTAAAATCAAATAGCCTATAGGCATTGTCCAGTCTTGATCTACTACATATTCAAATTGATTTTTGAATTGAGGTAAGTTATTACCAACATGAAATTTAGTAACCTTATATGTTCCTGTATAAAGAGTTTTATTTGTTCCTTCTAATTCATTCTTTAGTTTAATAGCAAACTTAAAATTTCCTATATCTTTTATAGCTTCTTTTTCTGTAAAATCTTCAGTTTTAAAAGCACCAATGTAACCTGCTTGTAATTCTTGTGTTTCACAATTTTTTGAGAGCCATAACTTACCATTTGGCTTTAAAAAATCTACATATACTTGGCTTCCTGCACTTATAGGACCAGCAATATCAAATTTTATTCTTGGATACCAAGTCCATGTGTTATACTCAGGTTCTTTAGCATTTGGATTTTTCCAATAGACAAGACCTTTCCCACCTGAAAGAGTTATACTTGTTTTCATAACTTTCGGTGCTGTTTCTGCTTTGTACTCTGGAAACATTGGAGGTATAGTTGAATTCTTATTAGGGTCTACTTTATCTGTATTTTCAGAATTATTTCCATTATTAATTAAATCTTCAAATCCTTCTGCAAAAGTATTTGAACTTAAAGATAATGAAATAAATGAACTACAAACTAATAGATTTAAAACTTTTTTTTTGAACATAAATTTATCCTCAAAACTGAATTATCTTAAATTAATCATTCTATTTTATATATCATGATTTAAAAAGTTAAATTTCGGATAAATTTTAAATTATTTCAATATTTTTATCAATTTCCATTATTTTTAATCTAATGCTCTCTGGTAAATCTATTTTTTTATTTGAATTATAATCGTAAGATACTAAAACACTATCACCTTCTGTTGTTATGGTACATAATTTTTTACTTGCAATAGCATATTTCATCCAAAATCTATCATTAGACATTTTATATATTTTTGAGCCGACATAAATAATATCAGGGTACTTTAATGGAGCCTTATATTTACAAGATATTGAAGCAAGAATTGGTCCAATATTTTTTTCTTCTATAAGTTTAAAGTAATCAATTAATTCAAAATATTTTATTCTGCTTGACTCAAAATATCTTATATAATTGACATTATTTATATGATTAAAAGTATCCATCTCACCCCATACTAAAGGGAAATTTATAATAACTTTATAGTCATTCAAAAGATTTTTCTCTATATTTTCTATCATTATATATTTTTATTCCTAAATTATTTGATCTTGATCAGTTTATTATATAAAATGTGTTTAAGTGATAGCTATATCTCATATTTTCAAAAAAATTATGATAATATTATTATTACTTATTAGTTCAAATATCAGGAAGTAGAAATGAAGATTTTTAGTAAGTCTAAATACTTAAATATTATAGGTTTATTGTTAGTTGTATCATCTTGTGGAGCAAATGAAACTGTTCAAAATATAAATATTAATCTTGATAAACTATCTAAAGCTAAAAACTTAATTGAAAAGGTAGCAGATAAAAAAGAAGAAAATAAAGATGAGCCAAAACCTATTAAAGTTGAATCGATTAGTACTTCTCATGATGCTATTACTTTAAATCTTGGAGAGGAAAAAACACTTACTGCAACAGTCAAATATAGTGACGGTTCAACAAATAATGACGTTAATTGGGATAGTACACCTAGTGAGGTAGTAGGCGTAACACCTGACGGTAAAATAAAAGCTAATAGAGCAGGAGTTGCAATCATAAAGATTGTCTCAAAAAAAGATGCAGACAAAAAAGCTCAAATAGCTGTAACAGTTATAGCTAAGATGCCACAACAACCTATTAATCAGCCAATAAACCAACCCATAAATACATTCTCACCTAAGCCTATATTTCCTACACCTAGCCCAACTCCTATTAAAAGATAAATTTTAAGGTAATATTAATAATACTAATTTAGTTTTTTTTTATGAATATATAGTTGTAATTGGCTATTTATTCATTTTTGTTATATTTATTTAAGTGATTTATTATAATAAAGTCTATTTTATTTAAAATGTAATTTAAATCGTAAAAATACATCTGGTTCTATAAATTAGGAAAAGCTTATATTTTTTAATAATATAAGTTTATAATTTACAGGCATTATTATAGATAAGTTTAAAAGAAGTACAAATAATGAAAAAGAAATTATTATTAACAACATTACTTTTATTGAGTTTTACAAATAATTCATTTGCTCAAGAAGAAAAAGAAAAACTCCCAAAGTTGAATCTTAGCTTGGAATATGGTTTTTTAGGAGTTATAGATCATAAAGTTCAATTTAGTAAAAATAATACTATGTTTGATTATGTGAAAGAAGGCGGACAAAAAAACTTAACTGCTATAGGAAAATTTAGTGCAGATTTTGAGTTTACCCCACAACATAAAGCTGTATTTTTATATCAACCTTTACTTTTACAAAGTCAGGCTAGTTTAGGTAGAGAAATAAAACAAGATAATATAACTTTTGCTCAAAATACACCTATGAGATTTTTATATGATTTTCCATTTTTTAGAGCTAGTTATTTATATGATTTCAACCCTGATCCTTTTGAAGAACTTGCTTTAGGTGCGTCATTACAATTAAGAAATGCAACAATAGAATTTGAGTCACTTGATGGTAAAAATCTAGTTTCAAGAAGAGATGTTGGGCCTGTTCCAATATTAAAATTTAGATCAAGAAATAGAATTAATAAGACATTTTGGTTTGGTTCTGAAATAGATGGTTTTTATGCTCCAATAAGATATATAAATGGTGGAACAACAGATGTTGTTGGAGCAATTCTAGATGCAAATTTAAGATTTGGAGCTAACTTGAGTGATAAATATTACCCTTATGTTAATTTACGATATATAGGGGGTGGAGGTTCAGGAACTTCACCTAAAAAAGAGGTTTTTGGTGATTCTTATGTTGATAACTGGCTTCACTTCATAGTTGTAACATTAGGTATAAATACAGCATTATTTTAATAATAATGATACTGGTCACAATAATTTATTATTTAAATATATTTTTATGATGATATAAAATTAAATGTAAATTATTTAAACATATTTTATGATAATATAATAAAGTCTTTTTTAGTAGTTATTCTTTAATACAATTACTAAATATGATGGTATTTTATTTAGTCGGAGAAATTTTAAATGAAAAAAATCGTATTATCACTTGCAATGATGTTAACACTTTCAGCTTGTCCTTCACCAAATAGTAATGGTACAAATACAGGTAACAACACATCAGGTGGAACAACAACTGGTGGAGCTGTAACAGTTGGAGCTAATGGAAGTTTCGCAACAAAAGCTGATTTTATTGCTTTCTTAAATTGCCTAAAAGATAAGCCTGGTGTAGATGCTGAAGCTAAAAATGCAATAAGTCTACAAATAACAGCAGTAGGTCTTATTCCTGATGCTCAATGGGCTATGATTGGTGCTCAATATGGAGCTTTTGCAAAAACATATTTGGAAATAGCAAAATCAGCAGGTTGTGCTAAGTAGTAAAAATCTATATAAGAACTGCTAAATTTTAGCAGTTTTTTATTGCCTAGATAAAAAAGGAGAAAAATAATGAAAAAAATAATATTACCAGCATTAATTTGTTTAAGTATTTTTGCTTGTACCACACCAAATAATAATTCAAATTCAACTAACCCTAGTACAAATACAAGTGCTACTCCCAACCCTAATGACTCAACAACAACACCTTTACTTGAAACAGGTAAACCAATTAAATTTTCTACAAAGCAAGATTTTATGAACTTTCTTAATTGTATGAATACAAAATCAAATCTTGATGCTAGTTCAAAAACTACAGTACAAAATCTCATTTCAGGAATGAGTAGTGTTACTGAAAGTGATTGGGCAAAAAATGAAAGAGGTGCAGCTGAAGCAGCAGCAAGTTTATTTAAAGCAGCTTTATCAGTAGGATGTGCTAAGTAGTAAAAATCTATCTAAAAACTGCTAGTAACTAGCAGTTTTTTTATTTTATATATATCACATATTTTACTAAATTTTTAATCTATAATCTTTAAGTTAAAAAACTGTATTTGACATAATAAAATTCAATATAATAACTTTATTATTTAAAGATAAATTAGTTATGTCATCAGGATAATTTTTTCTATGATAAAATTTAGATAAAGATTTAGAAAGGTTGAAAGTTTTATATGGATTGGCTAATTATTGCAATTGCAGCACTATTACTTCTAATAGTTGTAGCCATTATATTTTTTGAGCTTTTATATCAAAAAAGAGATACAAAAACTATTGCTCCTTATGGAAAAAGAAGTGAATGGGAAGTAATTTCAGAAACTTCTAATGAAAAAACATATAAATCAACTATGTTTTTTAAAAATTACAATGAAAAATATGAAGGAACAATGGCTAATATGAGAGTAGAAGCCAAAATTCTTTTTAAAGATAAAAAATATGATGATATAACAGTTATTCCACAAATAATTCCACACGATGAAGGTGTAAGACAAGATGGATATATACCTGCTTTTTTAATGGCTTCAGGTTTGGAATTAAAAGTAGATTTATTTGCAAAATTTGTTGGTAATCTTGAAACTATAGATAAAATTCATGCTGTTGTTATTAGAGTTTATTATAGTGTTTATGATCGTAGAAAATATAGACCTGATTTAATTTCAGATGCAATCTTAGTTCCAGTAAAAGAAGTTATACAAACAAACTTTAATTCTCTACAAGAGAAAGGAGCATTAATTTATCCTGTTAAAACACATCTTTTAACAGACAGTGATGATTTTGCAAAAGTAATAAAAAGATATGCAGGTAACTTTTTAAAACAAGGTGATGTTGTTGTAATTGCAGAAAGTCCAATTGCAATAGTAGAAAGTCGTTTTAGACATCCATCAAGTATAAATCCTAGTTGGTGGGCAAAAAGATTATGTTACTTTGTACCATCAAAAGGAAGCTTATCAAGCCCTTATGGAATGCAATGTGCTATAGATCAAATTGGTACATTTAAGTTTGTTAGTGCAATGTTTGCTGGATTTTTTATGAAATTGCTTGGAAAAAATGGTTGGTTTTATACACTAGCTGGAATGGAGTCTGAATTAATAGATGATTTAACAGGAACAATTCCACCTTATGATCAATATGTTGTATTAGGCCCTGAAAATCCAGAAAAATTTGTTTATGATTTAAAAAAAGAGATTGGTGTTGATGTTGCAATTGCTGATGCAAATGACCTTAAAAAAGCAAGAATTTTAGCTTGTACAATTCCTTCAGCAGAAGCAAAGATAAGAAACTGGATGTTAAACAACCCAGCTGGGAACTCATCTGAACAAACACCAATAGTAATAATTAGACCTGATAATCTTGATTCTAAAACGAGGAATGAACATGATCAGACCTGCGAAGTATAGTGACTTTCAAGCAATAAAGCATATTTTTGAGGTTGCTTTTACTGAAGAATATAAGCAAAGAGGATTGGATATAGTTGATCGTATTAATAGATGGCAACAACTTTATCCAGTTGTAAAATTATTAGCCTCTTTTAATAACCCATATCAACACCTTTTTAATGTTCATGTATATGAAGATGAAGAAGAAAAAAGAATTGTAGGTTTAATACAAATTAGTGCAAGAAGCAAAGATCAAACAAGATGGCATTTAGAAAATATAGCTGTTTTACCAGATCAAAGAGGAAAAGGAATTGCAAAACAATTATTAAATTATTTTTTTGATACTTATTCTGAAAAAGGGGTTAATAGATTTACTCTTGAAGTTGATATAAATAATGCTTCAGCAATAAAATTATATGAATCTATTGGATTTAGAATATATACAACAATTCATTACTTTAAGATTCCACCAAAAAAATTGGCAGATTATAAGCCAGAAAAGGTTAGTTTACCAGAAGGGTTTAGAATAGCAAAAACCTCAGATACACAATTACTTTTTGATTTATATACTTCTTCAACTCCATCATCTATAAGAATAGTAGATCAAAAAACTATATCAGATTTTCATGATACACCAATAGAACAAGTTTCTAAATATATAAAAGAATTTACAAAGCGTTCTAATCAAATGCATTTTGTTGTTGAAAAAGATAATATGATTATTGCCTCTTTAGAAATTATTGCACAATACAGGAAATTACCTCATGTTATAAGGTTATTAGTTCATTCTGGATATGATGAATTAAATGAAAATCTGTTATTATATGCATTTCATGTATTAGCAGATTTTCCAGAAAGATCTGTTTTAATAGCAGCCTCAGATCATCAAAAAGCAAAGTTAAACTTAATTAAGAGCTTAAAACTTAAACCTGTATCATCTGACTATTTAATGGTTAAAGATAATCTACAAATAGTTAAATTACCTGAAACAACAGGTGAGATAATAAAAGACAAAAAATTTAAACCTATTTTTTCAAATAAAGACTATGCCATCAGGGAAGACTCATGACAGTATAGCTTGGTATTTTTTTATACCATTTGCTTATTTATCTTGGTATTTATCAACAGATCTTTTATTTGTGATAATTTATTCCTCTGCATATTTTTTTAGTAATTTTATGTTTAGTGGTGACTTAGACTTATGTAGTGTTCAATCTAAAAGATGGGGAATATTTCGTTGGATTTGGATTCCATATAGGAAAATGATTCCTCACCGTTCTAAGTTATCTCATGGTGTTTTACATGGTACAGTTTTTAGAATAATTTATTTAGGTGCTGTTTTATCACTATTTTACTTTATTGCACATCTATTAACAAAAAACTATTTACCTGCATATAATAAAGATCTAATTGTAACAACTGACAAAGGACTAGATTTTCTAAAGAACCAGCAACCAGTTTATTATGCAGGAATATTTTTAGGTTTATTAACAGGTTCTTTTTTACACACTTCAGCAGATATTATAGGCTCTTTTTTTAAAAAAGCTTTTAAAAGAAATCAAAGAAGAAAAAGAAAACTTTAAATTTAATTCAACATACAATTAAATTAATATTTTGTTATAATTATTAATATAAATTAAATATTTTAATAAGGGGTTATATTAATTATGAATGATTTAATATTTGGATTGTATATTTTAATTAGTTAAAGATATAGAAAAGTTACTTCCTAAAATGACTATTTTCATATTTATTAGTTATTTTTTATATTCTCTTAACTTAAATTATAGGATGTCTTTTTCATGAAAGGCATCTTTTTTTTATGCTACTAATAATTTTAACTCATTTTCTGGAATAATAAGCATATTTTCTGAATCAATATTCATCAATTTTCTTACTTCATCTATTGGTTTATCAAAATATTCTTCCCATTTAACACCAAGAACATGCTTTGATTTTTTACCCATTGCCCACCCTTTAGTAATTGAAGTCATTAATTCTTCAATTCTTTCAGGTTGTTTTAAAACTACTCTAAAAAATGCTGAGCCAATAATTAAACCAGATAGGGGTATTTGATTTTGAGAAAAATAAAAGGCAGAAATTGCAACTTCACCATAATCTTCAGCAGGATAACCTAAAATAACATGGTGTATATCATGAGTCTGTCTTGCTCTCATTCTCATATAATTTATATCATCATCAATTTTACTATCCATTTCTGGATAAAATACTACTTCTAAATTATGCTTTATCATATGTTCTGCATAAACTCTACCTAAAGTATTTTCAGGAAATTTTATCAATTCATTTAAATCATAAGGCTTAGGGGCTAAATATCTTGTTTTAATTAAGTTAGAAATTTCTGGATCAGAATACATGGTTCTTAAAGAATTTTGTAAGCTTTTATGTTCTCTGAAAGACTTAACTCTAAAAATAGCTGAAATATCTTTAGGATTCATTACCATTTTAAAAATACCAAGAACAAATCTTATACTGTCTATATAATAAGTAAGTTTCTTCATAATAATTTCCTTAACCTAAAGATATTTCAATATGAAATAAATTATTATTATCTTTAAATTGATAATTGCTTAAAAGATACAATTCTGTTGTAGATGCAATAAAATACTTTAATTTTTCATTTAATTCATCTCTTATATCCAAAGCTAAAGCCAGAAACATAGAATTATTTATCTTTATATGCTTAAAAGCATTATATAATAGTTGCTCAAAACATTCACTATCTTTTATACATAAATTAGTAATACTATAAAAATTAAGTTCTTGACCTGCTTTTGGAAATTTAGGTATATTTATTAGCTTAGCCCCAAAATTCCAAAAGTTTTTGAATAGTCTTATTTGTGTATTTTGATTGTGAATAATAATTTTTCTTATCTTACTTTGATTCCATAAACCCATAAATCCAATAATTTTATTATTTTTCTCAGCTACCAAAAAATTATTAAGTCCTAAACCTTCTGTATTATTAACCCAATTCTTAAATGAGTTTATATCAAAATATTGTGCTAAATTTTTTTTACTATTGATTTCTTTCCATAAATCAAACATATCATTTAAATCTTCTTGACAAGCGTATCTTATATTATACTTATTAGTTTTTAGTTTTTTTGTAAAAAGAGGAAACAAAAAATAACTCTTTAAAAGAGCAACTTCTTGCATATTTGCAATGCCATCACGTAAAAGATTCTGATTTTTTTTCAATCCTGCAAGATTATCTTTAAGAACAGAGGTAAAAACATTAAAATCTTTTCCTAAAACCTGATTTATAATTTTAAATCCACCCTTCATTAATTCATCAGCAATTCCTGTTCTTCTTATAAATGGTTCAACTCTTAAATCACAAGTGTATGCAATATTTTGGACTTTATGTTCAAGGTAAACATTATTAAAAGATATGACTAAAGAACCTAATACTTTATTATTTGCCTCAGCTATTAAGACTTTATAATCATAGCCTTGTAATTCACAGAGTTTAAAATAATTTGGCTCTCTATCTACTACATAGCTTAAACTACTACTTGTAGGATATCTTTTGACTAATTCTATTATTTGTTGATTATCGTTTATATCGGCTAAACGAATTTTAATATTTTCAAAATTATATTTCAATTTTTTTATTTAGAACTAAAGTAGGTATTTTAATTAAAATACCTACTTTTTAAATTTATTTAATCACCAAAAAGACTAATATTTTCTTGAGCAACTTTTCCTTTAGGTAAACTATTACTTTCCATCTTTATTAAATCTTTTGGTCTTGAACTACTATTATTTCCAGAAGAATCTCCACCACTATTATCAGCATCTTCTGAAGCATCTACAAGAGTTTTTAACTCACCCTTCATATTTGTTTCACCAAGAACTCTTTCATTTTGATGTTTAGATTTATCTACAAACGCTTCTTTATCATTATTAGTTTTTCCACCAGCATTTGCCCCTGAGCCAAACATTTGGTCTATATGTTTCTGAGCTGCTTTACCTGCTTCTGGTGCACTAAGCCCTTCTTTCATTAACTTTGCTTTGACTTGTTCATACACCATCATTTTATCTTCTGCAGCTTGGGCTACTTGAGCCATCTTAGCAGCAGCAGGATTCGCTTTCTTTTTAACACCTTGTATAGCTTCTATTTCACACATTTTTATTTTTCTCCTTTAGAAATTAAATTATGTATGAGTTTTATATAAATTCTCATAAACATAAAAAAAATTCTTTACCTTTTATAATTATAGATAAGCTTTCTTTTAACTTACGTAAAGTCTAGGTAAAGAATTTTTTAAAATATTAAAATTATTTATTTTAAACCTTTATAGATATCGGATCTTTCTAAGCCTTTTGCAACGTGTGGATCAGGCTCAGCTTTGAGAATACTTGTATAACTTTCTGGCTCTATAATTTTATAATCTTTTCTACATGGATGACCAACCCAGTCATCTGTTGTCAAAATTCTTGTAAGATTCGGATGACCAGTGTAGATAATTCCCATCATATCAAAAGCCTCTCTTTCAAACCAATCTGCAGCAGGATAAATAGAAAATACTGAAGGTACCACAGGATTATCCTTTGGAGAATTAACCTTTAAAGCAATTCTTCTTTTTGAATAGTCAAGAATTGCATAAATATTATAAATTGAAATATAAAAATTATCGTCTTCTGCAGATGTTAAACAGTTAAAATAATCATAATTTTGTTCTTCTTTTAAAAATCTTGCTACATCTAACATTTTTTCTGCAGGAACTATAACCATAGGTATTCCATTTGCATCAAAACCAGAATCTTGCACTCCTTCAAAATTTGCGACAAGTTTCTTTACTGTATCTACGTCTTTAATTACTTCAACCATTTTTATTTTTCCTAAAATAAATTAATGCCAGTCTAATGCACCTTTTTTCCATGCATAAGCAAAACCCACTATGAGTATTGCAAGGAAAATAAACATTTCAACAACAGCAAATAAACCAAGTTTATTAAATGCTACAGCCCAAGGATAAAGAAATACAGTTTCAATATCGAATATAACAAATATAAGAGCATAAATATAATATCTTATATTAAACTGAACCCAAGCAGATCCATAAGGCTTAATACCACACTCATAAGTTTGAACTTTTGAAGCAGTTGTAAGTCTAGGCTGTAAGAATCTAGAAAGAACTAGAGCAATAGTAGGAACAATGAAAGCAAAAGCTATCATAAAACCTATTCTACCAAAACTTTCCATATTTTTCCTTTCTTTAAAATTTGAATTTTATAAATGGCTAAAAGTAGGAAACATTCTTCCTACTTTTAGAAACATATTTTTATAAAATACTAAGCGATGATTTCAGCAACAACACCAGCACCAACAGTTCTACCACCCTCACGGATAGCAAATCTCATACCTTGCTCAATAGCTACTGGATTGATTAACTCAACTTCCATTGCTATGTTATCACCAGGCATTACCATCTCTACACCCTCTGGTAATGTGATTGCTCCTGTTACATCTGTTGTTCTTACATAAAACTGAGGTTTATAACCAGGGAAGAATGGGGTATGTCTTCCACCTTCTTCTTTTGTTAATACATAAACTTCTGATTTAAATTTTGTATGTGGCTTAATACTTCCAGGTTTTGCTATTACTTGACCTCTCTCTATTGAGTTCTTGTCCACACCTCTTAATAATAAACCTACGTTATCTCCTGCCATTCCTTGATCAAGAAGCTTTCTGAACATCTCTACACCTGTTACTGTTGTTTTCTTAGGTGCTTCGTTTAATCCAACTATTTCTACTTCCTCACCAACTTTAACTACTCCTCTTTCGATTCTTCCTGTAGCTACTGTTCCACGTCCTGTAATAGAAAATACATCCTCTACTGCCATTAACATTGGCTTATCTACATCTCTCTCAGGATCTGGAATATATGAATCTACTGCATCCATTAAACTCCAGATACAATCTACCCACTTATCTTCTCCTCTTTGAGTCTTTGGATTAGCTATTAACTTCTCTGTTGCTTTTAAACCACTACCTTTTACTATTGGTAAATCATCTCCAGGAAATTTATATTTGTTTAATAATTCTCTTACTTCCATTTCAACTAAGTCGATTAATTCTTCATCATCTACCATGTCTACTTTGTTTAAGAATACTACTAAGTTTGGTACATTTACTTGTCTTGCTAAAAGTATATGCTCTCTTGTTTGAGGCATTGGACCATCTGCTGCTGATACTACTAAGATCGCTCCATCCATTTGAGCTGCACCTGTAATCATATTTTTAATATAATCCGCGTGACCTGGACAGTCTACGTGTGCATAGTGTCTCTTTTCTGTTTCATACTCTACGTGAGCTGTATTAATTGTAATACCTCTTGCTTTTTCTTCTGGGGCTGCATCTATCTCATCATACTTCTTTACTGATGCTCCACCAACTGCTCCAAGTGTCATTGTTATTGCAGCTGTTAATGTGGTCTTACCGTGATCTACGTGTCCTATTGTTCCAATATTAACGTGTGTCTTATTTCTTTGAAATTTCTCTCTTGCCATTTTTTCACTCCTAAAATTCAAAAGTTACTTTTTAAAACTTTTACCAAAATTAAAGAGCCCAAAACGGGACTTGAACCCGTGACCTCATCCTTACCAAGGATGTGCTCTACCGACTGAGCTATCTGGGCAATTTTTGGAAATGGGAGGAGAAGGATTCGAACCTTCGAACTCGTACGAGGGCAGATTTACAGTCTGCTGCCATTGACCGCTCGGCCATCCTCCCACAAATCTATACAAATTAAAAAAGCCGATGATGGGACTTGAACCTACGACCGGCTGATTACAAATCAGCTGCTCTACCACTGAGCTACATCGGCATATCTTATTTATAAAGACATGATACAATTTAGATCAAAAATTACTTATAGTCAAGTATTAGTTTAAGATTTTAACTAAAAGTATAATCTATATAATTTCATTGTCTATTGTCTTTAATCTTTACCATTTAATAATTTCAGGGTTTAATGTAAACTTATTATTTAAAATAAACATCAAACCCTGAAAACCTTATAAATATTATCTTATAAACTAGATTTAATTAAAAAGTTAAAAAAATGTAAACTTTAGTTAAAGTTAAGATAATAAACAATAACTAAATACTTTTTTGTCTAATAGCATCTCTAATTTCAGTTAAAAGAATTTCTTCTTTTGTTGGAGCAGGTGGAGCTTCCGGAGGTGCAGGAGGAGGATTCCTTTTTAACTTGTTTAAAGCTTTAACTATCATAAAAACGGCAAAAGCTAATATTGCAAAATCTATAATCACTTGTAAGAAGTTTCCAATATTTATGCTTACAGCCTCTTGTGTAACTTTACCTGCGGCATCTGTAACTGCTGCTTTTAGAGGTATTGCTATTTCTTTAAAGTTAACTCCACCCATCATTAATCCTATTGGTGGCATGATTATATCTTTTACAAGAGAATCAGTTATCTTTCCAAAAGCTCCGCCAATAATTACACCAACAGCGAGATCCATTACATTACCTTTTACAGCAAATTCTTTAAATTCTTGTACTAATCCCAATTTTTTATATCTCCTAAATTCAAAATTAAATGTTTAATGACTATGAATTATATATTTATAAAGCATAAATATGCATAAAAAATATGTGATTTTTATATGACTTTTTCGTGAATTTTAACTTTAAAAAAAATATTTACTTATTATATTCTTTATTTCTTCTATTTTTAATGGTTTAGAGATATAGTCATTCATTCCAGAAACTAAACACAATTCTTTATCTTCATTCATTGCATTTGCAGTTAAAGCAATTATTATCAAAGATTCATTACTTTTTCTTATTTCTATTGTTGCTTCAATACCATTCATTTCTGGCATTTGCATATCCATAAAAACCAAATCATATTTTTTATCATTTATTTTATTTATAGCTTCAATACCATTATCTGCTATATCAGACTCATAACCTAAATTCTTAAGAGTTTTTACAGCAACTTTTTGATTTATTTTATTATCCTCAACAACTAAAATTTTAATATCTCTTCTTATATTATTTATGTCTAAGTTATTTTCTAATAAATTATTATCAATACTCTTCCTGTAAAATATATCTATAAGACTAGTCTTTAATTTATTTACTAATAAAGGTTTGATTATATACCTTTTATTATTTTTACAATCATTTAACTCATTTTGAATAATTAAAGTTATTATGTTGTATTTTCAATAATGTTATCATCATCAAAAATTATAATATCTGGTATAATTAATTGAGAATCCAATATATTATTAAAACCTAGATTATTTAACTTTTTATCCATTATTTCTTTTATTTTTGAATTATATATGTAAGTTTTAACATTAATTTCATCTTTTATTTTTTCATATATTGGTTCATTTTTTTCCACATAACAATTAATTTTAAAAGAAAAAACTGTTCCTTTTTTTCAATACTTTCAAAGCTTATATTTCCATCTAGTAGCTCAACAATATTTTTAGAAATAACCAGACCTAGTCCTGTTCCTGCATACTTTCTTGATAATGATGAATCTAATTGTGTAAAAGGTTTAAATATACTATCTTTTTTATCTTCTGGAATTCCCACTCCTGTATCAGATATTTTAAACTCTATATTAAAGTTATTATCTAATTGTGATAATAAACTAATATATATAATTACTTCACCATTTTCAGTAAATTTTATTGCATTACTTACAAGATTAGATAAGACTTGTTTAATCTTTATATAGTCTGTAAATATAAATCTTGGTACATCTGATTCAAAATAGTAATCTAATTCCAAACCTTTCGATATTGCATTATAATTAAAAAGAGAGATAACTTCTTCTACACACTTCAATATATCAGTATTAGACTTTTCTATTTGGATTTTTCCTGATTCGATTTTTGAAAAATCAAGAATTTCATTTATAATCTGAAGAAGATTATTTCCACTAATCTTTATTGTTTCTACAAAATCCCTTTGTTCATTATTTAAGTTTGTTTGTAGCAATAATTCTGTCATACCAATAACACCATTCATAGGAGTTCTTATTTCATGGCTCATTGTTGCAATAAAATCTGATTTAGCTTTCATTCCTGATTTAGCCTCAATTTCTGCCATTTTAAAAGAATCAGCAAAACGATAAGAAAGGACTAGAGATTGAAATAAAATAAACATCATATAACCAATAAAAGATACAGATGAATGATAACCTAAAAAACCAAGATAATTTAATATATTAATAACCCCTACCATAAAAAAGCAAAACGCTCCTATTAAAGAAATTAATGCTGTTTTTTCTTTATCTTTAGTAGCCATAGCAAAAATAATGAATATATAAATGATATTTATGATTAATAAAATAAAATAGGGTTCTACAGTTTGTGTATAAATATATGGGCTAGTAAATATAACTATAAAACCTAACATAACATTTATAAAAATATTAATATTAATAAATAATCTTGAAGTTTGTTTTGGATAAAGTTGTTTTGTAAATAGTAAAAAAAACGTTGAACTTAAGTATAAAGTAAGATATTCGAATATCAAAGTTATATAAAAATAACTTTTATCTAAAAAGCTATGTAAAATATACAAATCAGCACCAATAATTCTATATGAATATGTAAAGCAAAATAAAAAGAAATAAAGTATATATTTTTCTCTTTTTCCAAAAATATATAATCCTAAAAAAAATACTCCTCCCATAATTAAAGAACCTGTCAGAGTAAAAGCTTGTATTATTTCAAACTCTCTTTCTTTAGTTATAATATTTTCAAGACCTAAAATTAATGGTTTATTTAGCCCACCCTTACTATGAGTAAAATTTGATATTTCTATTATTAACTCATTATTTCCTTTTAAAATTTCTATATTTTTATTTAAAGGTAGCCAAAAAGGTTTACTACTGTCTTTATTTTTACCTATTACTCCATTTTCAGATATAATATTTCCATTTAACCAAAGCCTATAAGATGTATAAAAATCTGGGATTTGTAAGGACAAGTCTTTATATTTTTTATCAGATTTAATATTTAATTTATAACTAGCATATCCAAAAGATTCTAATCTAACATTATCAAAAAAATAATTATTCCAAATAGACGGAAAATTTACTATCTTAGCTTTTAGATTATCTTGATGAGTGTCACTCTTTATAAATTGTCTCCAATAAAACTCCCATTCACCATTTAATTCTATATTTCCTTTATCTTTAAAATTCCAAGAAGATATATCTATAATGCCTTTTTTAGATTCTAATATAAAATTTTCAGCTTTAGATTCGTTAAATAATATTAGAAATAAGAACAATACAGAAATTAAAACTCTTAAAACCACACTAATAAAAACTTCTTTGTAAAAATATTTAAACATAATAATTATACTAACTAGATACAAAAAAGCTGTAAATTTTATGTAAAAGTATTTACATAAATATGAACTATCAATTTCTTAAGAAAGATTTAAATAAACTATTCTATAATATTAATATTCTATAAAAAATTTTTGGTTTAAATAATGAAAAAAAACTTAGCTCTTTTATTTATATCTTCAACTTTATTTATGTCTTCATGTTCAAATGATGAAATTATTAATACGCCTGTAGTTAATCAAAATCAAGTACAATCAAAATCACAAAAAACTCAAAACTCAATTAATATGAGTCAACAAGAGATTGAAAAACTAATAAATGAAAATAAATCAGAAATAGAGAAAGTAGCAAAAATAATTTTTATGACAAAGTTTGCTGATGAAGCAGAAGTAGCAAACTTTACAAGACAAAATGCTTTTATAAATCCAGCTTTTAAAGGTGGAGCTATTTTTAACTTATTAAATAAAAGCGAATTTGCTCAAAAGTTACTTAAAGGTATTGGTAATTATGCTGTAAAGAAAAAATTTAGTAAACCAGATACTCCAGACAATTTTCCACTTATTACAGCACAAGAAACTGATGAACTTTTAAAAGTATTAAAAGCTGGGGATATTATTTTATGTGGAATTGATGATTCATTTATTCATTCAATAATTTATGCAGGAAATGGTATAATTATCCACTCTTTAGGTAGCCCTAATCCTAAATTTTGGGGGACAATAAAAGAACCTCTTACAACATATTTTAAAAGATCAAATAGAGATAAATTCGTTGTTTTAAGATATACAAAGGCGACACAAGAAGATATTAATAAAGCTATAGAATTTGCAGATAAGCAAGTTGGAAAACCTTATGATTCACTATTTTTAATAAATGATGATAATGCATTTTATTGTACAGAGCTTGTTTTTAGAGCTTTAATGAATATGAATACCCCACCAAAGATATATCCTCATAAAGAGAAATTTGGTTGGGAGCTTATTGCAAATGAAGATTTTATGGATTCCCCAGATTTAGAAACAATTTGGACTTTACATAGAGATAGGAATCCAGCAGGTAAATTAAATAAATACTAAAAAAAAAGAGTACCAAAGGTACTCTTTTTTTCTACTCACTCTCTTTATCAGAAGACTCTAAGTTGTTTTCAGTACTATTACCCTTATCAGGATCAATAATTAGCTGAACTGCTATAACTTGATCATCTAAATCTAATCTTTGTAATCTTACTCCTTGTGTACTTCGCCCCATTGCTCTTGTATCTGATACTTTTAATCTAATAACAATTCCTTTTACTGTAACTATCATTATTTCATCTTCAGGTTGAACAATTAAAATAGACGCAACTTTACTATCAGGTTTTAGTTTTATATTCTTAATACCAAGTCCGTTTCTAGACTGCAATCTATAATAACTTATTGGAGTTCTCTTACCATAACCATTTGTGGTTACAGTTAAAAGACAAGGCTCATTTATTTCATTTAACTCAGTTTCTTCTTCAGAATTATTATCCTCATGCTCTTCAACATCTTCTGCATTATCTGCAACTTGAGATATTAAACTTTCTGAAACTAAGTCAAAACTTACAATACTATCACCATCTCTTAAATGTATTGCATTTACACCTCTTGCAGTTCTACTTAAAGGTCTTACATTTTCTTCAGGATATCTTATAGAATAACCATTACTTGTTCCTATTATTATATTAGATTGTCCGTCAGATAATGCAACCCATCCTAGTTCATCACCTTCATCAAGTGATAAAGCTATTATTCCAGAACTTCTAACACTTTTAAAAGATGCAAGATTTGTTTTCTTAATAACAGCATTCTTTGTAAGCATTACCAAATAATTATCCTCAGAAAAATTATTAACTGGTATAACAGCTGTTACTTTTTCTTCTGGTTGAAGTGGTAAAAGATTTATTATACTTGAGCCTTTAGCTTGTCTTCCTGATTCTGGTAATTCATAAACTTTAAGAGTATATATAACACCTCTATTTGTAATAAATAAAACAGACGCATGATTTGAAGTTACAAAAAAATGTTTTACAAAGTCTTCATCTCTTGTAGTTAAGCCACCTTTACCTCTACCTCCTCTATTTTGATTTTCAAATTCATCAAGCATTACTCTTTTTATATAACCTTGATCTGTTATAAATACAGCCATTTTTTCATTAGGGATTAAATCTTCATGTCTAAACTCTCCAGGATCAATCATTAATTGAGTTCTTCTTTTATCTTTGTATTTATCAATAATTTTTTGAAATTCTTCTTTCATGATCGTATTTAATCTTTCAGGTCTAGCTAAGATATCATTAAAATCATTAATTTTAGCCATTAAGTCCAAGTGTTCATCATCTAATTTTTTCTTTTCTAATGCAGTCAATCTTCTTAACTGCATATCAAGAACAGCTGTTGCTTGAGCTTGACTTAATTGATAATTATTCATCAATTTTTCTTGTGCTTCTTGTGTACTTTGAGAAGAACGAATATCTTTTATTACTTGATCTACATTTTCCTGAACTATTAATAAACCTTGAACAATATGATCTCTAGCTTGTGCTTTATTTAAATAAAATCTTGTTCTTCTTGTTATTACTTCATTTCTATGATCTAAATATGCATCAAGAATTTGTTTGAGATCAAGAACTTGAGGCTTTCTGTCAACAAGAGCAAGCATATTAACACTAAAATTGGATTGTAAAAGAGTATATTTATACAAATTATTCATTACAACTTGACTAACTGCATCACGCTTAAGATCTATTACAATTCTCATTCCGTCTTTATCAGATTCATCTCTTAAATCTGAAATACCTTCAAGTTTTTTATCTCTTACTAAATCAGCTATTTGCTCTAATAATCTTCTTTTACTTACTTGGTAAGGAATTTCTGTAACAACAATACTTGTTTTTCCTTTTTTATTTTCTTCTATACCCATTACAGAACGCATTGTAATACTTCCTCTACCAGTAGTATAAGCTTGTTTAATACCAGCTTCACCAAGTATTATTCCACCTGTTGGAAAATCAGGGCCTTTTATAAATTTGTGCAAATCTAAGCTTGTTAAACTTCTATCATCAACTAAATGTATTAAAGCTGTCATTACTTCTTCTAAATTATGAGGAGGAATACTTGTTGCCATACCAACTGCAATACCTGTAACACCATTTAATAAAAGGTTAGGTATTAATGCTGGTAATACGTCTGGCTCCTCTAAAGTACCATCAAAATTAGGGTTCCAATTAACTGTATCAGCCTCTAAGTCAGCTAACATTTCTGTTGCAATTTTTGATAATCTAGCTTCTGTATAACGCATAGCAGCTGGTGGATCATCATCAACAGAACCAAAATTACCTTGACCATCAACAATTAAATATCTTGTTGAAAAATCTTGAGCCATTCTAACCATTGCATCATATACAGCAGAGTCACCATGTGGGTGAAATTTACCCAATACCTCCCCAACCAAACGAGCTGATTTTTTAAATGGTTTATCTGGCGTCATGTTTAAATCATGCATAGCATAAAGAATACGTCTATGAACAGGTTTTAAACCATCTCTAACATCAGGTAATGCTCTTGAAACAATTACAGACATGGCATAATCCATAAACGATTGTTTCATTTCATCTTTTATATCAATATTTACTATGTTTCCATGAGTAAATGTTTGTTTTTCTTCCATAAATAAAGCTTTTCTCCAAAATTTTATCTAAACTTATAATATTTAATTATAAATAAATAAAAAATACCTATTTTTTAAAAAATACTAATACTAAAAAGAAAAGTATAATCATAAGTTATTAATAGTATGAATTATACCTTGATTTTAGAGTTTGAGATAGTTGAAATTACTAGATATTTGATAAAAAAAATCATTTAAATAAAAAAATTATTGATACTAAAATAAAAGAGTAAATATTTTTTGATAATACTAGTTTTTAGTAAATTTAATTTAGCGATTTGTATTTATATACTTTATTTGATTTATCAGGAAAAGTCTTATTTTTGTTAAAAGTCCATATAAGAGTATAAGTATATAATAGATTTTCACTTACATATAATCCTTAAAATCTTCTATAGACTCATTAAAGTCATATGTCATGTATTTTAAAAAGCATTCCGCTCTTGTTTTTTTGCCTTTTTTAGAGCTTTTTGTCTTAGCAAAGGTTTTATCAATTTCATTTTTTAATTCTGATAACTCATAGGCAGAAAGTTAATGAATCACAGAAATAATAGCAATCCTAAATACTAGATGTGAATAAATATATTACAATACTATTATCAAAGAGATTTAAAGTATTAGTAAAATGGTATTAAGAGTTTGGGTAAAAGAATCAGAGTAAAAACTAACTATATTAATAAAATCAGGGTCAAATGCAGTATCAATATACAAATTAAGAGTATTATTACTAATAAAAACTAATCAAGTTATTGAAGTAAAAGAGTTAGTAAAATTATTAATACAGAACCTTATTGTCCTAAACTAAATCCTGATAAAATAGCATTTATGCCAAATAAAAAATAAAAAAAATAAAAATAATAAGAACCAATAGATTTAGATAATGACTCTTATCACTCAACTATGATTAGATATATCCTTATTCAACCAATCTTTTTTACTAATTCTATAAACAAATCTTATGCTTTCAGAAATACCAAAATCTTGTTCACCTATCTTTATTGCACCTAGTTTTTGAGTAGCTTTTTGAGACCTTATATTGTTTTCACCAATATGAAAATGAACATTATCAAGATACTTAAAAGCATGGTTTAACATTAGTGTTTTAATTGATTTATTAAAATCCGTACCCCAATATTTTCTAGCTAAAAAGGTATAACCAATAAAGATAATTCCTTTCTTCTTATCGTACTCATAAAATCTAGAGCTTCCTATAACAGTATTATTCTTGTCATAAATTATAAAAGCACCTTTAGATTCTATTGCATCGTTAAAGAAGTTAAGAAAAACATCCCTTTTATATCTCTCTTTATTTGGATGTTGTTCCCAAATTAATGGATCAGATGCAACTTCAAAAAGTTTTTCAAAATCATTTTCTTTTATCGGAACAATCTTAACTAAGTCATTTTCCAAAGTTGGTTGTAAATCAAAATTGTAATCCATTTATTTTTAATTACACAAATTTCTGAGTACTTAAAATTGTTTTTTCTGTTTGAGGATCAAACAAATGTACTCTATTTACATCAATTTCTAGGCTAATATCAGTTCCAGAATTTAATTCACCTTGTATACTTGTTGTATCCACTTCTGCTGTAATTTGATGTTTTTTACCTATAGATGCATGTAAATATGTTCTAGAGCCAGAAGGTTCAACAACTTCAAGCCATGACTGCATACATTTATATTTATCTTCTTCATCTTTTTGATTTGAAACAGTAATATGCTCAGGTCTAACTCCCAAAATAACTTCTTTACCCTGATAATCTGAAATATTAGTTATTTGTGAATTATAAGGTAATTTCAAATGTAAACCTTCAGAAACAAGATCTATATGCTTTAATCCTATTTCAGAAACTTTAACCTTTAAAAAATTCATTGAAGGGCTTCCAATAAATCCTGCAACAAATAAATTTAAAGGAAACTCATAAGCCTCTTTTGGTGTTGCAAGTTGTTGAATAATACCATCACGCATTACAGCAATTCTATCACCCATTGTCATAGCTTCTGTTTGATCATGAGTAACATATACAGTAGTAGTTTTCATTTTTTGATGTAGTTTTTTTATTTCTGTTCTTGTTTGAGTTCTAAGTTTTGCATCAAGATTTGAAAGAGGTTCATCAAATAGTAAAACTTGAGCATCTCTTACAATAGCTCTACCTAAAGCAACTCTTTGTCTTTGACCACCAGAAAGCTCTTTTGGTTTTCTTTGAAGGTATTGTGTTAAATCAAGCATTTCAGCAGCTTCATTAACTTTTTTCTTTATTATATTTGCACTAACCTTACGAAGTTTAAGACCAAAAGCAATGTTTTCATAAACACTCATGTGAGGATATAAAGCATAATTTTGGAAAACCATTGCTATATCTCTATCTTTAGGAGGTAAATCATTAACTCTTTTAGTTCCGATCATAATATCACCACTATTACAAGTTTCCAAACCTGCAATAAGTCTTAATGTAGTAGATTTACCACAACCACTACCACCAACTAAAACAAGAAACTCACCATCATGAATCTCAAGAGTTAGATTTTTAATTATGTGCACATTTTCGCCAAATGTTTTAACTATATTTTTTAATTTAACTTCTGCCACTAATAATCTCCATCTTTTTTACTAACTCATTTATAATTTATTTTTTACCAAAACTTAAAACAGATTATTTTTTATAAATTCATTTTATGATATGATTAGATAATATTATAAATCGAAATGAATGTCTAAATAAGTAGGTAGAAGATGGAAATTAAAAATATTGACAAAATTTCTCAAATTACTCAAACTCCTGAAAAGTCACAAGTAGCTAAACCTGTAAAACAGGAAAAAACTGTAAACCCTTTTGATAGCAGTGATAAAGGTGTAAATACAAAAGGAAGTATTGGAGTTGAACAAGCTTTTCAAGGTGACAAACTAACACCAATTGAAGGACAAATGAAAGCAAAAGCAGCTTTACTTAATTATTTCAAAAATGAATTTATGAAAAGTGATGAATTTAAAAAAGCTTTTGGAAATAAAACTTGGGATGATGTTGGAGATCAAGTACACGCATTTTTAACAATGGACAGAGACAAAAATGCAGAAAAAGACATTTATCAAGGTAAAGCTTATGCATATAATGCACAAATTTATGGTATGCACGCAGAAATAGCTATAGATAAAAAAACAGGTGCAGTTAAAAAAGCTTATGTTGAAATAGACTAAAAGACATAAAATAAACTAAAACAAAAAAGACTAGATTTTAAAAAAATCTAGTCTTTTTTGTTATTTAAAACCTACATCTTATTTTTCATGTCATTTAGAGTTGATATAACCTGACTTAAAGCGTCTGCTACTTTATCTCCATCACAAATGTATCCACATTTTTGATATAAGTCTTCCCAAAAAGCACATTTATCTTGAATACAAGGAACAGCATTATTACCTGTTGTAAGTATTGGACATATACCGTTTTTTGCCATGACTTCTTTCCTTCTTAAAAATTATAATTATAATCCCAATGTGGACATTTTTGCTGCTTCAATAAACGGATAAGGTACTAAGAATAAAACTAATATTCCTACTAAACTTATAAATATTGCTGCTGCAAGAGCTGCATTTGGTATATCAAATTTTTCTTCAATTTTTGAATCGCCAAAATACATTGATTTTATTATTTTAACATAATAATAAAGTGAGATAACACTATTTAATGCACCTACAAATGCTAACCATGTATATCCTGCATTAATAGCTCCAACAAATAAGTAAAACTTACCAGTAAAACCACCAAAAGGAGGTAAACCTGCTAGAGATATTAAACAACAAGCAAATACAAAAGCAACAAAAGGAGATTTTTTAGCTACTCCAGCAAATGAATCAATATCAGTTGAATGTGTATATTTTGAAAAATAAATCACTGCTGCAAAACAACCAATATTCATAAATATATAAGCTGTTAAATAAA
Source organism: Candidatus Sericytochromatia bacterium (assembly GCA_046328075.1). Taxonomy (GTDB): domain Bacteria; phylum Cyanobacteriota; class Sericytochromatia; order UBA7694; family JACMQJ01; genus JAXLXG01. The sequence goes on from JAXLXG010000021.1 coordinate 55,747, forward strand.
ATAAAACTGCTGCATAGTCATCTGTTTTACCAAGTAACAAAGGTATAAAACCTATTAATAAATAACCTGCATGAGCAATACTTGAATATGCAAGAAGTCTTTTTATATTTTTTTGAACAACACTTAAAACATTACCAATTGTCATAGTCAATACTGACATAACAACAATAAGGATAATAATTTTTGCTGAAAGGCTTGTATTAAATATTTGGAAATATCTTGATATAGCTGCAAAACCTGCAATTTTTGAGGTTATTGATAAAAATGCTGTTACAGGAGTTGGTGCACCTTCATAAACGTCTGGTGCCCAAAGATGAAAAGGAACTGCTGCAATTTTATAACCTAAACCAGCTATTGTCATTATAAGCCCAACTATAAAAATCACATTTAATTGTGGTTGAGTATATTTATCAACTAAACCTGCAAGTTGTGAAAATTGTGTTGTACCTGTTAAACCAAATAAAAGTGAAAATCCATATAATAAAAATGCAGATGAAAGACCACCAACAATAAAATATTTTAGACTTGACTCTGAAGATTTAACATTATCTTTATTAAAACAACAAAGAACATAAGAACTTATACTTAGTAATTCTATTCCTAAATATAAGCTTATCATTTCATTTGCAGATGCTATAAACATTCCACCAAGAGTTGCCATACATATAAGTGAATAGAATTCACCAACACTTCTAATTTTTTCATTTACATATTTAAATGAAATCATAACAGTAAGTAAAGATGAAATTACTATTATTATCTTAAAATAAAGAGATAATTCATCTAAAGCAAATGAGCCAAAAAAACTAGCTTCATCTGTTGCAAAAAATCCATTTACAAGTGAAAAGCCTGTATGTTTAAATCCAAATAAAGTTCCTAGAGCAGCAAATAAACCTGTAAGAGTTACAAAGCCTATATTTTTACTTCTTTTTTCTCTATCTTTATCAACACTTTTAAAAGCCCATTCACCAAAAAGAACCATAGATGCAGTAAGCAAAACTATTAATTCTGGGGCAAAGACTGTAAAATTCATATTTATTATGCTCCTACACCCATAATCATCATTATTTGTTTTGTTGCAGGATTGATTATATTCATAAGAAGTGAAGGATATAAACCTGTAACAACTACCACTAACATTAATACAACTGCACTAAATGTTTCAACTTTATTAATATCTGGTAAACCTCTCCAAGCTTTTGGCATTGGTCCAAAGAAAACTCTTTCATTTAGCCAAAGGGTATAAGCTGCACCAATAATAACGCTTAAAGCTGCTGTAGCAGTTAAGTAAGGGTGTGTTTGGAATGCACCTGCAAAAACTAAGAATTCACTAACAAAACTATTCATACCTGGAACAGCAACACCTGCCATTGATATTGCAACAAAGAAAGCTCCTGCAATTGGCATTTGTTGTCCTAAACCACCAAGTTTAGAAATTTCTCTTGTATGTGTTCTATCATATACAACACCAACAAATAAGAACATCATTGCTGTAATTGTGCCATGTGTGAACATCTGTAATATTGCACCATTTATTCCATTAGCGTTCATTCCTGCAAGTCCTAAAAGAACAAAACCCATATGACTTACTGAAGAATAAGCAATAACTTTTTTCATATCTGTTTGAGCTAATGCTAAAAATGCTCCATACATAATATTAATTGTTCCAATTACGGCTAACCATAAACCAACATTCATTATTGTATTTTGAGGAGACATAACTTCAGGGAATAAGCCCATACAAAATCTTATCATTCCATAAGAACCCATTTTAAGTAAAACACCTGCAAGAACGATACTTAAAGCTGTTGGAGCTTCAACGTGTGCATCTGGTAACCATGTATGAAATGGAACCATAGGAAGTTTTACTGCAAAACATATAAACAATGAAACAAAAGCTAAAAGTTGTGCTCCCATTCCTAATCTTGCAAATGGTCTTACACTTTGAACTAATTCTACATAATCAAATGTTCCTGTATTAAAGTAAATTGCAAGAAATACAACTAACATAAAAGCACTTGCAAATGAAGTATAAAGAATAAACTTCATAGCAGCATATTCTCTTCTTGGACCTCCCCAAATACCAATTAAGAAATACATTGGTATAAGTTCAAGTTCCCACATTACAAAGAACAAGAATAAATCAAGAGAAGTGAAAACACCTAAAACAGCTGTTTCCATTATTAACATTAAAAAGAAATACATCTTAGGGCTTTTTGCGACATTCCAAGAAGCCAAAACAGCCACAATCATTATTAATGATGTAAGTAAAACCATAGGTAAACTTAAACCATCAACAGCTACATAATAAAATGAATTAAAAAACGGTATCCAACTAAATTTATCTACAAACTGCAAATTAAATAAACTTGTTGAGTTTGCAGGTAAAGGTTTAAAGTTTAGAGCCATCATTAATGACAAGAAAAATGTAACAAATGTAAAACCTAAAGCTACTTTATGAGGTAGTTTTTTTTCATTACCAGAATTAGGTAATAAAAGAATAATCAAACTTCCAAGAATCGGAAAGAAGATTATTAAAGATAGTAATAAGCCGTTTAGGGCAAAAGGATCAGTAACCATTATTTTTCCACCAATCTAGCTTAATTTTAGAATATTTAAAATCATATATTTAACTAAAAACTCTTTTCTTAACATAAGCAGCACCTGTAGCTAAACCAGCTATTGTAACTGCAATAAGAAGAACCCACCAATACTGTAAGAAATATGTAACTCCTTTATTTAATGCATCAGTATTAGTAAATGCAAAAATCATAAGTAATATTGCTACAATTACACCCATTATGTATTGTTGTACTTTACCTGAATGAGTTTTTCTACCTAATTGACCAATTCCAACTGTTAACCAACCAATTGCATTAACAATAAAGTCGATACCAAATTTATCAAACACAGCTGAAACTTTAGCAAGAGCAAGAACAATTTTATCAATGAACCATTGATATATTTCATCTATATAAAGTTTATTAAGTGATGCATTGTAAACACCTTTGATTTTTGAAGCAATTTCATTTGCTTTGTCTTGATTACCTTTACCATAAATAGCAAAAGCAAGACCAAAACCTACTATAAATATTAGTAAAGAAACTCCCATAACTATAAAATTAGGTCCATGATGACCATGCTCTGCTGAATGTTCAACAACAGGTGTATAGTGGGCAAAATGTCCAAACATATCATTCCAAGGAGTTCCAATAAAACCTATAAGTAATGAAGGAACAGCTAAGAAAACTAAAGGAAACTTCATTCTCCAACCTGGTTCATGAGGATGTCCATGACCTCTATATTCGCCTTCAAATGTCAAGAAATATAATCTAAACATATAGAAAGCTGTCATTGTTGCAGCAACTGCACCAAGAACAAAGAACGCTATATTAGAAAGAAACATTGCATCTAACATTGCATCCTTGCTCCAGAAACCTGAAGTAAGAGGAAAACCTGAGATAGCTGCTGTACCAATTAAAAATGTTGTAGCAGTTACAGGCATTGATTTTCTTAAACCACCCATTTCTCTAATATCTTGGGTATGACAAGCATGGATTACACTTCCTGAACCTAAGAACATCATTGCTTTAAAGAAAGCGTGTGTAAAAAGATGGAAGAAAGCAGCTGTATAACCTAAAGGAGTTACCTGACCATCTGCACTTGAATACATACCTAAAGTAAGAATCATAAAACCTAATTGACTTACTGTTGAATAAGCCAATACTTTTTTAATATCTGTTTGAGTAAATGCGATAAATGCAGCCATAACTGCTGTAATACCGCCGATTGCTGCAACAAAATCTAAAGCATTGAATCCCCATAATACTGGGAATGTAGCTTGAGCAAATATTGTCATTATTTTAGCAACCATATAAACACCTGCTGCAACCATTGTAGCAGCGTGAATTAAAGCACTGACAGGTGTAGGGCCTTCCATAGCATCTGGTAACCAAACATGTAATGGAAATTGACCTGATTTACCAATAGCTCCAAAGAATAAAAGAATTGCAGTAAAAGTTAAAGCAGCTCCAGTTAGAGCACCACCTGCTATTTTTGCAGCAGCAACATCAAAGTTTAATGTACCTGTATAAGTGAAAATCATCAAGATTCCCATTAAAAAACCAAAGTCACCAACTCTGTTTGCTAAAAATGCTTTCTTAGCTGCAACTCCTGCTGATTTTTTTTCATAAAAGAAGCCAATAAGTAAAAATGAGCTTACACCAACTAATTCCCAACCTGCATATAATACAAGGAAATTATTAGTTAATATAAGTAAAAGCATTGAAAATGAGAAAAGAGAAAGTTCTGCATAGTACCTTGAGAAAGAATAACCTTTAGTTATATATTCCTCCATATATTCTCTAGAATATAATTGAACAAGGGTACTAATAAGAGTTACAACTACAAGCATTGTAGCTGTTAAAGCATCAACTTTCCAACTCACTTCAAAGTTAAAATTACCACTAGTGAACCAGTTTAAGGAACCACTTGAATTTTGTATAACAGAGTTTAAATCTGTTACTGCTGCATAACCAACAATACATGAAAGGATTAATGCAACAAAGATAAATAATCTTGAAATACGTGAACTTAAAACAGGATTCTTTCTAGTTATAAATGTAATAATGCACGCCGATATAAACGGCAAAACGGCAATGAGCCAAGCATTTTGTACTGCAAAATCTACCACGTTTTTATTATTCCTCACAAAATATGAGCATAGAACTATAACACTCTAGCATAATAAAGAATGCTCAATATTAATTGACTTCAATATCTTATTAATTTTTAAATGAGAATTATACAATATGCGAAAACAAAACTACAAGAGCATTGGTTAACTCTTGATGGTTAAAAAGTTATCTTATTATTAAGACCACTACCAAAGAAAAACAAATTAACTATTATTACGTTTATTTAAGTTTATTAATGTAAACTAATTATTAAGATTTATTATTAACAAATAATATAAAGAGTATAAAAGAAAAGAGGTTACATGAAAAAAGTTTTATTTTTTATATTATTAAACTCATTTATTTTAAATTCATGTAATGATACAGAAAATAAGCAACAAAATACTACTACTACAGTTAATGATAATAATATTGATAAAGGATTAGTTACTTTTTTACCTTTTAATGGAAACACAAATGATGAAAGTTCTAATAAATTAAATATTCAAAATGAGGGAGCAGTACTAACAAAAGATAGAAATGGTAATGAAAATAAAGCTTATAGTTTTGATGGTCAAAATAGTTTTATAAAAATTGCTTTAGATATTAATCCTGAAAAATTTAAAGATTTAACTATATCAACCTGGGTTAAAGCAGATAAATTTCAAAATAGAATGGCAATAATATCAAATGATGATGGAAATTTTGATAGAACTATTGGTATTGATGAAAGAGGTGGTTCAGAATCGTGGTCTGTTTTTGGTGGAAATTGTGAAGTTATATCAGGAGATTTAATTTCACCTAATCAATGGACATTTTTAACTGTTAGATATGATCAAACAAATAAAACTATTGATTTTTTTGTAAATAATAAAAAAATTTCTAAAAATGGTTGTGAAATAGGAAGTTCTGAACATAAGTTTTTTAATATAGGTAAAAACCCTAGTTTTTCTGAGTTTTTTAAAGGTGAGATAGATGAAGTAAGAGTTTATAATAGATTATTATCTGATGATGAAGTTAATAAATTATATTCAATGAAATAAAATATATCTTGCATAAAATATCTACTTTAATAGATATTTTATGCAATTAGATAAAAATTTAAGAAATCTTATTTTCAACAATCTCTAATATTTCTTTTTCTAAAGTTTTTGAATTTTCTAATATTTTATTAGCCTTAGACATTAAATTTTCTGTAAAATTTTTATCACTAATACCAGAAACATTAACCTTTACATTTAAATAAGCACCATGAATACAAGATTTTACACATAAAGCACCAACTCCTGCATCTGTAATAGAATTAGGATTTCCATTTTCAACCATTTCTTTAATAAAACTAAAACTTTCAAAAGCTGTTTCCATTACCTTTAATGGAATTTCAGCAGCATATTTATTAGCATTTTCAATAGCATCTTTTCTTATTTGTTTTTCTTGCTCTGTATTCTTAGCTAAAGCAAAAGCATCCATAACCTTATTAAAAGCTCTTGTGTCTTCATCAACTAAAAATAATAGTTTATCTTTTATAATTTGTGATTGATAAGCGATCTCTGACATTTGCTCAATCTTATCATCCCAGCCTCTTTTACCTGCTGAAAGATTAGCAACCATAGCCCCTAAAGAAATTCCTAGAGAACCAACATAAGCAGAAATAGAGCCACCACCTGGAGCTGGAGATTCTGAAGCAGTTTCATTAGCAAAATCAGTTAATGACATATTAACTAATAAGTCTTTTTTATCATCTAAAGCATATTCAATAATTTTTTTCTTTGGTTCAAATGGATATAATTCATCTAAACCAAGAGATTTAACTGCAATATGTATTAATTCTTTTTCAGAAACACCATGAGATCTTCCTTGTTTTTTTAAAAAATAAATACCAGCGTCTAGCATTACTTTTAGAGGAACCATTCCTACAAGTTCTGAACCTGTTACTCTTAAACCTCTAGAATCAGCTTTTTTAACAACCTCCTCAAAAGCAATATGTAAAGGTGTTACTTTGTAATCAGTTAAATTCATTGATATTTGTGCTATATCAAATTCTTTAATAAACCAACCAATAGCTTTAACAGATTTCAAGCTTCCAGCAATTCTTACAGGATTTCCATTTTCATCATTAACAATTTCACCTGTTACAGGATCTCCAATTCTTTTTATTCTTCCTTGTTCTCTAACATCAAAAGCAACAGCATTAGCTTTTCTTGTAGACTTTGTATTAAGGTTTACATTATATGCAATCAAAAAATCTCTAACACCTATAACAGTTGCTCCAGATTTAGAATTAAAAACAGCATCTCCATAATCAGGTTTCCATTCTGGATCTTGGAGTTTTTTAGATAAACCTTCATATTCACCAGCCCTTATAGTAGCTAAATTTCTTCTATTAGATTTAGTAGCAGAACTTTCATATAAATATGTAGGTATATTTAATTCTTTAGAAACTCTTTCTGCAAGTTTTTTGGAGTATTCCACAGTTTCTTCCACACTTATATTTGATATTGGGATAAGTGGGCAAACGTCTGTAGCTCCCATACGTGGATGTTCTCCACTATGTTTACTCATATCAATTAATTCTGAAGCTTTTTTAATAGCTAAAAAAGCAGCTTCAATAACATTATCTGGATTTCCAACAAATGTTACAACAGTTCTATTTGTCGCTTTCCCTGGGTCAACATCAAGAAGTTTAACACCTTCAACACTTTCAATAATTGAAGTTATGTTTTTTATTATATTTTCATCTCTACCTTCACTAAAATTTGGTACACATTCTATTAATCTATTATCCATATCATTTACCTTATAAAAATAATTAAGTGAATTATACATAATAAAAAATAGTGAATGAATAATAAACTCACAAAAGTGATATAAAATAGATGAGAAGAATTACAGATATAAAAAAGGGCTTTATGACATTTAAATATATTAATAGAAAAAATTTAATTTATTTTCTTCATGAGAAAAAAAACTCTGATGGAACAATTGAATACTTTTTTTCAAAACAGTCTCAAAAAAATAATTTAGAAGCAATACCTGAAGGGTACAAGATACATGAAGATGATGGTGGAAAAGTAACTCTTAAAAAAATTCAAAACTAAGTTTAGATTTTATAATTTGAACTTTATGAAACAAAAAAACTTTAAGCAATGCAGCTTTAGACCATTGTAAAAATCCAAACTAATTTTATTTGAGTATAAGTTTAAATTTTTCTATATAAACTATCTAATAGTATTATTCATATCATCAGTAATACTATTATAGACAGAAATTATTTTAGAGATAGCTGTAAACAATTTTTGAGCATTTGAAAGCATTGGCAATGTATCAGCAAGTGTAGAAGTGGACTCTTCTAGATATTGTTGAATTACTTGAGTTTCTTCTTCGTCTGCATTAAGACCATTTTTAAGTATATCTTTTTTATTTTTTTGTACAATATTTACAACATATTCACTATCTTTTGCTCTTTCTACTAGGTCTATATTTGTTATATCAATAACATTATCAGATGGTGTAGAAGAGGAGCCAGCTAAACCTGCTGGTATAGCACTTGTTCCCACAGACATATATCCACCATTATATTTACTAGAATATGTAAGTAAAGCACTAACAGCAACATTATTTTGAAATAATTGTGCAGTTATAACTCCATTTGTTGAATTGACTTTTAGTGTGAATTTTAGTGCAGGATTTAAAGTAAGTGCTGTTGGTGAATCACCAAATGTAGGACCTAATACAGAAGCAGCAACAATAACTCCATTTGTTCTTATAACTAATTGATTAGCTAATCCTGCACCTATAAATATTCCATCACCTTGATCTGTGGATGAGTGAGAAGATTTACCTATTGTAATTCCAAAATTAGTATTTAGTCCTGTTGCATTATCCCTTAGATTATAATCCATCTCAAAATTAAAGTCTTTAACTTGTTGTGAGGTGAGAGCAGCCTGAACATATCTATTTTGAGTACCACCTACATCATGAGTTGACATTCTTAAAACACCATTTTGAGTATCATGTCTAAAATAGTCAGCCATTTTTTTTGCTAAAGCAGGATTTGCAGTTACTGTACCTGTAGCAAATCCTGTATCTAACATATTATTAGGAATTAAGCTTGTATCAATTCCATCTGTAACTTCACTAAAATCATTTTGAATTCTAATAGGTATTTTAGTACCTATATCAAATTTTGTATAACCATACTTAGAATATAATAATTTACTTTCAGTTGGTATATCTATTACTAAAAGCTTTTTATTTCCATATGTTGAGTTTCTTAATGAGCTAACACCTGAAGCAGGATTAAATGTAGTATTTATTTGTGTTGGGTCTATTGTGGTAGAATCTGACTCACCTTTAGTATTAACAGAAAAAAGTTCTGATGCGGGAACTCTAATATAATCTAAACCTGTTGTTAAAACTCTTAACCCCTCTGCTGTTACTAAATATCCATCAGAATCAAACATAAATTGTCCATCTCTTGTTGCATATTTATTTCCATTATTATCTTCAACTACAAAATACCCTCTACCACTAAGAGCAAAATCCGCAATTTGTCCAGTTTGTGTTAAATTACCCTGTACATAATCAAGAATTTGAGAACGACCAATTTCTAGACTAGCACTAGGGAATGTAATTTCTTGGATTTTACCAATAGATTGAGTTGTTCCATACCTACTAACTTCACCAGAGGTTAGATCTGCTCTCACTTCTTTATATCCAATTCTTTTTGAGTTGGTTAAATTAGTATCAATAACAGAAATCCATTGATTAACTGTGCGTAATGAAACGCCTCCTGCTATACCAAGATTAGTCATTTATCTCACTTTCAATAAAAATTGGCTAATGTTTATTATTGTATTATTTATCAATAGAAAAATCTATGTTTTTTAGAAACCTTATATAAAATTATAAACTAATCCTATTTTAGTTAAAACAAAAATTTAGATTAATCCTAAAAACTAATTTATTATTGATTGTTATAATTTTTATAGAAATAAGCAATTTTTTATATTAATTTGAAAGTAAGGATAAGGTATAAATTGGCTAAAGTTGTTATGTATATTAAAGATTATTGCCCTTATTGCACAAGAGCAAAAAATTTATTAAAGAAAAAAGGTGTGGAGTTTGAAGAAATTGATATAACTCATGATGATGACTTGCAGCATTTTGTTGTAGAAAAATCTGGTAGAAGAACTGTACCTCAAATTTTTATAAATGATCAACCTGTTGGTGGTTCAGATGATATACATTATCTAAATTCTGTTGGTGAGCTTGATAAATTATTAGCAGAGCCATATCCTGCTTAGATAATTATTCTCCATCATTACCTATTGCAAGAACTGGACAGGCTTCTAATGCTTCCTCACATAAGTCTTGTTCTTCTTTAGTTAAAGGTTGCTTATTTACATAAGCATGACCTTCATCATCATTCATTTTAAAAAATTCTGTAGCAATACCAGTACAAGCATCACAAGCTATACAAGACTTATCAACATAGTACTTACCTAAAATATTAGAGCTGTATCTTGAGTTTTTATTAGCCATAATTTTTACCTTATATTCATAAACTTATGGCTTTGGATACTTAAACGCCATTCTGGATTATCTTTTACAAGTTCAATACAATAATTTAAGTTTTCAAAGTTTGGTGTATTATAGTTCATCTGAGGAGATATTAAATAATTTTTAAAGTCTCCTATCTTTTCAGGTATATTATCTCCAACTTTAAGAACATACTTTAATTCATCACCTACTATTTGATTAAACTTTTTAGATTTCGGAGAAATACAGATATAATCAATACCTTCATGAACATCTTTAATTCCATTAGATTCAATAGCCAAATAATAATTATTTTCTTTAAATATATCAATTAATTCATCATCTATCTGAAGCATTGGTTCGCCACCTGTAAGAATTATATTTTTACAGTTATATTGTCTTATATTTTCTAATAATTCACTTTTATTTAGCTCAAGATTTACATCATTATATGGTGTATCACAAAAATCACATGATAAATTACAATGAGAGAATCTAATAAATATGTTAGGTGTTCCTACTCTTAAACCTTCACCTTGAAGGGAATAAAAAATCTCTACAAGCTTATATTTTTTCATAAAATTTCAATATTATATTTAAACCAAATTACTTTGAGAAATATATTAATTAAAAATATTCAACATTTTTAGTCTTATCTTTTTATTTTACTTCTCAGTTATTATAAAAATCAGAGATTAATTATATAGCTTATAAATCAAGTGAAACAAAAATATTTTAAAAAATTAAAGCAACTTTTTTAACACAAGTTGCTATAATCAAGTAAGTATAATTTTTAAGAATTTTTTATGACATCAGTATTTAGAAATAATTTTAATAATATTTTAAAAGCCTCAGCCCAAGATGGTATTATTACCAAAGCTGAAGCTGAATCCATAAAAAATGCTGCTGAAACTAAAGATGAAAAATTCTTTGTGGGTTACTTTGAAGGAAAAACAGATAATCTTCAACTTAAATTTAAAGTAAAAGAATCTGTAAGTGATACAAAGATTTATGCTGTTAAGTTTTTTGATGAAGTACCACAAAATAAGAATGCTATAAGATCTAGTGTTACAATGGATCTTACACATCAAGAACTAATTGCAATACCTGATCATAAACAAAATCCAGACGGCATTAAAGTTCCAGACGAAGTATATAAAGATCACCCAAATCTTAGAGCTTTAGGTAATATTTTAAAAGTACAAGACTATGATAATTTACTTGTAAGAAAAAATGTAGAAGAACTAGCAAAATTTCCAGAAAGCGTTTTATCAAAACTCAAAGATAAAGGTTTAAAATTTATTGAATTTGGAAATATTGGTGTTACCAAAATGGCTGAGAATGATGATTTATTACAACATAAACCTCGTAATTGGAAAGAAGGTTCAACTTGGGATGATGTACCTGGCGTATATAACCCTAGTGATAAAGCAGTTGCAATAAGTATTGGAACTCATGGTTCAGAATCTTTGGCTATTCATGAAGTATCACACGCTATTGGAGACTTATTCAATCTAGATAAATCAGATGAAATGAAAGCACATCACACAAGATTATTTAATAAACTAGAAGATTATCTAAAAGGTGGAACAGAAACTGGAAATAGAGCAGGAACCGAAGAACTTTTCGCAGAAGCTGTAGCAACACTTTTAAATGATGGAGAATCTAAAGCTGTAGAAAGATTCGATCAACAACTTGTTGATTATATTAAAAAAGAAGTTTTTAATAATGAATTTCCTGTAAAACAAGAAGAAAATAAATCAAATGTTTATAATGATATGATAAGTAGATTAGATAGTTCTAATTCTATAAATTATCAATATAATGAAATGATAAATAGACTTGATGCTTAAAATTAATTAAAATATAATTTTATTTGTTCAAAAATTAGCTTGATGAAATTATTACTTATTATTTTTTCATCTTTCATTAATAATTTTTCATTTATTCAACTAATCACTAAAGTCAAATAAATCTATAAAGTATTTTCTAACTAAAAAATATGTATCATTAAAAATATTATCAGGTTCTGGAAAATACTCTGAAGGAACACTGGATTTTATAGATTCCATATACTTTTTAAAAATTTTTGCACATGTTGCACCTGTTATATTAACCATTTTAGAATTATCATCATTACCTAACCAAACAAGAGTAACTAAACTTGGAGTATAACCTATAAACCAAGCGTCACGATTATTTGATGTTGTACCTGTTTTTCCTGCTATAACTTTTCCATATACATATGCATTTGTTCCTGTTCCACTTTCTACAACTTTTTTCAATGTTTGATTTAATTTATAAACAGCGATTGAACTATAAAGCTGTGTTAGTCCTGTATTTGTTCCATTATAAATATTTTTATTATTTTTATCTAATACTTTAATTATTGGACTTATTTTATCAGGTGCATAACCTCCATTGGCTAAAACACAGTATGCTTTAATTAACTCAAATGGTGTTACTTCTGAACCACCTAAAACAGTTCCTAACTCTGGTTTTAACTTTGAACTTATACCTATATCATGTGCTGTTTTTATTACTTTTTTTATACCCATATCATAAGCTAAACCTACAGGAATTGTATTAACAGATTGCTTTATAGCAGTGTTTAAACTTATTCTACCCATATAAACACTATTATAGTTTTTTACAATATAATCTTTATAACATCTACCATCTTGCATTAAGCTATAATCACCTTTTTTGCATGGTACTTCTAAAGCATTTTTATATGTAGCTATTTCTAATGTATCTGGATACACATCACTAGGACTTGTAAAAAACTGATTAAAATAAGTAAGATAAACAAAAGGTTTAAATGTTGAACCTGGTTGTCTTTTTGAAAATATTCTATTAAAACCTTTATATTCTTTACCACCTACAAAGGCTCTAATATATCCATTTTTAGGATTAATAGAAATAATAATACCTTGATTAACATTATTGTATCTAAGTTTTCGTATTTCCTCTCTTAGTATAGATTCTGCATTTTGTTGATATTGTTGATTAATGGTAGTAAAGATTTTTAATCCACCTCTTGATAAAAATTTTTCAGATGTATATTTTTTATCTATTTTCTCAAGCTTTTCAACAATATAATCTGTAAAATATGGATATTTACTTTTTCTTATTAAACTAATAGGGGCTAATTTCCTATAAGTATTTTTTATTATATTTGCTTCATTTTGAGTAATATAATTATTCTTTACCATATTTTCTAATACTAAACTTTGTCTCCATTTAGCCTTTTTAAAATTAACTCTTGGAGACCAACTTTCTGGAGCAGGTAAAATTCCTGCAATTAAGGTACTTTCATATAAATCTAAATATTGTGCAGATTTTCCAAAATAATAATTAGAAACAGATTCTATTCCATAATATCCATTATCACCCCAATATATTTCATTAAGATAAAGCTCTAAAATTTTATCTTTTGAATAAAAATTTTCAATCTTTATTGCAATAATAATTTCTTTGATTTTTCTCATGATACTTCTTTCAGAAGATAAAAAAACATTCCTTGCAAGTTGTTGTGTTATAGTACTTCCCCCACCTTTGCCCAATATAGCACGACCTAAACCATATATCGAAAACCCTTTATGATGATAAAACTCTTTATCTTCTGTTGATATAACTGACTTTATAAGATATGGAGATATTTTTGAAAGTGGTATTACTTTTCTTTTTTGAGAATAATCTAAAACTGAATAAAGTTGTTCATTAGTATCATATAGCTTTGATGGCTCTGGTCTTAAATAACTATCTAATGCTTTTACATCATATATTAAATAAATTATTAAGAAAAATAATGTAATTATAGATAAAATAACACCCAATATAATAAAAACTATCTTAAAACCGATAGTTGAAAATGTATTTTTTATATTATCAACAAAACTCATAATCTAAATGATAATCAAAAAATATTTAAATAGTAAAATTTTAGATTTATATCTTAAAAATGTTTAAAACTTTGATCAGATAAAAGAATTAATTTATCATTTTTTTCTAAATAAATATTATTATGCTCATTGGTGAAATATCCTAGTATATTTAACTTAATATTGAATTTTTCTTCATAAATATGTTTAATTTCATTATAATCATTTTCACTCATAGAAAAAATTAACTCATAATCTTCTCCACCAAATAATATAAAATCCTCTGAGTTAATTTTACTTATATTTGACACTTCTTTTAATGAGTTGTGGATTGATAAATTTTTACTATAGATATTTGCACCTAAATTATTTTGCTCACACATTGTTTCTATAGATTTGAATAATCCATCACTTGAATCCATCATTGATAAACGATTAACATTTTGAGCAAGAAATAAACCTTCTTCTATTCTTGGTATAGGCTTATAATGTTTTTCTATACAGAAATCATTTTTTATATCATTTTTTATACACCAAAAACCTGCTCCTGATAAACCTAGATAATCTGTTGTAAAAATCAAATCACCTGATTTCACATTATTTCTATAAATTGGTTTCTCTGTTATTCCTGTTAAACTAATATTTATTACTATAGATTTTAGTGATTTAACTGTATCACCACCTATAATATTTACATTATATTTATTTGCACAATCTGATAAGCCTTTATAAAAACTATCTAACCAGTTATAATCAACTTTTTCATTAATACCTAAACTAAGTAGTGCATATTTAGGAACTCCTCCCATTGAAGCTATATCACTTATATTTACAGCTAAAGACTTCCAACCTAAAAGATATGATGGTATTTTATTTAATAAAAAGTGTGTGTCTTCTATTAAGATATCAGATGTAAAAAGCTGTTTATATTTAATTTCTTTTACAACAGCACAATCATCTCCGATATTTTTTATTATTTCTGGATTTTCTTTATAAAAATATTTATTAGCTAATTCAATTATATTTTTTTCTTTCATTTAAAACTCTATAGTTAATTTATCGCCAACTTTTGAATCAGTTTTAGAAACAGAACCAACAGGTAATTCTAAAACGGATTGTGCCATAAAAACAATTTTACTTATCTTCCATGGTTGTATATTTTCTGTTATATGAATTATTTTATTTTTCCTATCTAAAAATATAATATCTATAGGAAATTTCATAAACATCATATGAATAGAATTACATGGCGTTAAAAAAACTCCTTGACCTTCATTAATTTCTTTTTTTCCCATTAGACCAATAAATCTTCTATATGGAGTATTAGCATAAATTATTTTATCTCCAAGAATTTCATTATTTTTACTATTAGCTATTTTTATTAACTTCATATCTCATTTAGTACAATTATTTTTTCTTCAATTATATTTTAAATATAGTACAAATTATTATAATATCTAAATTTTTTAAATAAAATCTAATCATGTAATCTAAGTAACAGTATTTTTTTTTTATTTAGTGTAAAATTGTACTCATATTAGGTATTTTATTATGAAAGTTTTCTGATATAATATGACTCACAATAAAAAAGTTTTTTTCAGTTATTTAGTTTGGTTCGAGGAATATGTCAAATAATAGTTTTACTATAAGGGTATGGGGAGCTAGAGGTAGTATACCAACTCCTGGACCAACAACTCTTAAATATGGAGGTAATACTTCATGCTTAGAAGTTAGATGTGGAGATGAATTAATTGTTTTTGATGCAGGAACAGGAATAAGAGAACTAGGACATCATTTAAAAACAAAGATGCCTTTAAAAGCTCATATTTTCTTTTCACATCTTCATTGGGATCACATACAAGGATTCCCCTTTTTTGTTCCATTCTATGCCCCTGGAAATACTTTTACACTTTATGCAGAAAGAAAAATAGGATGTACTTTAGAAGGATTATTATCAGATCAAATGAAATATCCTTATTTTCCTGTTCCAATACCTAAAAGTCCTTCAGAACTTATATTTCATGATATAGAAAGTGATAAAGAAATTGTTGTAGGTGAAGCAAAAGTAAAATCTTATAGAGCGAATCACCCTGATGGGTGCTTAGCCTATAGAACTGAATTTCATGGTAAAACTATAGTTTATGCAACTGATACAGAACATACTGATGAAATAGATAAAAACCTATGTAGAGCGGCTAAAGATGCTGATATTTTTATCTATGACTGCAATTACACAGAAGAAGAATATCAAATGAGAAAAGGTTGGGGTCATTCAACTTGGATTGAAGCAGTAAAAATAGCTAAAGAATCAGGTGTAAAAAAACTAATTCTTTGGCATCATGACCCAATGCATAATGATGAATTTATTGATAATTTGGAAAGACAAACTCAAGATTTTTTTCCAAATTCTCAGGCAGCTTATGAAGGATTAGAAATAAAACTAATTTAAAAAATAGTTTATTGTTTATTATTTATTTGTTGCTTATATGTTCTAATAATATCTCTTATTAACTGCTCTTTAGCAATTTTATCTTGTTCAGGATTTTTTCTTGATTCTAAATCTTCTTTTGTTAAAGGTAGAACAAAATTTTTTAAATCTTCAGGATTTGTATTTTCAGGAATTTTAATATCTGTCTCTTTATTATCTACATTAGACGTATAAGGGAAATATGTAATTTCCACTTTCTTTTCATTTTCTTTAAAATAAGCTATAAATCCGATATTATCATTAGTAAATCTAATGCTATAGTCATTATTTACTTCTTTATACTCTTTCCATGTAGGAATATTATCATCTGTTGGACTAGGTGTCGGTTCAACTAGTTCAGAACTTGGATTATTTTGAGTATCCACATAAGGATTCACATCTGGATCTTTTGTTTTTCCATCTCCTAATGCTGGTGGTGTATAAGTCCATTTATATTGTGTATCAAAAAACTCAGTTAATTTTTTTACATCATTCCAATTATCAATACCTGGTGGTAATTCTAATCTTCTAAGTCTTGCTTCAGTCCAATATTTATTATTTTTTACAGATGGAATACTTTTTAAAGTAGCTACTTTCTTTTGCATTTCTTGTTCTTTAATTTGTGCAGGTGTTAACTTTTTAGGTTTATTCGCAATAGCTGTTTTAACTGGTTTTGGTGTTTCAAACTCTATAGGTGCAGGAGTTAATACAGGTTGTGGAGTAGGAGTTATAACAGGTTTTGGTGTTGGCTTTGCTTTAGGTAAATTATCTACTTTAGTCTTTATAGCTATTTTATCAATCTTCGGAGTTGTTACTACATGATTTTTAGGAACTATAGGCTCAGTTTTAGGAGATGTTTTAGGTAAATCAATTTTTTTAGTTTGTTTTATCTGTGTTTTTGGTAAAGTTACAGGTTTTATATACATAACCTTCATTTGTTGATTTTTTGGTGGTGATAAAAGTTGAACAGTTGCAACAGCGGCAAATGCTAGTATATGTATTAATATTGATAAAGCTAATGCAAATAATGTTCTTTTCATTACAAATTTAAAATCTAATAACAATATTTAATTATAGATGTATTTAAAAAATTTGGCTTATAAAATAATCAAATAAAAGAAATATTATAAAATCCATAAAAATTAGATTAATTATAATACTTTTAGATATTTAACAAATTATAATATTATAATGTGAAAATCAAGAATAATTTTAGTAGGGTAAATAATTATGTTTAAAATTCTAGCTGTTGATGATGAACAATATATTTTAGATTTAATAAAAATAAATCTTAGTATAAGTGGATATCAAGTTGAAACGGCAAGTGATGGAGCAGAAGGACTTGCAAAGGCTAAACAAGGAAATTTTGATGCTATTCTTATTGATGTAATGATGCCAAAACTTGATGGTTATACTGTTTGTAATCAATTAAGAGGAAATGCAGAAACTAAAGAAACTCCTATTATTATGTTAACAGCTAAAAATGCTCTTGAAGATAAAGTACAAGGTTTTGACTCTGGTGCAGATGATTATTTAACAAAACCATTTGAACCACAAGAACTTATGGTAAGACTTAAAGCTCTCTTAAGAAGAAGTAAAAAACCTGTATCACAAGATAAAAAAATAACAGAGATATTACAAGCAGGAGATATTAAACTTTTTCCTGATGTGTTAAAGATAAAAATTAAAGATGAAGAAATAAACTTAACTCCTATTGAATTTGAAATTATGTATTGTTTACTTCAACATACAGATCAACCAGTTAAACTTTCTACAATTCTTTTTGAGGTTTGGGGTTATCAAGGAGAAGAAAATCCTGATATGTTAAGAGTTCATTTTAGACATTTAAGACAAAAAATAGAAGAGAATGCTAAGCAACCTAAGTATTTACTAACTATTATGAATGTAGGTTATAGACTAGCTGTTCAACCTGATTAAGATTATCTCTCTAAAATTAATTTATTTTCCATTGATTTATTAATCATATATTTTTTATGTTGTTTTTATTTCTCTACCAAAATAGTCTACAAAAACCAAATTTTCTTTAGGGTTTAAACACCATTCAATAATTTCTCTTACTATTTTTGGTGTAATAAATTCATAATTCCAATTAGGCGTTCTTAGCCTTTGCCGGCAACCTAGAGAATTATTTGTTCCTGAAAACTCAGAGCCTTTTGATGTAATATAAGGACATTCACTTTTTATTTGATTTATTCTATAAGTTACAATAAATTTTTTATCTTCTGAAAGAATATGTAGCAGTGGTTCATAAGCAAATAGTCCTTCTTCATTTTCAACTAAATACCATTCTTCTTCTTTGAAATACCAAATAAAAAGCCTACCATTATAGTTTAATTTTCTACGACCTTTTTTTCTTACTCCCATAACTTCCTGCTTGTCGCCTAATTCATTTACAAACAAATTATAAAAAAAATGTCATGATATATTATTTAATATACTAATCTTGAGTTACTGGAAATCCTTTTTCATTCCACTCATTCATTCCACCTTTCATACTAAAAACTTTTATCCCAAGTTTTTGCATTTTTTCTGCTGCTGTTTTACTTCTAACACCTGCACCACAAACAGTAATGTAGTTTTTGCTTTTATCTAGCTTTAATGCTTCTGTGTCTATTTCTGATAAAGGGATAAGCTTTATACCTTTTATATGTCCATTATCATATTCCCATTTATTTCTTACATCAATAAAAACATAAGATTTTTTCATTAAAGCTTTTTTAGCTTCTTTTGTTGAAACCTCAATTCCTTCTGTTTTTATTTGGGCTTGTGTTTTATCAACAGCTAAAACTTCAATATTAAAAGAAAAGACTGAAATTAATGTTGCTACTAAAATTTTTTTCATATAAAACCTTTAAAACTCTTGATATACTACTGTTGTTCTTGCAGGAACAGTTATACTACCCATAGATTTATTATACATAGAATTTTTGAGCATAGGATCAGGAGAAAAACTAACTTTTTTATTTTCTATATATGTATTAAGATTATTTGCTAAGTCTTGGTGTATTACTAAGTTTCTGTCTTTTAAAAGTCTATTAGTAAAAGTAATATTTTCATTAGATGCATTAAATAAGACAAAAATTGATTTTCTTAAAGGATCAATATCAGACTTGTCATCTATATTCATTCCAATTACAGCAGGAATTTTATTACTTATATATTTATTTTCATTCTTATCAAAAGATTCATTATCTAAAAAGCTTATATTATCTATAATGTCTTTTTCAGTTTTAAATCTAAATAAAGGAGAGCTTTTACGAATTCTAAGCATTCTTTGTAAATGACTAACACTATTTAGTATTTCATCTCTTGTTGGTTTTAATTTACTATTTGCTAAGCGTGGTTGCCAAAAATTCCACTCGTTTTTATTTCTCCATTCTGGAGGTAAACCAATTCCCCAATTATTTGTACTATATGAGAAATCTAAAGCGTTAAACCAATCACCAGAATCATAGCTATCTCCATCGCCTGACTTGGATCTTAGCATATCATCACCTGCATTAAAGAATGGTATTCCTTGTGATAAAGAAACTAGGCTTAATGCCATATTTTGCATTCTAACTTTTTCACTTGTAGATGCTGTTCTTACTCCTTCTGTATCTCTTGAATTATTCGCAACTCTTACAGATACATTATATGGGGCTTTTGCTGTAATTAAATCCCATAATGTATGATTATCATGAGCAGAAACATAACTTATATTCTCTTGAGGATTTGAGGTATATGCAGAACCCTCAGCACCTTGATAGCTAACCTCAGAACCTTTTAGTAGACCATTATTAGTTTTTAATTTATAATTTTTTAAATTTCCAACTAGACCAAGTTTAATATTATCTTCTAGATTAAAAAGCATTTCTTTTTGTTCTGATGGAACAGGCGAAACATTTCCATCAAGATAAATGTCATTATAATCATAATATAGCCCATCAATAAAACCTTGATCTGTTAGTGTTTTTGCGGTGAAATTACCACCTCTTACAGAATCCCTAAATCTGTCATTAAATGTCCCTATTCCTGTTCCTGATGAATTTTGTTGATTCATTGCTTTATTTGGTAAAATATCATTTAATGAGCCGAATTTCCAACCTTCTCCATATAAATATATTTTTTTACCATCAACTCCATCTCTTTGTAATGTAAGAGAATCAAGTACTTGTCTAACTTTTTTTATGTTATCTTTTGTATGATGTCCCATTAGATCAAATCTAAAACCGTCGATTTTATATTCTTTAGCCCACATTTTTATAGAATCAACCATAAGTTTTTCCATCATATTATGCTCTGTTGCTGTATCTGGGCAACATGATGTATTTTGTATTTTTCCATCACTACTTAATCTATAGTAATAAGCTGGTACTACTTTATCAAGAACTGAGTTTTTATCAATACCTGAACTAGCTGTATGATTATATACAACATCCATAATAACTCTTAGACCCTTATCACTTAAAGACTTTACTGCTCTACGTAGTTCTAAGATTCTATCACTACCATTTGGATTAGTAGAATAACTACCTTCTGGTGTTGAAAAATGCATTGGATCATATCCCCAATTGTATCCATCTCTTTTTCTAACAGAGCCAACTATCTGCTGAGGAATACTTGATGAGCCTTGTATATTTTGAATATTAGCTTCTTTTCTTAAAACTTCGTTTTCTTCAACAGAAGACATATCTGCTATAGGTAAAAGATGTATATGAGTTAATCCTGAGTCAGCAAGATTTAATAAATGATTCATTCCTTGAGATTCTTTTTCTGTAAAAGCTAAAAACTTTCCTCTATTTTGTTCACTTACTGTTTTATCTTTTATACTAAAATCTCTCACATGAAGTTCATATATAGAAATATCATTAAAAGATTTTAATTGTGGCTTTTCTAGGTTATCCCAACCATAAGGTTTTAATTTATCATCATCAAAGTCTATTATTTGACTCTTCTCACCATTTGCAGAAAGTGAAATTGAATAAGGGTCAGTTACTATATTATTTTCAAGATTTCCAGAAATAGGTGAATAAACTTCTACATCATAAAGATAATATTTACCAATCCAAGAATCAGTTCCTTGAATTTTCCAAATACCTTGACCAACAACTTCTTCCATTTCTCTTACTTTTGAAGGCTTTTTATCAGTAGGATTATCATAAAAATATATTTTTACAGATTTAGCTGTTGGTGCCCATAATTTTAAAATTGGTTGATGGTATCTATTATAACTAACTCCTAAGTCATCGCCTTCATAAGTATATAATTGATCTAAAATTCCATAAGTTTGTAATTGTGTTGCATCATATAATTTACCTGATTTATCACGAATCACTAAAAGTAAATTCCCTCTAAGAAGTTCTGGTATAATTCTTTCTTTATTTATTTTAGAAGTACTTATTTTTAATTGACCTTTTAAATATGAGTATTTATCAAAATTTGGCTCTTTTTCACTAAAAAAACCAGATGTTTCTAATCTTATAGATTCTCCACCAACAATCTCACTTCTAGCAATGCTTATATTACCAAATTGTGAATAATATAAATGAAATGTATAATCTTTTGGGTCTTCTTTAAAAGGTAATACTATTGAATCAGTTGAAATCCATCTGGCTCTGGCATTATCAACATATTTTCTACTTTTTTTAAAGTCTTTACTAGAATCATATTTTTTTGCAACTTGTCCAGCACAACCTGATATTAAAAATAAAGATAATACTACAGGCAAAACAGATTTTTTCATAGCTTTTATTTTCTTGTGATAACGATAATTATGAGTTAAATAATACACGAAAAGATAGTAATTGAGAAGATTAAATATACTTCTAAATAAATTATTAGCCATTATATATATTATATTTCTGAGGGTCTAAATAAGTATATTCTCATTTAATAGTTTTATCTTATTTTTATCATTTACTAATAACAAAATAGAAGCAATAATCTTATCTGTTAACCTTACTGAAAAAAGTGTTAAAGGTAATAATTTAATTAAATTGTCATAGTCTTCTTCATAGCTAAGATTATCTATAAATAAATCTATAAGCTTTTCTTTTTGATTAAAATTATCAGTATATAATAAAACATAATTGAATTTATCAATATTTTTGATATTAGAATAACTATTAGCTAATATGTATAAATCTTGTTCTGCAATTTCTTTAAGCTCTAGTTTTTCAATCTGCTCAAGTATATTTTCAAATAACTTAGCTTTATATTTATCTTTTGTTAAATAAGATAATTGATTAAAAACCTTAATTATTAATTCATACATTATTCTTTTAGGTTTATTCTTTATACTTTCTATAACATTTTTTAGTACTTCGTTAGCTTTGTTAATTTGACTTATATTTATAAGGTTTATAACTAGATTTATTTTTTGTTCTGTTGAGTCATACGATTCATCTTCTTTTATAGATTTTTCAGCTTTTTCTATATATTTATACATTTTCTCTATATCTTTATTTTCATAATAATAAATAAATGCAAATATATACATCTTATTTTTAAAGATATTTGTTTTAAACTCCAATCCATCATTTATTAAATACTCTATAAGTTCTTTATAATTTTCAGACTTATCTATATGATTTTTATAAGAAACAAATATTTCAAATAAACTAAATTTATCCTTATCTTCTTTTTGAAGATTAATAGTATTAACTATATTTTGTAATATCTTATTTCCTTGCTTTGTATCTTTAGTAGCTATGATTCTTAAAGCTGTAAGTGTTTCTATACCTACTTTATTTTCATTTTCTTGTATTTCTTTTATAAGTTGAATTGAGCTTTTAAAAAAGCTATCTTTTTTATTTTTTACTTTATCAAATTTATAATAGGCTAAACCTAATAAAGAAAACATCTCTGCTTTTAATGATGTAGATTTTATAGTATTGTCTATAGATTTCTCCATAGATTTAAGAAAAATTTCTATTGTCTGACTAAATGAGTCTAAATTACTTAAACTATATCTACTTAATGATTTATTTATAGAAATAATAAAAGATTTATAAAAATTACTTAAATACTTTTCATCCTTTATAAAATAACTTAGGCTAAATACTTTATTTAGTAGTTCTAAACTTTGTCTTGTAAGCTTAAAGTTAGTAATTGCAGAAACCAAAGCAATCAAATATTCACTTTTATAGTTTGGATTATCTAATCTAATTGAAATTTTTATTAATTGTATATATAAACTATACAGATCTTTTAAATTTGCTATTTTTGTAAGATTATTGATTATATTTGTATATGTATTAAATAAATAATATTCATTATTTATATAGATTTCGTTTTCTATTAAACCCTTATATAAACTTATACACTCTTCTTTCTTATCAATTTTATGTATAAATTTTGATACATGAATCATTGATTCTGATATGTATTCATCATAACTTGAAAATCTAATTTCATTAATAAATCTATTAAATAATTGTTTTCCTCTATCTATATCCCCATACATCCTGTTAATATAAGCTAAGCTTGATATAGACATTAATTTTAAATCGTTATCACTAAAGTTTTCTTCTGAAATAAGTATAGATTTTTGTAGAATATCTATTATAAAATTTTTTTCATTAATACATACAAGATATTTTCTTACAAGATTTACAATTTGCATTTTAATATTAGCATTAACAATTTTATTAGCAAACTCAAGGTTTCTATAAAATATATTCTTTAAATCACTAAAGTTTAACTTAGTTGCATTTTTAAATATTTCTTCTGAGATTTTAACTATTATTTCATCATTTTTTATATAATGTGAAATATTGTATATATTAACTAAAATATCTGAAAAAATATAATATTGACTATAAGATTCTCTTATATTGGAGATATTATCTAGGCTCTCTTTTATAACTTGAAATTTAGTTATATCATCTTCAGAAAGAATAACTGAATAAATTTTTCTAATTAGCTGTAAACCAGCATCTTTCTGACTAGAATTTATTAAAAAATATGACAAATTTATTAATACTTTAAGTTTATCACTTGTAGATTCTATTTCATTACAGATATTATATATATTCTCAGAAAACTTATCTGCTGGACTTATATTTTTTTTATCCATATTTTGAATTATAGAAATTAAGAGCTGACTAAAACTATTATCTTTATCAAGAGAAAGTATTAACTGCATTACTATATCAGTTATTTCACTTGAAAATATATTTTTATTTGTAATAAAATCTATTACTTGAGTTATTTTTATTCTAGTTTCATTATTATTAGTTAGTAATATCTTAAATTCATTATATAAATCTTCAGAAATGCCAAATTCCATAATAGATAAATACATATTAATTTTATTTATTTCAGATTTTTTATCTATATTTTTTAAAATTTTATTATATAAACTGTTGAATGTTCTCTTATCTTTTATTTTATATAAAGCACTAATATATGATTTTATAAATGTTATATTTCCATCTATATTAAATTTAATTATTTGATTGATTATAGATTTTATTTCATCTTTATATAAATTAGGTTCTAAAGTGCTGTTAATAAGGTTTAGCTTACTTTGTAATCCTTCATAGTTAAATGATATATCAGCTATTAAATTAAATACTTTTTCTATAATTTCATTATAAAAATATGTTGACTCATAGTTTTTCATAGTAAATATAAGATTTGAAATCATAAAAGGAATATGATTAAGATTTTCAAGTTCTTCTATGAAAGCAATTGATTTTAAAAGAAAATCATAACTTATTTTCTCTTGTTTCAATTTAATAAAAAATACGGAAAGACTACTATAAAATAAGTATTTAAACAAAGATGTTTTAACTTTATCTTTTATTTCTAGTAAATTATTTAAAAATATATTATATATATCCGATTTTTTTAATATACATAATATATATACATGATAGAGCCTGTCTCTTATATTATCATTATTTATTCTATCTATTATAGAAATAATTTCTTTATAAAACTTTTCTATTATTATAAAGCTTTGAAAATCAATAACCTTATTAAGTAGAGCCTCTAACATTACAGATTTATCTATTTCATTACTTAACCCATCTAAAAGCTTTAATATTATCTCTATAACTTTATAACTAAATTCTGTTTCTTTTAAGTGTTTAATTACATTAACACCATCTTCTCTATTTTTTGGAAGATTTATAATATCAAAAACTCCTTGAGAAAGGATCTCTGCACTCATTTTAAAAATTATTTCTGAGTTATTAGAATTTATAAAAATATTAGGAATACTCATTAACTTCTTAATTGCTTGTCTTGATTCAAAGTATTGCTTATTATCAATAGCTAGATAAGAAATAATTAATAACTCTAAAAATCTCTCAAATGGTTTGTTTATACTAAAAGATTTATTTATTATATTTAAAAAATCTCCTTCTTCTGCAAGATCTAAAATATACATAAATTCTCTTTTTTCTGAATCTTTTAATCTTTGATGTATAAAGGAAAAATTAAAGATCTCGTATAAATCACTTTTACTATTTATTAATTCTTTAATTAATAAAGATATATCTGATAAAGTTTCTTTAGGAAAAATCTTAAATTTAGATTTTATAAAAGATGAACTCATTAAAGATTTAACTTTATCAATATTTTTAAGCTCTAAATAGTGATAAGGTAAGAATTTTAATGCTTGTGAATTTATTTTTTTATCCCATGGTTCATAAAACTCTATTATTTTATTATGTAAGAAATTTAATTCATCTTTTGAACATAAGTTTTTTTCACAAATATCTTCAAAGACATATGATGATAATCTATAACGACTATTAACTTTAACTAAAAATTCACTGCTTTTATCAATATATGTTTCAATCAATATATTAGAAATAGCAGGTAAAATTGATACAATTTCAGATTTTGTAAAACCGTCTTTGCTTATAGATAAAAGTGTAAAAAAGTACTTAGTATAATTATTTAATTTTTTATCATATCTGAGAGTATAGTTTTCAAGTTGATTTATTAAATTCAAAAATTTTTTTTCAATATCTTTTTTTCTATTAGTAAAATACTCACTTTGAAGTAATAAAATTTTTATAAACAATGGAAAACCGTATGTTTTTTTTATAATCTCTTCTATATCATTACTATAAAAAATATTTTTATAATTTAAAATTCTAGTTACAAGAGTTTTTGTTTCTGAATAACTAAAAGCAGGTATATAATACAACTCTCTATTTTCTAGCATCGGTAAAATAACACTTTCTCTGGCTGCCATTGAAAAGAAAATATATATATTTTCTGGAAGTTTTTGAGGAAATAGTTTTAGCAATTCATCTACCTTGTCAATTAAGTGTATATCTTCAAATATAATTATTTTTTTTGTTTTTTCTTTTATATTATGAAATAATTTTAAAAAATCTTGACTATTATCAATGTCAATATCTTTTCCTATTAATTCATTTACTATTTCTTTTAAATTTTTCTTGTAGCTATTTTTATCTATAGTTGTTTTATAAAAACTAAAGTTAGAATTTTCATCTTCTAGAGATTTTAATGCAGTACTCTTACCTGTTCCAAATGTTCCAACAATAAAAAAATATCCTGAATCTTTAGTTCGAATAAATTTATTTAGTTTATCTGATACAGAATCTCTCTTTATAAAAATTTGATCATCATATTTTAAAGATTTTTCAGGTATATTAGTTTTATTTAGTTGAATTTTATATAAATAATCTCCTATTATATTATATGAAAACTCATTTATTAAAAACTCAACCTCCTTATAATTCAAACTACTATTTGTTTTTTTATCAGGTAGCAATTTTATAGTACTAATTTCACTTGATTCTTTAAATTTTAAAATTAAATTATTTTCAGAATTTAGTTTTTTAAGACTATAGTTAAAATCATTAAAAATATTACTAAGCTTTATTGATTCACCACTAATATTGACACAATTAATAAAGTTTTGTCTTAATTCTAGTGGTATTAATAATTCAAAGTTTATTGAATTATTAATATTATTAATAGTCTTTTTTAAGATATTGAATATTTTAATAAAATTGTCTTTAAAATACTCTTGTTCTATAAATTCTTTTTTTTGTTTATCTATTTCTTTTAATATAATGTTTATTTGTTCATCTATAAACTCTAAATTTTTATATTCTTTTAATATCAACAAACTTAATGGTTCTATAGTTTTAGTGCTAAGTTTATGTAATTGCTTCAATAAGTTTTTATCTTGTTTTGGGTATTTTCTATTTAATATAAAGGAAGTAAAGCGTAATAGAGAATTAAATAAATCTATTAACAAAAAAAACTTAATGGCATAGTCCTTTTCTTTAATAATTCTTTTATATAAACCATAAATAAAATATGGATAATTATTTAAACTCATCTAATTTTTTCTACAAATATATTTTGTAATAATAATGTTTATAGACTGTTTTGGCAAATATTAAATACTCTTAAAAGTTTAAAATGATGAGTTGGGAGTTTTTAAGAACTCAATTTCTTCATTAGTCGACTCTCTATTAAGTATTTTATTTCTATGAGGGAATCTTTCAAAACGCTCTATAACATCATAATGTTTTTGAGCATATGTCTTAAAATTACTAATTTTTTCTTTTAAGTTAGGTGGAGTTTCTTCAAGTAAATTATCAAATAGTTCTAATGATTTTTTCTGTATATCTAAATTTTCAGAATGTTCAAATGGTAAATAAAAGAAAATTCTTTTAACTGGGTAAAATTGTTTATCAAAACCTTTTTCTATAGATTTTAATGCTATTTCTAATGCTTTTAAATCTCCATCAAATGCTCTAGGAGTATCTCTAAAGATATTTCTTGTAAATTGATCTAAGAGGATAATAAGAGCTAAACTAGATTCTGGCTCATTTTGCCAATCATCGTATAAGTTATTTAAAGCTGACTCAACATCGTCAAGAAAAGTCTTTTTTATTTCTTTATCTGTTTCACTATCTTTTATAAACCACATTTTAGACTTTGATTCATTTGGTTCTGTTTCCTTTAAATAATTACCAAACCAAAAATCTAAAACTTCTTTGTATTTATTATCCATCTTTTATGATATTCCTACTACTTGAATATATTATTAAGTATTTTAACAGATTGTTTAGTACATAAAAAAATATCTATAAATCTAATTAATTGTTTTAGTAATTTTTATACGGTCATTTTTAGTATATTCAATTAATAAATTAGTACTATTATAGAATTTTAGCAATAAATGAACTAAACCATTAATATCAAAAACTTTAATTGAGTCTATTTTTAAGTCTTTTAAGTTAAATACTTTACACATATCAAAGGATGGGAAATCGCCCCCATCTTCAAAGTCAGTTTCATCTAAACTTTGATATATACTCCAAGCACATAAAATGTCATCAACTGAAAATCTATGCCAATTATTTTCTTCTTTGAGTTTTAACCAAAATAAACAAGGATCAATAAATCCTGTTTCATCATCTATAGATTGAATACATAAAAATTGTTCTATACATTTATCATTTAATACTTTTATTTCGCCTGTGCAATCTTGAAAAATTCTCATTTTAAAAATGTATTATACTTCAATACCTTAGACATTTGAGAATTTACCAAAATATAAATCCTGTAATAAAATTAATTTT
>JAXLXG010000022.1:0-80604 GCA_046328075.1 Candidatus Sericytochromatia bacterium
CAAAATGGAGACAAAGCTTAACTCTTGAGAATATGGTTAGATTAAACTATATAACAAGAAAAGATGCAGAAGCAGCCAAAAAAGAACCTATTAAAATGTTTAATGTAAAAAAGAGTTATAAATTAATTCACCCATATTTTACAAGTTATGTAATATCAGTACTCACAGAAAAATATGGAGATAGTTTATTAAGAAAAGGTGGACTAAAAGTTTATACAACAATGGATCCAAATGAGCAAACATTAGCAGAAAAAATAATTTCAACCGAAATACCGAAGTTAAAAATTTCTAATAATATAGGTCAAGGTGCTATTATATCACTTGATCCAAATACAGGTTTTATTAAAACTATTGTAGGAGGAACAAGTTATGAAAAGAGCCAATTTAACAGAGCAACACAAGCTAAAAGACAACCTGGGTCATCATTTAAACCATTTGTATATTTAACTGCCTTTAATGCAGGGGTTATAACTCCTGATACTGTAGATGTTGATGCTCCAATAAGTTATCCTGATATGTCAGGAGTTTGGAGTCCTAAAAACTATGATGGAAATTATCATGGGGCTATGACTATTAGAGATGCTGTAAAAAAATCTATAAATACAATAGCTGTAAAAACACTTGATCGTGTTGGTATTGACAGAGTAATTGAAACAGCAAAAACTTTAGGTATAGAAAGTTATATAGGCCCAAATTTATCTGTTGCATTGGGCTCAGCAGAAGTGACTCCTCTTGAACTTGCAAGTGCTTATGGCACATTTGCTACAGGTGGGAAAAGACCTCCTCAAGTCACACCTATACTAAAAATAGAAGATAGAAATGGAAATATCATTGAAGATAATAGGAATCAAGAATTAGAACAAGTTTACTCACATAGGGCTGTTGATATGCTTATTTCATGCTTGAGAGCTGTTGTAGATTCTGGGACAGGGACAGCAGCAGCTTTACCAAATAGAGTTGTTGCAGGTAAGACAGGAACAACAAGTGATCATAAAGATTCTTGGTTTGTCGGATTTATTCCTCAACGTGTAACCCTAGTTTGGATTGGTAATGATAATAATTCTAAGATGTGGAGAGCAACAGGTGGAACTTTCTGTGCTCCAATATGGAAAGAATATATGCTTGAAGTTACAAAAAAAATGCCTTTTAAAGACTTCTCTAAAGCAGGTTCAAATGATAAAAAAATAGTACGTGCTAAAAACTTAAAGTCTATGACAGGTAGTTATACAACTTTACCTGTTGACCAGAAAAATAAAAAATCGGATTACTTTGAAGAAACTAAGAAAACTGAACAGGAAAAAATTAAAGAAACAGAAAATATACCAGCTGTTAAAGAGATTACTCCTGTAAAGGTTAATGAACCAGCACTCAATAGAAAAGAACAAGATATTAAACAGGAAAAAAATCCTTATCTTGATTATCCTGTAAAACAAAATACTAATAGAAGTATAGAAGTTAATGAAATAAAAGCTGAGAAAACTCAGCCAGTTGAAAGAAAGGTTGTTAATCCTGTTACTATTGAAAAGCCAGTGCCTGTTCAAACTCCTATACAAATAATAGTTCCTAAAAGAGAACCTAAAAAATCTCCGAAAGTTGATGAAGAACTTAATAATGCTATGGAAGACTTAAAGAGTGTTAAGGAATTATATAATACAAGATAATATGATTAATTTATTTTTTTACCTTAAAACTCATTAAATAATAGGTATTTAGAAAATAATAAGAAAAATACTAATAACTTTTGATATATTTAGTTTAATTATGTATTTTTGATATAATAATATTTTATTATTATATATTTTCTTTATCTAAAATTAATCTCTTTTAAGCCTTTTTTTACTATCTTTTTCTAACAAAACTTGCACTTTATAACTTAGTTCTTTTATCATTTATACTATTAGATTTTTTAGTAAACTAATATTTTTATTTTTTTTAATAAAATGATAAGTTAATTGTGGAGGCAGAGGATTGTATCCTCATTAAAATAAATGATTGAAAAAGTTTTAGAAAAAACTGAACTAGAAAAAAAATTTATTGAGTTAAGGAAAGATTTTCCTATACTTAATAGAAAAGTTAATGAAAAGAATTTAGTTTATTTTGATAATGCGGCAACATCACAGAAGCCTAATGTTGTTATAGATTCAATTAAAAAATATTTTGAAGAATATAATTCTAATGTTCATAGAGTAGGTCATACATTAGGTCAAGAAGCATCGGTCGCTTATGAACAAGGTAGAGAAAAAGTCTCTAATTTTATAAACGCTAAGATAGATCAAGAAATTATTTTTACATCAAACGCTACTGAAGCAATAAATTTAGTTGCTTGGTCATGGGGAAGAAATAATATAAATGAAGGTGATGAAATTCTAATAAGTATTATGGAGCATCACTCAAATTTTATTCCTTGGCAACAATTAGCTAAAGAAAAAAACGCAGTTTTAAAAGTTATTGATATTGATAGTGACTATCAATTAGATATGAACTCTTTTAAATCATTAATAACTGATAAAACAAAAATTGTTGCTATAACTATGATGTCTAATGTTTTAGGTACAATTACACCGATTAAAGAAATATGTGAAATAGCACATAAATATAATTCAAAAGTTTTAGTTGATGCATCACAGTCAATTACACAAATGAAAATAAATGTTCAAGAATTAGATTGTGACTTTATGGTTTTTACAGGTCATAAAATGTGTGCTCCTACAGGTATAGGTGTTTTATATGGCAAATATGATATTTTAGACTCTATGCCACCTTTTTTAATGGGTGGTGGTATGATTACAACTGTTTCTGTTAATGAATCACATTGGGAAGGAGTTCCACAAAGGTTTGAGGCTGGTACACCTAAAATATCAGAGGTTATTGGCTTAGGAAAAGCTATTGATTATTTAAATGAAATTGGTATTGAAAATATTAGAAAATATGAAAAGCATCTTACTAAATATCTAATAAACAAATTACTAGAAATAGAGTCCTTGAAAATATATGGTACAAGTGATATTGAAAAAAGAGGGTCTGCTGTTTCATTTACTATAGGAAAAATTCACCCGCATGATATAGGTTCACTTTTGGATGAATTTGGAATAGCTGTTAGAATTGGTCATCATTGTGCAATGCCACTACATGAAAAATTATCAATAGATAAAAGTATTAGAGCTAGTTTATATTTTTACAATACTATAGAAGAAATAGATTATTTTATAAACTCACTTAAAAAAGCTGTAAAAATGTTTAATAAGTTTATCTAGTAAACAAAAAAATTGCAATTTAAAATATAGGATAAGGGGTCATACCCAATAGAAATTTAAAATATGGAAAGTATAGAAGAAATACAAAATGAAATAATAGAAGAATTTGAAGATTTTTCAGATTGGGAAGAAAAATATTCATATTTAATAGAACAAGGTTCAGAATTAAAAAATCTTGATGAGAAATATAAAATACCTGAAAATATTGTTAAAGGTTGCCAATCTCAGGTTTGGTTAATTCATAAATATAATAGTGACTTAAAGTTAATGGAATTTGAGGCTGATAGTGATTCATTAATTGTTAAAGGTTTAATAAGCATTTTAATGCGTTTATATTCTAATCAAAAACCTTCAGATATTTTAAATAATGAATTATTTGTTTTTGAAAAGATAGGGCTTAAAGGTCATTTATCACCATCAAGAGCAAATGGACTATCATCAATGATTAGATATATAAAAGAATATAGTTCTAAATATATATAATTTTTAGTGAGAAGTAAAAAGTGCAAATTAATAATACAAAATTAAAGATAAACAATAATTTTGCTTTATTAGTTTTCTTGAAACAATTTTGTTTAAATATAATAAAGATTATATGAAAAATAGATTAGAAAATAAATTTGATAATAATCAAACAGTATTTACTCATAATAAGATATTTATTGGAGAAACAGAGATAACAAAAGCAAAGTTATTCTCAAATCCAAATGGTAATGCAGGAAAATTTCTTTGTTCACATGTTATGAGATTAATATCAGAGCTTAAGTTAAAAGATTCAAATTTGATAAGTGGTTTTATTCATATACCTCAATATCCTAACTTTGAACAATTAGCAGAAGTTATAAATATTATATTATCAGAATTTATTAAAAGCTCTCAAAACCAAGTAAGTAGTATATTAATAACATCATTTACAAAATTTGCTAGTGTTTATAATAATTCTACTTCAGATTTTTTATTTGATGATGGTATTTCTAACAATATTGAGAGCTTTGGAATAAAGAATTTTTCAAAGAATAATATTAATAGAATTATTAGATTTTTAAAAAATGAATACTTAGATATATCTATTAAATATATAGACTATAAATTAGATTTAATAGTGAACAATAAAAAATTTGATTTATATTTTTTAAGACTACCTGTAGATAATAGATTTATATATGATAATTCAATAGAAGATATAACAAAATCTTTTTTAATAGACTCATTTAATCAAATTAAGCCTAGTTTAATTATTAGCTTAGGTGTTGGAGTTTATGACAAAACAGATGAATATAATATTGAGATAAATGCAGAAGGTATGAATAATATTAAATATTTAAATGAAAAATTTATACCTAATTATGATTTTAGTTTAATTTATGAGAATTATTTTAATAAGGAGCAAATATGCCAACAGTAGAACAAGTAAAACAAGCTTTAAGAACAGTTGTTGATCCAGAGATTCACTTAAACATAGTTGATTTAGGACTGATTTATGGAATAGAACTTATAGAAGATAAAAATGTAAAAGTTGATATGACTCTTACAAGTCCTATGTGTCCTTATGGACCTCAATTAATAGCAGAAGTTCCTAAAGCAGTTAAAGAAAAATTACCTGAGATTGAAAAAACAGATGTTAATTTAGTATGGATACCAAACTGGGATCCTAAGACTATGGCAACAGATGATGTAAAAATGGAATTAGGTATATTTGATGATTTAGATGAAGATGATGAGTAAAAAGCTGATTATTATCAACTGTAACACTAAAAAATAAACAAAAAATTTAAAAAATAACTTTATGGAAAATCATGAATAGTATATAATAGTTAATGTGAAAAAATTTAAATATATGTATGATTAACATTAAAATATTAAATTTAAAGTCTAAAATATTATATAGAACAGGACTCTAAAAAATGAGTGGATTTTAAATTACATAAGGTTTAACTATGAATGATGGAATAATAAAATTTTTAACTAGGAGCAATCATTCTAATTTTGATATACAAAGTATCATGAATGTTGACTCTAATATTAAAGATGCAATTAGAAGTTTTACTAAGTCAACTAACTTAAAGTTTTATTATTCTGAAAATACAGAAAATAAAGATATAAAAGACATTTCTGTTATATTTGATGAAACTTCTAAAGTAAATAGTAATGATTTTAATGCTCCAATAGAAAAGCAAAAAGCTATTGCCAAAGCAAGAGATTTTAGGTTTTGGCCCAAAAAAGATGAAATAGTTGGTAAATGTAAAATAGTTGAGCTTTCAGGTCAAGGTTATACTTCTAATGTTTATAAGGCAGTACATCAATTTTTAGGAATAGAAGTAGCTTTAAAAATATTATCAAATGAGTTGGTTGAGAGTTCTCCTGAAGTAGAAACATTATTTCTTCAAGAAGCAAGAAGTACAGCAAGATTAAAACATCCAAATTTAGTAAGTATATTTGATGCAGATAAGGCAGAAAAATATACTTATATGGTAATGGAATATATTGATGGAATATGTTTTGATGAATATATAGATTTTGGTTCTAAATTTGATAATATTAAAACTATTAAATTTTTATTACAAATGTGTGATGTTTTAGAATATGCTAGGCAAAATAATTATATACATAGAGACATTAAACCAGGTAATATTATGAGATTACAAAATGGTGATATAAAGTTACTTGATTTAGGCTTAAGTAAAGTTATAGGATTGTCAAAGAATAACGATACAGGTATTGTTGGCTCACCAATGTATATGCCACCAGAACAATTCATAAGTTCTGACTCAGTTGATCATAGAGCTGATATTTATTCCTTAGGTGCAACTATACATCATATAATAACAGGTGAACCACCTTTTAAAGTTACTTCAGTAAAAGAAATAATACAAGAAAAAGTTGTTAAGGATTATAGTCCTTCTATTAATACAAACAATATAAGTGATGATTTTAAAAATATAATTTATAAAATGATGAAAAAAAGTCCTGATGATAGATACCAAAGTTATTTAGATATCAAGAATGATTTAGAAAAATTAAAATTTTAAAAAAGGATAATATTAAATGACTATAGTTCAGGTAAAATAATTTACTATAGGTTAAAAAGGTTAAATGGATTTATGAAAAGTAAAATTCTTATAGTTGAAGATGATATGATTCAAAGTAGGATGTTAGAACATACTTTAACAAAGGAAGGTTATCAGGTTTTATCTTCAATTGATGGTTTTGAAGCATTAGAAATTTTAAAAAATAATATAGTAGACCTAATAATATCAGATGTTTTAATGGATAAAATGGATGGTTTTGAATTAAAAAAACAAATAAATAAAAATCCTGAGTGGAAAAAAATACCTTTTATATTTCTTACCAATCAAAATAATGCAGAATCCAAATCATTAGCAGAAGAAATAGGTGCAGAGTTATTCCTAATTAAGCCTTATGTTAAGTTTAATATTTCAGACATAGTAAAAAACTTAGTTCCTATAAAACAATTTTAATAATTTTATGGTAGTATAACTACTATCATAAAAATAAACTATGATGTGATATATAAATTCAATAGTTTTTTTATAGGAGTTATAAATGTTATATAAACTAATCTATTCTAGTAGAGAAAATATAAAATTTACAGATGATGTTTTAAAAGCAATACTTGATAAAGCAAATAAGCATAACTCAAAGAATGATATTACAGGAGTATTTTTATATATAGATGGTAATATAATACAACTTCTAGAAGGTGAAAAAGATGATATTGAGGCTCTCTTTGAAAGAATATCAAAAGATAATAGACATAAAAACATAAAAGTATTAATAAAAGGTTCAGCAGAAGAAAGAACATTTCCTGAATGGTATATGGGTTTTAAAAGTATGAATTACTCTGATTACTCAGAATATCTAAAAAAAATAAATTATTTACATGATATAAGTCCTACTATAGTATTCAGTCAAGAAAATTCATTAGACTTATTGGTTAAAATAATTAAAAGTAAAGCTTAATATCTAATTTAGAAAACAATTTATATTAACTTATAAGTAACTCTGTCACTTCTCTATTATCTCTTAATCCCCATATTAATTTTACACCTTGTTCTAATATAGTTATTAATAATATATTATCTTTTATTATTTTATATACAACTAAATAATCAGAGTATATATAACTTTCATTAGTTGGATCTATTGTATTTGTAATACTTGGAAGATTTTCATTCAGATCTATGTTTTTAAATTGGTAAAATAATTCATGATATGAATCTATTATACTTGTATCTATTTTATTATCTTTTAGATATGTACTTAGATTTTTCTTTTGGCTAACATCATAAAGTGAAATAGATAATATATCTTTTTCATTAACAAGACTTATGATATTTTCTTTAAAATGATTTTGATGTTTAACTATTTGAATTTCTTCTTCAAGTTTAGATCTCATTTCTTCTATCTTGGCTTTCTCTTTTTGCTCATTACTTCTTTTTTCATCAATTTGTCTCATTGAATCTAATAAAATCATTTCAAAACGCATATCTATATTTTTTTCAAGTTTTTCAGAGTCTGATGGTAAATTTCTTAAATTATATTCATTCCAACTTAGTATTTCTCTAAATGCTTCTTTTCCTGATAATTTACCTTCAACTTTAGAATGAGTTACTTCTCCTTTTTCAAATAGTACTAAACCAACTCCATTCTCTGAGATTATCTTTAATAAAGAGTTATGTCTTAAGTAATGTGCTATTTGTAATACATCAATAAGAGATATGCCTTCAAGATTTATTTGAGAGTTTAAAAGATTCTTCCCTGTGTCTTCAAACATCCTTATCTCCTATCACAATAATTTTTTGAATTATTATTTAACCTTTTTCTAAATAATATAACATCTAATTAACATTTTAAAACACTCATTTTAATTAAGAAAGATAAAATTTATATTTTATTAACGTATAAGAATAAAAAACTACTTGAAATTATTTAATAATTATTTTTTACTATAGATCATTACTTTAATTTTAAGGGAGTATTTCTAATGAGTCAATTTAATGATGACTGTAAATATATTTGTTCAAAAGTTGATGAGGCAATAGTTGTAGGTATAATTGATTTGTCAAGTGGAATGTTATTAGGTCTAGAAAATAAAGGAGATTTTAATCAAGTTTATTTTGATAAATTATCAGTTACTATATTAGAATTATTTAGAGGTAAAATAATTGATAAATTAGAAAAAAATAAAAAAACTAATTTAGTTAGAGAAGTTCTTATTAATAGTAATGATATAATTTGCTTTATGAAGTATATTGAAAACACTGAAAAAGCTATATTTATGCTTACTAATAAGAAAATAAATCAAGGATTAGGATGGTCATCATTCAAAATAGCTATACAAGAAGCTAAATCATTAAAAAATTGATATAAATATAATATATTAAAGTTAATCAATATTTGTTAAGAATAATTCAAATATATATATCAATTATGATACTTTAAAAAATGGTCAAGTAATTGAGTTAAAATAAAAGGAGTTTTTTACATGAATCAGTCAGATGTAGAAAGAGCAATAAAAGGTATATCAGAAGGTTTAAGTGGTGTTATTGCAATATCTGTAGTAGATATTAATTCAGGAATGAGTTTAGGTGCTATAACTAATAGTCCTAGTTTTGATCCTGATGTAGCTAGTGCTTATAATGCTGAAGTTGTTAAACAAAAAATGGCAGCAATGAAAGCTCTTAAAATTGATAATCAGTCAATTGAAGATGTATTAATTACATTAAGTGAACATATACATATAATTAGAGTGACATCAGATAAACAACATTTTGTTTATGTTGCTTGTAAAAAAGAGACAAATTTAGCTATGGCAAGATCAGTTATTAAAACAAATTGCCCTTAAAAATTTAATATAAAAAAGGTTGTGATTATTTAGATTATAACCTTTTTTATTATTTATTTTTTTAATAAAAATTTACTATAATTAAATTGATTATTATCAACTTTGTTAACCTATTGTTAGTAGATATTATTAGTGTTATATTATCAATAACAATACAGTGGACATTTTTTAATAATGTAAAAAAGTAGATAAAAACCTATTATACTTTTAAAATATCAAAATAAAAATAATAAAGAGGTAATTATCTGATGAGAATTATAACAAAAGTATTATCAAAAATGTCTAATTTAAAAGAGAGCTCCAAAAAATTTATAGAAAAAGTAAGTAATGGAATTTTTTGCAGTCTAGGAAAAAAACTTTAGAAATATAAGCAGATATATAGAATTGAATGAAAAAACAATCTCAAGAAATTATATAAAGGATAATCATTCAAATATAGTAGAAATGAATGTAATAGGAATTAAAGAAATCTATAAAGAAAATAATAAAAATATATTGGCTTTTGATGCGTCATTTATAAAAAAAGTGGAAAGAAAACAGATGGTTTAGGTAAATTTTGGGATGGAAAGAACTCAAAAGTAACTAAAGGTTTAGAGTTATCATTATTAGCAATGATAGATACAGAATATAACACGGCTTATCCAATAAGTGCACTTCAAACAGATTCTAATTGTGAAAATAGAATGGATTTTTACCTAAAACATATTGAAAATAACAAAGAATACTTTAAAGAGATAAAACATATTGCTTTTGATGGATTTCATTCAAAAAAGAGTTTGTAGATGGAATAATCAAACAAGAGAAGCATATTATTTGTAAACTAAGGTCAGATGCTAATTTAAATTATCTTTATCAAGGTGAAAGAACAAACAAAAAAGGTGCTCCTAGAAAATATTATGGTAAAGTTGATTTTAAAAATCACAAGTTAGATTATGTAATTACTTTACTTGAGGGTGAAAAATTGTACTCAAAAGTTGTTTACAGTTTATCTTTGAAAAGAAATATAAAAATAGTTTTACTACTTACAAATAAAGATAAGCGTCATATATTTTACTCAAGTGACCTTGAATTATCTGCCTTAGATATTTTTGAATTTTATTCAAGTAGATTTCAAATAGAGTTTTTATTTAGAGATAGTAAAACTTTTACTGGTTTAGAAGATTGTCAATCTACAAATAAAAACATTTTAGATACTCATTTCAATATGTCTTTTTTTGCTGTAAATATGGCTAAAGTACAAGACAGAATAACAAAAGGTGAATTTCACAAAGAACCTTTTTCTATGCTAAATTATCAAAGATTAGCTTCTAATAATCAAATGCTTAAATTATTTATTCATAAGTTTGATATTGACCTAAATTCTAAAAAAATGGCTGAGGCTTACAAAGACATGCTCACAATTGGATTAGTTGCTTAATTAAATTTATTATTTATGTCCATTGTATTGAATAATCTATAATCACAAAATTATCTTAAGGAAGGAAATTAAAAATGAGTAAACTTTCAGATGTTTGTCAAAGCGTTTGTCAAGATGTAGATGGAGCAGTTGCAGTAGGGGTAGTAGATTTATCTTCAGGTATGATGATGGGAGTTTATCATACAGTTCCTTACTTTACTCAAGACTATTTAGATGCAGTATCTGCAGCATCAGTTGAAATGTTTAGAGGTAAACTTGTTAGTAGAATTGAACAATTACTTTCCAAACAAAGAGGTGGAGAAGTTAAAGAAACATTCCAAGAAATATTTATTAATTCAAGCCATGTTTATCACTTTATGAAAGTTATTGAAGAGAAGAATGCTGTTGTTATAATGGTAACAAAAAAGACAACAAATCAAGGTATGGGTTGGTCAAGCTTAAAAATGGCTATTCCTGATATTAAAGCATTATTACCTTAATTACAGGATAAAAAATAAAAAGCTCTTAAATAGTTTTAAGAGCTTTTATAATATATGTCAAATAATTGGTTTCCTAGGGTTTCGTCAAAA
The DNA here is from genome assembly GCA_046328075.1 of Candidatus Sericytochromatia bacterium. Lineage (GTDB taxonomy): Bacteria > Cyanobacteriota > Sericytochromatia > UBA7694 > JACMQJ01 > JAXLXG01. The sequence continues at coordinate 11,107 of JAXLXG010000022.1, forward strand.
TCAGATATTTATATTCTAGATAGTTTTGAATGTAACTTTTCTGTTGATGAACTTTTTACTTTATTAAATTCTAACTTAGCCATAGAGCTAAAAGATAAAGTTGGAAATCTTTCAACATCTGAAGGTTCTGGTAAATTTAGTGCAAGACTTTTAGAAGTAAATAATTTTATTATAAAAACAGACCTAACTTTAGTAGTAGAAGAATTTGAAAAATTAAAAAAAGAATTATCAAAAAAAGTAGCTATATCAAATAAATTAAAGATCTATCATCCTTCAAAACAATGGTTTATTATTAAATATAATGATAAATATTTACCTTGTTCAATATGTAAAAAGCTTTATACAATACATAATATTTCTAATTTAGAGTATAGATTAGACTATTTCTTAGATTTAATTAAAATCTCTCTTAGTATTATTAAAACTCATAATATAGAACTAGATCTTAACCCCTCAAATTTTGCTTATGAAAAAGACTCACCTCACAAATTATATTATCTTGATGATGAGTTTTACGAAACAACAGAATTAAGAAGTATTGGTGAGTTTATTGTTCATAGAATAAGACATGAAAATAATATTTCAAATGAGCAATGGGAAGTCTTTTCAGAAAAACTTTGTGAAGTTCTAAATAATTCTCTTTCATTTTATTTAGAATTTGCTCATGTATTAAATGGTCTTGAAGAGTTTTCTCTTTCTCCTAGGTTTTTTGATAAAAGAGATATTATAATAAAAAAAATAAAAGATAGTTTATATAATAAAAATTGGAAACAAAAAATAATAAAAGATGAATCTAATAATAAAATAAATATTGAAGCCAAAAATGAAACAGAAATAACTAAAGAAAAAATAGTAAATAATAAAAAAATAACCTGTGTTTTAGCTGATGTACACGCCAACTTACCTGCATTAGAGAGTGTTATAGAAGAATCTAAAAAATTAGGTGCAACCGATTATATAATATTAGGTGATATTGTTGGATATGGCCCTTTTCCTAATGAAACTATTGATTTAGTTAGAACTTTACCAAATCTTATAGCAGTTCAGGGAAATCATGATTATGCCATTGGTAATAACAATTTTGATACAGGAATGAGTAAATTAGGTCTTAAAACAGCAACTTGGACAGTATCACAATTAAATAATGAAAAGCTAGAATGGTTAAAGAATTTAAAAAACAATTATAAATTTGAAAAGCATATGTATATTCATGGTTCAATTTTAGATGAGAGATATTTTTTAGCTTATATATATGAAATGAGTTACGAAGAAAATCTTAAAAAAGCAGATGAAATGAACTTAAATTATGTTTTATTTGGTCATACCCATGTACCATATATTTATTATATTAATAAAAAAAATAAAATGTGTTATAAACAAAATCCTACAAATGTTCAGTTAGTCCAAGATAATAATGTATTTTTAGTTAATCCAGGGTCTGTGGGACAACCAAGAGATAGAATTAATAAAGCATCTTTTGCAATTATTGATGAGAATAATAATTTAAGTTTTCATAGAGTTGATTATTCAATTGAAAGAGCTATTTCAGAAATAAAAAAAATAGGTATATTTCCTGAGTTAATTAATAGGCTTGAAAATGGTGTTTAAATAAAAATACTATATAAAATAGATTTAATCTGGGAAATATTGTCTGGGTATTCTAACTGTTGGGTCAAGATATTGAGCAGATCTAAAATAAGTCATTGCTTTACTATAATTTTTATTCATTAAATATTGCATTCCCAATCTATAAAATCTTTTTGCTCCTTCCTGTTTATATTGTCTAGATTTTTCTTCTTTACTTATTTCTTCTTCATAATGATAAGTTTCTTGATTTGAGTTTATAAACTCTTGATCTTCTTCATATTTAGACATTTGTTGTTTTAATGTTTCTTTAAAAGAATTTTTTGGTTTTTCAACTTTCTCAATAACTGGAATTGAATATGTTGTAGTTATATAAGATAAATAACATTCTTGTTTTATAAGTCTTTGATTGTCATATTCATTTCTTTTATCAGGATCAAGAAGTGTGTCTCTAGCTTCTATTAATAATTTAAATTTTTTATCAGCCAAGTCTCTTTCTATTGAGTTAAGAGGATATGTATCTGGATGTGTAGATTTTGCTTTAAGTCTATAAGCTTTATTTATTATTTCATTATCAGCATTTTGATTAATACCTAAAAGATTATAGTAATCATCTTCAAGCCAATCCTTCATTTCCATAATAATAAACTTATCCTAATAAAATACTCTTATAAATTTAATTATATCCTCTATAAAATAAATGAAATTATTAGTTTATACCCATAATTCAAAATCATGAAAATAGTTTTAATTAGAACTATTATTTAAAATTTATCTTAGATTAACAGCTTTAGGTAGTCTAGCCAATTGATCTGAGTTTAACAAAGATTTTATTGATAAAAAATTATCTAGAGCTTCTGTTCTTAATTTTGCTTCTATTGAAAGTCTTTCTCTTAAAAGCTTTCTTATTTCATTAGGATCTGAATTTGGAGCAATAAGAAGTTTTTCGATATCAAGTTGTTTTAAATCCATTTCAGCTTTTAATCTAACAGACAGTTTTTGAAAATCCACTCTTAAAAGTCTTATTCTTTCCCTTTGAGTTGGTGATAGATTTAATAAAGACCAATTTATTATTAATGAACCTGACGATTCAACTGGCGGTCTTGGTAGCTTTCTATCTTCATCAGCTAAAGCAGGAAAAGAAACAAAAGCAAAAATCAAACTAATAGAAATTAGCTTTTTCTTTATTTTTAATACTTTTTCCAATAATATCATAAACCTATATCTTCTATTACTAAAGAGTTATCTTCTGACTTATCTGATAAAACATCTATTGAGTCTGTTCTATATGTTTGACTTTCAGGAGCAAAAAGAAAGTCTTCAGATCTAACAGTAATATTATTTACTGCCTGAGTTGTAACAGGTTCATCAACAATTGTTTTATTCATTGTAATAAAAGTTCCTACAATTAGTAAACCTGCAACCATTGAAGCTGCTGGTATAAATTTTCTCATAAATGTAGAGAAATTTATTACTTTGTCTTTCTTAGGCTCTATTTCTTCTAATACTTTCTTAGAAAAATTAAAATGTATTACTGGTTTTGTAAGATTTAATACTGTATTTCTTACTAAACCAAACATCTGAGCTTTTTGTTCGCATTTTTCACATTCGCTTAAGTGCTTATCAATCTCTGACTTTTCCTGAGCATCAAAATAATTATCAATATAAGATGATATCTGAGTATTTGATATATGCTTTACTTCTTTTTCAGACTCTAAGAAGTCTATCTTATCAAATATTCCATCAAGGAAATTTCCAGATGTTTTAAAATCAAATTGCTCAAAATAATTTTTAGATTGATTTTGAATTTGATTTACTATTATTCTACACTTTTCACAATCTTCAACATGAACATTTATTTTATTATACTCTAAAGTTGCTAAATTATTAGCACAATAATTATCTAATTCATCTTGGTTAGGATGAGAAAATTGATTTATTTTATTAATAACGTTTTCAGCAAAATTTGTTTGTATAGTTGGAATTACTAAACTTTTTATGGTTTTATTTAAAACAATTAAATTATTAAGAGATAAACGGCATTTATGACAAGATAATAAATGTTCTTCAACTAAATTTTTTTCATTATTAGTTAGAACATTATCAAAATAACAATTTAATTTTATATAATCAAGACACATCTACTTTCACTTCTTTAAAATACTCAGAGAGTTCAGAAATTAATTTTTCCCTTGCTCTCGCAATTCTTGATTTCACTGTCCCCAATGATAATCCTGTAACTTCAGCAATTTCATCATAAGAAAGGTTTTGAACATCTCTCATAACTACCATTAACCTATGTTGCTCTGGTAAAGCTTTAATCTTTTCTTCAACATAATTCTTCCATTCTGCATTCAATAATAAGTCTTCAGGTAATAACCTTGTATCTGGTAGATCAAGAACCTGTTCTTCCTCTTCATTGATAGGCTCATCAAGAGAAACTTCAACTCTATGTCCAAATTTTCTCATCCTATCATAATATGTATTAACTGCAATCCTATGAAGCCAAGTTTTAAATGAAGCATAATTCTTCATTCTTCCTATAGACTGATAAACTTTTACCCATACATCTTGAGAGATATCTTCTAAATCCATCCAATCTGGTATTAACCTATATAATAGATTAAAAACAGTTTGTTGATTTGCTCTCACAAGTTGAGCAAAAGCCACTTTATCACCTTCTTGGCATCTCCGAATTAACAGTTCTTGTTCCGTTCCATTCTGCATTTCGGATTAAATCTACTTTACCTATACTTATATAGACGAATCAATATAAAAAAAGTTCCATTAAGATATATTAATTTAGTAACTATTCTGTATAATCTGTCACTAAATAAATTATACAGAATTTTATTAATAAAAAATGTGAATTCCTACTTAAAAGGTAGAGCACAAAAATTATTAAATATTGATTTTTTCTTTATTTTTAGTTTGATTTAGATCTTCAAGATTTTTTACAGGTTTTAAGAATGAAATAATTACTGATATGATAAGAATTGATATAACTACAGCTAAAGCAATGAATATTGGTATTTTATAAATTTCTGCAATAAGCATTTTTGTACCTATAAAAACTAGTATTAAGGATAAACCATACTTTAAATAATGGAATTTATCAATTATTCCTGCAAGAGCAAAATATAAAGCACGTAAACCTAGAATAGCAAAAACATTTGAAGTATATACTATAAATGGATCTTGAGTTACTCCAAAAATAGCTGGAATCGAGTCAACAGCAAATATCAAGTCTGTAGTTTCAATAACTAATAATACTATAAATAGTGGTGTAGCCATTAATAAGCCATTTTCTCTAATAAAAAACTTATCACTTAACTTATTTGATATAGGCATAAATTTCTTAAATAATTTAACAACTGGATTATTTTCTGGTTCAAAGTGTTCATCCTCTTTTTGAGTAAACATTTTAATACCTGTTATTACAAGTAGCGCACCAAATATATATAAAGTCCAATGGAAATTTTGAATTAGAGCTGTTCCAGCTAATATCATTGTTGCTCTCATTATTAAAGCACCAATGATACCCCAAAATAATATTTTATATTGGTATTTGAGAGGAATTTTAAAATAAGCAAAGACCATTACGAAGACAAAAATATTATCAATACTTAAAGATTTCTCTATTAAATAACCTGTTAGGAATGCTATACTATCTTCGCTACCTCTAAAATAATAAACGCCTGTATTAAATAATAAAGCTATTAGGTTTATCCAAACAGCACTTGAAATTAAAGCTTCTTTGACTTTAATTTCATGTGAATCTTTATGAAAAAAGCCTAAATCTATTGCAAGTAATATAAGTACAAGCACATTAAAACCAATGAACAACATTAAATCTGTAGCTCAATTATATCACCTCTTTAACTATTTGATAGTTGTATTACTATCATGTATTTTAAAAAATAAATAATATGTATGTAAATTAAAAAAAATAAATATAAAATAATATAATTTATAGTTTTATATTATTTATATGATTTTTTAGTAATTAAACATTACTTAATAAAATATAAGCATATTATTTTTTTAAATTATAACAAATAAATGATAGTAATACTATCAAAAATGGTTTTTAATATTAATTTTAGATTATATTTTAAAGAACAAAAATAAAGCCCTAAAAGTTAAACATATTAAAAAAATATGCCTTAAAAATTATAAGCAAAGCATTGGTGGTAACTACAGATTAAAAATCATACTTATTCTTCATACTAATAAAGATTAAAGGATTTTGGTAAGCATAAATTTTAAGAGTATAATTTAACTTACTTTTTAAAATATATGAGGTTAAAGATATGGAAACATTAAAAGTAGATAATATAGTTATTGGTGCAGGACCAGGAGGTTATGTTGCAGCAATAAAACTAGCTCAACTAGGTAAAGAAGTTTTAGTAATTGAAAAAGAATTTATTGGTGGAGTATGTTTGAATGTAGGATGTATACCTTCTAAAGCATTAATTAATGCGTCAAATATGATGGATAAGATACATATAGCGCAAGAAATGGGCTTTTCTATAAATACAAATGAAAATTTAATTGATATGGACAAATTACAATCTTGGAAAACTAAAGTTGTAACGAAATTAACAAGTGGAATTGCGACTTTATTTAAAATAAATAAAGTAAAACATATTTACGGAAATGCATTTTTTAAAGATAAAAATCATAGAAGTAACTAATTCAGAAGGAAAGCAAATAATAGAATTTAATAATTGTATTATTGCTACAGGTTCAAGTGCTATAGAGATACCAGGCTTTAAGTTTGATGAACAAAAATATTAAGCTCTACAGGAGCATTAGCTTTAAACAAAATCCTAAACATCTTGTTATTATAGGGGGGGGGTATATAGGTTTAGAAATAGGAACATATCTTTTAAAATTAGGAGCTAAAATAACAGTTGTTGAAGCAACACCAAATTTATTAGCAACCATGGATCAAGAATTAGTAAATATAGTATCTAGAAAGCTTAAGAAAAGAAAAGCTGAACTTTTGACAGAAACTAAAGCTAAAGAAGCAAAAGTAAATGGTGATAATGTTACTGTAACAGTAATTGATAAATCAGGTACCGAAAAAAATCTAGAAGCTGATTATGTAATGGTGACTGTTGGTAGAAGACCTAATAGTAAAGATTTAGGTTTAGAAAATATAGGACTTGAAGTTGAAAGAGGTTTTATTAAAGTAAATAAAAAACAACAAACAAATATTTCTAATATATATGCTATAGGTGATGTTGTTGGTGGTTATATGTTAGCACACAAAGCATCTAAAGAAGGAATTGTGGCAGCAGAAGTAATTGCAGGTCATAAGTCAGAAATGGATTTTTATGCTATGCCTGCTGTTGTATTTACAGATCCAGAAATTGCAAGTGTAGGATTAACAGAAAAAGAAGCTATTGATAAAGGTCATAAAGTAAAAATTGGTAAATTCCCATTTTCAGCTTTAGGAAAGGCTTTAGCTAGTGGAGAGAGTGAAGGTTTTGTAAAAATAATAATGGATGAGGAATCAGAAAATTTATTAGGTTTACATATAGTTGGTCATGAAGCCTCTAGCTTAATAAGTGAAGGAGCTTTAGCATTAGAAATGGGTGCAACTATTGAAGATATTGCTCTTACAATACATCCACATCCGACTTTACCTGAGGGGATAATGGAAGCAGCAGAAGCAGCAATGGGTAAGGCAATACATATTGCTAATTAATTGATACAAAGATAGTTTTGCTGTTATGAAAAAAGAGTGAGATGCTTGATAAATAAATTCCTAAGAGGAGCCTATTATTATATTTTTACTTCTCACTCATATTTTTTTTACTCTCAAAAATTATTATAAAAAAGCTAATAACCTTGTGGAAGACCACCTTTTCTTGGGTCTGATGCTCCTGTAATTTTTCCATCTTTTATCATTATTGCTTGAACTGCACTTTCTGCTTCTCCTGTTGACAATTCATGCCCTTTTTTGATTAGGTTTTCTTTAACATCTTTAGGCATATCTTTTTCTATAAAAAGTTTATTTGGATACCATTGATGATGAAACCTTTGAGCTGAGACAGCTTCTTCTATATTCATCCCAAAATCAATCACATTCATAATAGTATTAAGGGTTCCTGTAATTATTCTTGGACCTCCTGAAGCACCAACAGCCATGAAAGGTTTATTATCTTTTAAAATAATTGTTGGACTCATACTACTAAGAGGTTTTTTACCTGCCTGTATGGAATTGTTCTCATTACCTATAAGACCAAAAGAATTTGGAACTCCTGGTTGAATACTAAAATCATCCATTTGATTATTCATTAAAATTCCTGTATTTGGAATAACAACTTGAGAACCAAAATAAGTATTAACAGTTTCTGTTGCTGCAACTATATTTCCAAACTTATCAACTATTGAAAAATGTGTTGTTCCATGATCATCACCTAAAGCTTTAGAGCCATAAGTAGAATTATCTTGAGTTTTATTTGGATCTATTTTGGTTTTTAATTTTTTAGCATGTTCTTTTGAAGTAAGCATATCAAGAGGTATTTTTACAAAATCTGGATCTCCTAAGTATTCTGCTCTATCTGCAAAAGAGTGTTTTAGTGCTTCTGTAAGGAGATGAACATATTCAGAAGATGCAAAACCTGTTGAATTCCAGCCAATATTATAATTTTCCATAATATTTAATGTCTCAAGTAAAACTATTCCACCAGAGCTTGGAGGTGGCATAGTAATTATTTTATAACCTCTATAATTACCTATTAATGGTTTTCTGATTTTAGGTTGATAATTTGCTAGATCTGAAGCTGAAATAATGCCGCCATTTTTTGACATTGCATCAACTATCTTTTTTGAAATAGAACCAGTATAAAAATCTTTAATACCTTTTTGGCTAAGGAGTTTTAAAGTATTAGCAAGTTCTGGATTTTTTTGAATATCTCCAATTTTTTTAGGTTGACCTTTAGAATTAAAAAAAGTCTTTGATAGATCTTTTGTATAGCCTCTCTTAAATAAAACTTCTGAAGCTCCTGCAAAATGTTCATCAACAGTAAATCCATTTTGAGCATAATTTATTGCATCTTTTGAAAGTTCTTTAAAACTTTTAGTTCCATATTTCTTTAATATATAGTCAAGTCCTGAAAGGTTTCCTGGAACTCCAATAGCTAAATAACCTGTTGTACTTAAGTTTTTTATAGGTTTTTTATTTTTATCAAGATACATATCTCTAAATGCTTTTTTAGGAGCAATTTCTCTATAATCTATTACAATATCTTCGCCTTTAGCAGAGTGAATAACCATAAAACCTCCTCCACCAATACCAGTACTTTGATTTCTAATAACAGATAAAACTAAAGATGTGGCAATTGCTGCATCAAAGGCATTTCCACCATTTTTTAAAACATCTGCACCTGCTTTTGATGCTAAATAATGATCACTTGCTACTATTCCATTTGAATATTTTGTTGGATTTTTTACAGCAGATTGGGCTGTATACTCTAATGAAATTAAAGTTGTTATTAAAGAAATTGATAATATTTTAGAAATTTTGTTCATCATTTATACCTTATTTTTACCTTCAATAATATATCCTGTACCTGTTATATTTTTTTTGACATTTTTAGGTTCTCCATAATAGTTAATTTTTCCAAATCCAGAAATAGTTGCATCAAGGCTTTTAGTAGCAAAAACATCCACCATTGAAAAACCTTTTAAATCCACTTTTGTTTCTTCAGTTTTTAAATTCTTTGTATCAATATACCCAGAACCTGAAAGATCTAAAAACAATTTTTTACTTTGACCTTTAGCATTTATATTTGTATTTCCATCTATGACTATGTTCATTGCTTGATTTTTTATTTGTATAACTGATAGTATAGAGGTTCCTTTTACTTGAATATTATTTATATCAGGATTGTTAATCTCAATTTTTAAAGGTTGATTCTCTTTATATCTTTGATTAGTAGTGATGTTTAAAACATTTTTTTCAACATATGTTTTTATAAGAGAAATTATATTTGTATCTCCTTCAATATTTATTGATTGCTGTTTTTGACAAACTATGGAAATATTTAAACCACCACTAATAGAAATTTTATTAAAGCTAGATACATTTCTTTTTTCAGATTTTAAAACACCATCGCCAATAATCGGATTATCTAGAAAGGAAGCAGAAATAAAAAAGCTAGATAATGTTAGGGAACTAACTAGAAAAAATTTTTTCAATATAATAAACCTCTTTAAATTAAGATCTAAAGAATATTATCATAAGCTATTAAAGCTCTCAAGTAATATAAAACAAAACTATATTTTAACTATACAAAAGTAATTTCATTTTTTCATTTATGATTTCGTTACTTTATATAAAAAGTTTATAACCATAATAATGAACTTATTTCTTATAATGACTTTTTCATTGTTAAGTATAAAAGTAATTAAAAGATTAATTTGTCTGTTGGTTATTTGTCTTCATTTTCATAATATATAAGTTGGAATGTCAGTAATGAATAGGACATTTTTGGGGGCATAGTTTGATAAATTTAATTGTTTTAAAATTTTTGAATCAATTAAAGAATAAATTAATGGTACTAGCTAAGTAAATATGTTATTATCAAATCTTATTTTTTTATACAATTAAAAAAAATATAGATAGAGAAAAATAAATTGGTAGAAAATTTTGTTACTTTTTTTATTTCTATTATATATTTATATAACCCAATTTAAACTTAAAATATAAAAAAAATTAAGTAGGAACTAAAGTTATATTAGATTCCTACTAACTAAAAGTTTAATTAAATAAACTATATTCTAAAAATTAATGATTTAAGCTCTTTCTAAGTATTCATTTGTTCTTGTATCAATTTTAATTGAATCACCTTCAAGAACAAAGAAAGGAACAGCAACAACAGCACCTGTTTCAAGTTTAGCTGGTTTTGTTCCACCTTGAGCTGTATCACCTTTAAATGCGGGATCTGTTTCAACAACTTTAAGAACAATAAAGTTAGGAGCTTCAACACCTAAAACAGCACCATCACCAAAAAGAACACTTACATTTGTACCTTCTTTAATATAAAGAACTACATTCCCTAATTGAGCTTTAGATAATGTTAATTGATCAAATGTTTCATTATCCATGAAAATGAAATCATCACCTTCTGAATATGAATACTGCATTTCTTTTCTCTCAATATCAGCTTTTTCAAGTTTTTCACCTGCTCTGAAAGTTTTTTCGTTTACATTACCTGTTCTTAAGTTTTTAAGTTTACTTCTTACAAAAGCAGCACCTTTACCTGGTTTAACGTGTTGGAACTCTATTACTTGCCAAATGTCACTATCTATTTTAATTGTTGTACCTGGTCTTATATCATTTGAAGATATCATAATTACTCCTTAAATTTTATTTTATTTTATGTAAGTTTAACACAGCATTTTTATCAAAAAAAATTAAATAATTTAAAGTTAGCTAATTCTCAAGCGATTTTATAATATCAATAACTTTAAAAAGATCTTCTGAAATATAATCATGCTCAGGAAATTTTAAATCTTTTGTTTGATGATTTGGAACAGATATTGTTAACATTCCAGCTCTTTTTCCAGCTAAAACTCCATTTGGAGCATCTTCAAGAACTATACATTCATTTGGTAAAACATTTAATTTTTCTGCTGCTTTTAAATAAATATCAGGTTCTGGTTTACCATTTTGAACATCATCACCACATACAATTAGATCAAATAAATGTTCAATATTATGAACTTTCATACCTGAAGATAATAAACTCCATTTTGATGAAGAACCAATTGCTACTTTATAATTATTATTTTTAAGATAATCTATTAATTCTCTAAGACCTTTCATAAGATTTAGTTTCCCATTTGCAAAGTCATCAAGTATATATGAGTTACGTATATTCATTAAATCTTCTACAGATTCTTGAAAATTAAAAGTGTCTTTCATTAATTGAAAAGTTTCTTCTGCTCTCATACCAAATAATTTTGACATGATTGAAAAATCTGTTACACCTTTTTCTCTTAAAAATCTTTTATTAGCTTCTACATAAATTGGTTCTGAATCTACAATTAAACCATCAAAATCAAATAAAACAGCTTTATACAATATATTTTCCTTTCAAAATTACTTGCTAATTAATAAATTGCAATACCTATTCTAGAACCATATTTTACTTTTGTTTCAATCATTTTTTGAGAGTATTCTTTAATATCATCATCAATTCTGACTCTATTTTTTTGAAATATTAGAATTGTTGTCGAGCCTCCAAATTCAAAATAACCTTTTTCTTCACCTCTTTTGCAAGTATAACCTTCAGGGTAATTTTGAACAATTTTACTTACTCCCAAAGCTCCAACATCTATATCTAAAATATCTCCAAAATGTTTTGTTTTAATTTCACACATTTCTCTATAGTTTTCTTTAAAAATAGGTAAATTACTTTGTAATGCAATAGGATGAACTGAATGGTAATGCTCTCCTATAGGAGTTATTTTTGTTTGTTCTCCATCATCAATAAAACAAAATCTATGATAATCTGCTGGTGCAAGTCTAAAAACTAAGCATAAACCATTTATATATTTTTTAGCTAAATTTTCATCATTTATAAGTTCAGCTAATTTAAATGTCAATCCCTTAACAGGAATTATTGTATCCTCTTGAATTGGATAAACACTTAATCTAGAATCTGCTGGAGATATTAAAATATTTGCTTTCATCTCAACAGGTCTTGCAACAGGTTTTAATTTTCTAATAAAAAACTCATTAAATGAATTAAAAGAATCTAGAGGTTTTTCTATTTCTGCAATATCTATATTATGTTGTTTTATGAAACTATAAATTCTTTTTTTACTTGAAGGTTTTTTTAGTGTATTACCATAAACCAGCGAAAAGTATTTTTTCTTTAAGATTTTTTCTGTTAAAAGTAAACCTGTTTTTGTATTATACATAAAATCCATAACAGACTTTAATGATACAATTTCTTCTTCAATTTCTTTAGTTTCGCGATTATATAGAGAGATTTTTTCCATCAAAGAGAATTAATGTGTAAGCCAAAAATAAGTCAAAAATAATGCAACAATAGGAGATAAAACATAAAAAATACCACCTGGTTTAGGTATTTTTATATTTAATATAAACATTACTGCAACAGTAAAAAAGGTTGTACGTATTAAACTATAGTATAAAGATTCATTTCCAGACATTATAGTTATATATGCTAAAGGAAATATCATTGCTGAAAATGTAACAGGTAAACCTGTATAATACTTTATTTTTCCATCACCACTTGTTCCATGAATATTAAAATAAGCTAGACGCATTGTTGCACAACAAGTATAAAAAATTAAGAGAATATAATCTATAAGACTATTAAAACCTAAATGAAAAGTTATCATTACAGGAGCAACACCAAAGCTTACAATATCAACTATTGAATCTAATTGCACTCCAAATAATTGAGCTTCTTCATTTAATGACATTTTTCTGGCAATCATACCATCAAACATATCACAAATTCCTGAATACATAAAACAGATTATTGCTAATTCAATTTTATTATTATAAGAAAGAAAACAGGACATAAGAGATAACATTAATCCTGTCAATGTTATTGCATTTGGTATATTGTATACACCTATAAACATATATATTTTGCTCTCAAATTAATTTATATTAAAGATTTCTTAACCTATTTTATCAGATATTTATTATCATGAAATACATTTTAAATATAATGTAATCAGATTTAATTTAATCTATTTGTTGCAAGATAGGTACAGATAGAGTCTTGTATTGATAAAGCAAGTCCAGTATTATTGAAATTATTCATCATTATCGAAAAAGCTATAGGTTCTCCATCTTTAGAAAAAGTATATCCTGAAAGACAAGAAACTCCATTAATAAAACCTGTTTTAGCTCTATATTTTCTTTCACCTGCTGTTCTTCTTGCTCTTTTTCTTAGAGTACCATCTGCACCTGCCACAGGTAATGAAGCAATATAATCACTTTGTAAATCAATTTGCTTATACATATAAGATAATACTTTATTAAATTGTTCTGATGTTATTCTATTAAGAGGTGAAAGTCCTGAACCATCAGCCATACTAAAGTCTTTCGTATCTATTTTAAGCATTCTTTCAAAAAAATCTTTTTTTATTACTTCATAACCTTTACTTGCACTACCTGGTAGACCTCTAAAAGTTGCACCTAGGTATTTTAAAAGTATTTCTCCAATAATATTCACACTATGTTTATTAAAATCATAAACAATAGATGATAAAGTTCTTGAGTTTGTTGAAATTAATTCAACTGCTTTAGGAGGTGTAACACCTTTTTTTACTTTACCTTTAATTTTTATTCCTTCTTTTTCAAGAATTTTGGCTAAAACATAACCAGAATATAAAGCAGGATTATCAAGATTAATTCTATTAACTTCACTATGAGAGCCAAGAGGAACAGAGCCTTTAACTAATACTTTATTCCTTCCATCTGGTAAAACTTGTCTTGAAATTATCATTCTAGAATACCCACCACCAGTATATGTTTTATTATCAACTTCAAAAAAATCATTTTCAGGATCAAGTGTTACAATTCCTTTTGTTCCATTTTTATCACCACTTCTTATCCAAACTTCTACAGTATTTCTATTAACTGATAAAGCACTTATCCTTGCACTATATACAGAATCGCCATAACGAGCAACTTTCCAGCCTTCTCCTATCTCCTTTGAATCAAAAAAAGACTCATCTGCTATTATATCTCCTGTAATTTCTTTTATACCTGTATTTTTTAATTTTCTAACTGTACGCCATAACCTTTCTGCTGTAAGATCTGGATCTCCAAATCCTTTAATATAAAGGTTTCCATTTAGTTTTCCTGCATAAATATATGAATCACCATACATAACAGTTTTAAATTTGTGTTCTGGTTTTAATAATGTTAAAGCAGCTGCAGAAGTAATAAGTTTTAAATTAGATGCAGGAGCAAGTGGCTTATTCTGATTATTTTGATAAATTATTCTACCATCTCTTAGTGACATAATACTTATACTTGATGTATTAGACGTAATACCAGACTTATTAAATAATTTAGATATATTCTCTGATGTAATTTGATTTGTTGTATCAGGAACTTGCTCTGCAAATGAAGTACTAAAAGATAAACTTGAACTAATGACAGCTAAACTAATAATAGATGAGAATAAAAACTTAAATTTCACTATAAAAACTTTTCTACAAATTCATAAATTTACTTTGATATTATAGTATAAATTAGGCATAAAAAAACCCAATTCATCGAATTGGGTTTTACAAAAATCTTTTATTCCATATATTCTCTTAAAGTTCTATTTCTATTAGGATGTCTAAGTTTTCTTAAAGCCTTCGCTTCAATTTGTCTAATTCTTTCTCTAGTAACACCAAAAGCTTGTCCAACTTCTTCTAAGGTTTTTTGCCTACCATCATCAAGACCAAATCTTAATTGTAAAACCTCTTGTTCTCTTTGAGAAAGAGTTTTTAATACTCTATTTAAATCTTGTCTTAAAAGTTCATTAGTAACAGATATTACAGGGGTTTCAGAGTCTTTATCCTCAAGAAAATCACCTAATCTACTATCATCTTCTTTTCCTATAGGAGTTTCAAGTGAAACAGGTTCTTGTGCAACTTTTACAATATCTCTGAACTTTTCAACTGTAACTTCCATTTCTTTTGCAATTTCTTCTTCACTAGGTTTACGTCCAAGTTCTTGAGATAATCTCCTACTTACTTTTTTAAATCTATTTATAGTTTCAACCATATGTACAGGAATTCTAATTGTTCTAGCTTGATCTGCTATTGCTCTTGTAATAGCTTGTCTTATCCACCATGTTGCATAAGTACTAAATTTATATCCTTTTTTATGATCAAATTTTTCAACTGCTCTAATTAATCCCAAATTACCTTCTTGTATTAGATCAAGAAATAACATTCCCCTACCAACATATTTTTTTGCAATACTTACAACAAGTCTTAAATTTGCTCTTGTTAATCTTTTTGTACTTTCGTGAGCTCTTTTTCTAATTGTCTTTACTTCAGCTACACTTATATTCATTTTATTCGCAATTTGTTCTAAGTTAGGTTCAATTCCTAATTCTATTTCTAATAGCTTAACATATCTTTCTAGCTCTTCTCCTCTCTCTATCATTTTGGCTAAATCTACCTCATCAGCCATAGAAAGTAAAGGGATAGTTCCTATTTCTTTAAGGTACATTTTTACAGAATCATCTGTTACTTGAGATAGTGGTAATAGTTCTTCACCTTCTTCACCAACTTCCTCATCTATTTCTAAGTCTTTATCATCTTCAAGTAGTTTAATATCAGATTCGATAAAGTCGTCTATAGCTATTATTTCCTTGTCCGATTCATTAAAATCGGATAAAATATCGTTAGACAAAGATTTAACTCCTTATAAGCCCTAATAAGTTTTTTACAAAAGATTTTGTTTTAGAATTATAATATGTACCTTATATAAATTATAATGTTAAGTTTAAAGGATTTAGTGTATATTTTATTAATTTTTTTGACTTTATTTTTAAATTTACATTTAAAACTTTAAATTATATTAAATAGTTAAAATTAAGTTAATGTCTAGTTTAAAAAAAGTACAAGAATATAATACAAGAAATATTGCACTTCAATATTTCTCAAAAATATCTAAAAATTCAGATAACAAATATGTATTAGATGAAATAATAAAAAATGATAAATTAATTAATGAGAGAGATTTTTCTTTTGTATTTAATATAGTTGATGGTACATATAAAAATTTAATATTTTTGGATTACGGCATAGATTTTTTAATTAAGAAAAACTCTAAAATACCTGAGATAATAAGAGATATATTAAGAATATCTATATATCAAATTTATTTTATGAACTCAGTTCCTGATTCTGCTGCAATAAATGAAGGTGTTGAGTTAACTAAATTGTATGGTCATAAAGGAACTGTAAGTTTAGTTAATGCTGTTCTTAGAAATTTTCTAAGAAAAAAAGAAGAAATACTAAATTCAATAAATAGTTTAGATTTAAATAAGAAACTTAGTATTACTTATAGTTATCCACAATGGATAATAGATTATTGGCTAAGTTTCTTATCGAATGAAGATGTTATAAAAATATCTGAATCTATGTACAATAAAGCTCCTTTATTTATAAGGGTAAATACATTAAAAATTTCAATAGAAGAATTTATAAATAAACTTTTGGAGAAAAATATAGAATTTTTTGAAACAGAGATTAAAGAAATAATAAAGTTAAAAGAGAATATAAATATTAAAAATATTTATGGCTTTAATGAAGGTTATTTTTATGTTCAAGATTTATCAGCTAGTATGGTAATTAAATATTTAAATCCAAAAGAAAATGAATTTATTATAGATTTTTGTGCTTTTCCAGGTGGTAAAACATCATATATATCACAATTAATGAATAATACAGGTAAAGTTTTGGCATTAGATATTAGTGAGAAAAGAAAAGTAAGGTTTTTAGAAAATATAGAAAGGCTAGGCTGTAAGAATATTGATTTAATTATTCAATCAGGTGAAGAAAGCTTAAAATTAAATAATATGGCTGATAGAATATTAGTTGATCCTCCATGTTCTGGATTAGGTGTAATTAAGAGAAAAACGGATATAAAATATACAAGAAAATTTGATGATTTAAAAAGATTATCAGATATACAATTTTCCATAGTAGAAAATGCATCAAAATATTTAAAAATAAATGGATTACTTGTTTATAGTACCTGTACTATTTCAAAGATTGAAAATGAAGATATAATAAATAAGTTTTTATTAAATAATCCTAACTTTGAAATAGAATTTATAGACAATAAACAATATTTAAATATATATCCTTATGAAAAAGACAGTGATGGTTTTTTTATATGTGTATTAAAAAAGATTAGTAATTGAAGTTTTAGATAGGAAAAAAGAGTTGTTAATAATAACAACTCTTTTTTTGAAACTTTAACTATGCTCTAGGTTTACTGAATCTACGTTCTCTATCACCTCTGAAGCCACCGCCGCTTCTTTCTTCTCTAGGCTTAGCTTCATTAACTTTGATAGCTCTTCCTAAATCTTCCCAACTTGCAAGTCCATCAATAGCTGCTTGACCACTTGCATTATCTGGCATCTCAACAAAACCGAAACCTTTTGATCTGCCTGTAGCTTTATCCTTAACTACACTTGCTGAAGAAACATCTCCAAAAGCTGAAAATTTAGCTCTTAAATCCTCATCTGTGTACTTGTAAGGAAGATTACCTACGTAGATATTCATAAAAAACCCCTCGAAAAAAAGAAAAAAATACAATAACTATTTAAAACAAATATCAATATAACTGAGCTTTTATGTCAATCAAATTAGAAATTAGATTTAAAACAGTTAGTATAATTGTAAACCTGTTATTAATAAAAAACAAGTAAGTATCTAAAAAAAAGTTAATATTTTTTAGTTCTATATCAATTTATTAACTATTTTTTTAGAAAAGTATAATGCTAAAAAAGCTGTAATGTAAAAATAGCAAATATTGTAGCTAAACTAACACAAAAAACGCATTGAAACCTATTCATTTTATTATCCTCTTAGTCAAATATACTTGATGGACCAGTTGGCTTATTATCTTGTCCACCTTGTTCATTATTTTGTGGTTGATTAGTGGTGTTAGGATTAATACCACCAAGACCTCCTGAAGACTCCCAAGAACGATTTCCTGGTCTTGGATTATTTCTTTGTTGTTTTCTTAATTGTTCATTAAGTGCATCCACCATAGCTTTTTTCTGTTTCTCTTTAAGAATTTGTGCAATAATTTGAGCAACTGCCATATAAAACTCTGCTGGAATTTCTCTGTCAACTTTACAAATAGGATATAAAGCTCTTGCTAATGGTTTATCTTCAAAGATTGGGATATCATGCTTAATTGCTAATTCTTTGATGAAAATAGCAGTAGCATCTTCACCTTTTACAGTAACAGTAGGAGCTTCCATTTCCTCATTGTATTTAATACCTATTGCATAGTGAGTAGGATTGGAAACAACAGCAGTAGAATCAGGAACAGCTTGTCTTATTTGACCTCTTGAAATCTGTCTCTGCTTTTGTCTTTGTTTTGCTTTAATGTGAGGGTCACCTTCTGTCTGCTTGTATTCATCCTTTACCTCTTGTTTAGACATTTTCAAAGACTTTTCAAATTCCCATCTTTGATAAAAATAATCTATACAAGCAACAACAATCATTGCACCTGCTACTTTTTTGGCTATTTTTAATACTAAAAATCCAACTAATGAAAAAGATGAAATAGGAGGTTCTCTAATTGTTGAAATAATAGTATTCATACTATCTCTTAAAACTGTATAAGAAATCCACCCAATTAAAAGAGTTTTAACAAAACCTTTAACCAATTCCACAATTGATTTTAAAGAAATTATTCTTTTAAAACCTTTTATTGGGTTTATTTTATTTAAGTCAGGTTTAAGTGTTTTTGTTGTAAATAAGATACCTACTTGTAATAATTCAACTAACGCAGCTGTTATATAAACAGCAAACATTATTGGAAATACAGTCATAAGCATTATTATTGTAAATCTAAAAAAGTATTTAACAGATAATGCTTGTGTTAGTGTAGTATAAGGTAATTCTTCAAGTGTTTGAACAAATAATTTATATAGGTTTGTATAAATACCTTTTCCAAACCAAGCCAAAGAGTAAGCTGAAATAAGAACTAATGCAGCTGTATTAACTTCTTTACTTTTTAGAACCTGACCTTTTTCCCTAGCTTCTCTTCTTCTCTTGGGCGTTGGTTCTTCCGTTTTTTCACTATCGTCAGCCAATTGAAAATACCCTGACTAATTATGATTTTATATAGTAAATAATATCATAATTGTATTTCATCAGTGGTAATCTTGATATATTAAAATACAATATTTTATGAAAGGTTTAAAGTATTAATAAACTTTAGAAGATTTAAAATCTCCTCTTATAAATAGAGCTCAGATGATATGGATAAAAAGTATAAACACAAATTTTTAATAAATAAACCACTATATTTTCACTTTTTACTTCTTCTCTTTCTACTTCTCACATAGTATAAATTAAAGTATTATTTTTAATAATCATAATTTAATTTTAGGGTAAAAAATGTCAGATAAATTATTTAGTGGTATTAGACCAACAGGAGAAATTCATATTGGAAATTATCTTGGTGCTATAAAAAACTGGCAAAAACTACAAAATAATTACACATCTTTTTTTAGTGTTGTTGATTATCATGGAATCACAACTCCATTTACGCCAGATGAAATGAAAGTAAGAGTTAAAGAAATGGCAACAGGAATTTTAGCTTGTGGAATTGATCCAGAAAAATCTACTTTATTTATTCAATCTAAAGTATCAGAACATACAGAGTTATCATGGATTTTAAGCTCAGTAACTAATTATAACTGGTTAGAAGGAATGATTCAATTTAAAGAAAAATCACAACAACACCCTGAAAATGTTAGTACAGCACTATTTTGTTATCCTGTTTTACAAACAGCAGATATTGCTTTATATAAAGCAAACCATGTACCAGTGGGTGAAGATCAAGTTCAACATATTGAATTAGCAAGAGATGTAATAAGAAAGTTTAATTATACATATGGAGATGTATTAATAGAACCTAAAGCTATAATTACAGAAGCTAAAAGGATAATGGGTTTAGATGGTTCATCTAAAATGAGTAAAAGCTTAGGAAACTATATTGCTGTAACAGACTCAAGTGAAGATATTTTTAAAAAGTTAAGACCTGCTGTTACTGACCCTGCAAGAGTTAGAAAAACTGATGCAGGAACACCAGAAAAATGTAATGTATATATGAGTTATCATATTAATTTTTCAAATCAAGATACATTATCTAAAGTGAGGGAAGGATGTACAACTGCTAGTATAGGTTGTATAGATTGTAAAAAAATGCTACATCAAAATATGGAAGAAGAACTTTCACCTATAAGAGAAAAATATCATGAGATCATAAATAAACATGGTTATATTGATGATGTACTAGATTTTGGTGCAAAAAAAGCTAAGGAAGTCGCTTCAAAAACTCTATATGAAGTAAAACAAAAAATTGGTTTAGAGTAAAACTAATAAGATTATCTAGTAAAAGATTAAAAAGTTATTTTAATTTATTCTTAACTCTTATTAGTATGCTAATAAAGATTAAAGCAAGATATTTTAAGTTAATTCTATAAGTTAATAGAAATAATTTTTTAGGATATGATAATGGAAATACCTTCTTTCAATTTAATAGGAAATATTTTAGAAAAAAAGACTGATAATAAATCTACTAAAAATACAGATAATATCTTACCAGATTTGAGTTTAAGCATAGCTGATTTATTAAAATTGATACTAAAAACAATAAGAAATCAGGGGCAAGTATTTTACCTTTAGATTTTAACGAAAATTTAGGTTCTAATTCAAAAATAAATCAAAATCCTATACTGAAAAATTTAAATTTTGATTTTGAAAATTTATCTAATAATTTAAATATTTATAATACATCAAAAAACAATTCAGTTAGTAGAGTTAATTATATAAAAGAAGGTAATCTAAAAATTCCATCTGTAAATACCATTATAAATGGTATTAAGATTCATATTGAACCTAAAGCATTACAACAAATAATGAGATGTGAAACATATGTTCCTCCACCAGGTATTAATATAAAAGATGGGGCTGGTGTTACTGTAGGGTATGGTCATACTGCTACTAAAGTTACAATAAGAAATAAGCAAGATGCTGTTTATGTTTTAGCAGATGATGTAAAAAAAGCTATACAGGATAAATTTAAATCTATTCCTACAGAAGTTTTATCAAAACTATCTCAAAATCAGTTAAATGCTTTAGCTAGTGTTGCAATGAATGTATCATCTAAAGGATTTAAAAATTTTGCTCCTGTTAGAATATTAAATGATAATACAAAATCTATTGAGCAAAGGATTGAAGAAGCAAATACTGCTTTTATGTCAAAACTGAGAAAAGGATTTAAAGGTCTTGTATGGCGTAGAGCTAATGAAGCACTTATGTTTTCAGGTATATATGTTAAAAGCCCTAATACAGAAGCTTTAAAAACAGCAAAAAATAATAATTTAGTATAATTTTATTATTTATAACTGTACATAGAATTAATAATTTAATTTTTTAATTTATATTATATAACTTTCATATAATATATTAAATATATGTTAATTATAGAAAGAGGTTTTTAACATTTTCTATAATTAAATTAAGTGTTACTAAGGAGGAGTTTAATGACGTTTATTAACGGAAATATTTCTAATGAACAAGCAAAATCTATAGCTAATAGAGCTATGTCTAGTAAAGAGAATCTAGAAGCTTTAAGTAAAGAAATAATGGCTGATGGTAGAGTTGATGAGAATGAAGCAAAAGTCATAACTATGGTTGGTTTTTATACTGATGAAGCTAATAAACAAGATGTAAAATCACATTTCACTCAACCTAATGACTCTGTTATATCAGACTTGTTTGAAAAAGGTTTTGAATTAGGAGATAAAGCAGTAAAATCATATAAGTCCCATAGTGGTACTAAAGCTTGGCTTAGAGATATTGGCAGTGCAATGACTGGCGGATTAATTAACTCTGCATCTAAAGAAGTTAAAGAAAATAATCAGGGTGTAATGAGAAATCTAAACGCAACATTAGATTCTTTAAGAACATCTTGTGAAAGAACAGATTGTGTTAGAGTTACATTAAAGAGAATTACAGGAATTGATATAGGAACCGATCAAGCACAAGAAGTCACAGAAACATATTTAAATAAAGTTACTGGTGTAAAAGATAAAGATAAAAATGGATGGGATGCTATAAATGCTTCTAAGTATAATAAAGATGGAAAAAACGGTGACTTACAAAAACTACTTGCACCTTATCAAGCTACAAATGGAGAAAAAACTAACGGTAAAGCTTTAATCGTAGTTGGTGCTCATACATATCAATTTGTTGGATTTAATAAAGATGGTCATATGATAGTTAAAGATCCATCAGATAATAATAGATCTAAAGTAATTGGTAAAGATAATCCTTCTGTTACTGTTTATGTTCAAAGAGTTGATGGTAAAGGCGGTGATGGAGGAGCAACAGGAAGAATATCTCCAGATTCTACAGCAAAAGGCTTTAATGAATTTAAGAGAGCAGGTGTTTCTCTTAGCTCAGACAGAATGGATAATTCAGGAGAATCTAAACAGGTTAGAAAATTACTTGTTTTAATGGGTGACAAAGATCAAAATAATAAAGCTTTATTTGATGCAATTAAGTCAGGAAAAGTATCTGAAGTTCAAAAAATCTTAAAGTCAAAAGATATAAATATATCTGATCAAGAAATTAAAGCCTTTATCAGCGTTATGAATACTAAATTATCTAATGGTTCTACAATGATTAAAGAATTTGAAAAAATGCTTAGTGACAATTCAGATGGTGCTTTTTCTAGAAGATGTAAATACTTAAATGGTATAGAATACTCTGATATTAGTTTAAAAGATTATTTTACCAAAACAAAACCAGAAGCTGTTTTTGATATATTTAAAGATATGTGTCATGGAAGAGATGGTTGTTAATTAAATTCAAAAAAAGAGAGTTTTAAAGCTCTCTTTTTTTATGAAAGTTTTTATTCAGAAATATAAATATTATCTCCTAATTCTTTAAGTAACCTAATTCTACTTGCTTGAATTCTATCAATAAGTATATTCATAAATATACTTTGTACTGCATAACCAAACTTATTATTTTTATCCATTTTAGACTTTATTTTTTCAGCATTAAAAACTAATAATTTTGAGTCAGTTAAAGAAAAACCATCAAACTTCCACATATAAGGTTCTTTAAGCCAAGACCAACCTAATATCTCACCTTCTTTTTTTTCTTCTAAAACAATTTCACCTTTTTTATGTGAAAAAAATTGAAGATTAACCTTACCTTTTATTATTAAATAAAAGCTATCTGCTTTATCCCTATAACTAAATATAAAATCATCTTTATTATATTCAATGTATTTTGCATTATCAGCTAAAAAATCAATACTCTTTTCATCTAAGACATTAAAATATGAATTAGACTTTATTAATTGAATTATTTCTTCTTTATTCATTTTTATACACTTAATTCATAATAAAGACAGGTATTTTTGAACTATTTATAACATAGTTACTAACACTTCCAATTAAGAATTTTTCTAAACTACTCTTTCCACGACTAGATATAGCAATTAAATCACAATTCTCACTTTCTGCTGTTTCTAATATTAAATCTCCCGCATTTCCTTCAAGTAGAATAGTTTTTACATTTATATTTAGATTTTCAAATATTTTTTTACAATCTTCTATAGTTTTATTTGCTGAATTTTTGAGAGTATCTCCATATTCAATAGTATACAAAAGAGGAACTTGAAAAGAGTGAAATACAACTATTTCTGAACTATATTTTTTATGCAAATCAACTATATATTCAATAAGTTTATTAGCATATTCAGAACCATCAGTAGCAAATAAAATCTTTTTAAACATTTAATTAGCCTCAAATAAAATTAAAAAATTTAAATAATATATATTAGATAACCATAACAGGGCATTTAGCATTATGTAAAACTGAATTACTAACACTACCTATTAAAGCTCTTTCAACAGCATTTAAACCTCTTGTACCCATAACTATTAAATCACAATTTTCTTCAATTGATTTATCTACTATTGTGTTTGCTACATTACCTTTTTCAATAAAAAACTTAGTTTTGATTCCTTTAGAATCAGTTTCTTTCTTGATATTTTCTAAAAATATTTTATCTATATCTACAAGTTTATCTTCTATTTCATTTAAATAATTATAATATATACTTTCAGCAGTGTATAACTGTGTAGGTAGCTTATATACAGTTAAAAATATTAGTTCTGAATTATATTTTTGTGCCAAGTCTATAGCAAAACTTTGTGCTTTCTCTGAGTGTGGTGATTTATCTGTTGGAAAAAGTATTTTTTTAAACATTAATTTTACTCCTAAATTTTATAGTTCTAAAACTACATTTTAATAAATTTATTAAAATTAGTTATTTGTATAACTCCAGATTCTTCAGAGTCTATTTTTTCACCTGAGGAAGATTCAATATTTTTTACAGTTATCTTATAATAATCATTAACTTCTTCTTTTGGTGAAATATCTACAAATAATTGAGTTATTTTTTTATTTCTTTCTTCAGGTGGTGCATTTTTTCTTTTTTCTTCTGTATCTAACCAAGGACTATATACATATTGAGCTAGATTTATTTTACAACTCTTCCCACCTTCTAAAGGTAACCATTCTCTATCTACTAATTTTACTTGCTGTATTATAAAGTTATCCTTGTTTTCAACAGTAGATTTTTTCATTTCATCTTTCCAATTTATAGAAAATATAACTTGTGGCTTCTCATTTGGTTTTGAATGAGTTTGATAAAATGATATATCACTAAAAAACTTATTTGACTCTTTAATAGGTGGAGTTTTGGTATAATTATAAATAAAAATCCCTAAAACTAATAATAATAAAATAAATCCAAAAGTATAACGAATATTTTTTTGTGTACGAAAAAGCATATATACTACCTATTTAATTACAATAACAGGACACTTTACATGATGTATAACATAGTTACTTACACTACCTAACAAAAAGCTTTTAATTGTGCCTAAACCACGACTTCCCATAACTATTAAATCAACATTTTTTGTATCTGCAATTTCTTTAATTGTAGCTCCTGAATTTCCTTCTATAGTTAATACTTCTATATCAAAACCTTTAAACAAATTTTTAGTTTCATTTATAAGTTTTTCAGAATCATCTTTTATTCTTAATGTTAACTGACTAAATGCTTGAGGATTTACTTGATAAGGTTCAATAATACTTGGTAACTCATAAACATTAAGTACTATGATTTTAGATTTATATGTTTCTGCTAAACTTTTTGCATAATCTATACATTTATTTGAATTTTCTGAACCATCAATTGGTAATAAAATAGTGTTAAACATATTCTCTCCTATAAATTTATAAACTGTGTATGAACTATCTCATCTAAACATTTTGTATTATAAAGTTTTTTTACACAAATGAATATATCATTAGTCATTATTAAAATTGACAAACATCAATTTTTTATAATTATTTGAAAATAACAGATATAAAGATGATACTATATATTTTTTATAATTTTTATGTTAAATGAGTGTTAATTGTTTTATTATGGATACTAAATATATATTTATAACAGGTGGAGTTGTTTCATCTATTGGTAAAGGCATTGTTGCTTCATCTTTAGGAAGATTATTAAAAAATAGAGGTTTATCTGTTTCTATTTTAAAGTTTGATCCTTATATAAATATTGATGCAGGGACAATGAGTCCATATCAACATGGTGAAGTATTTGTAACAGAAGATGGAGCAGAAACAGACCTTGATTTAGGTCATTATGAAAGATTCATTGATATATCTCTTTCAAAAGAAAACAACGTAACTGCAGGTTCAATTTATCAAAGAGTCATTAATAAAGAACGAAAAGGTGATTATTTAAGTGGTACAGTTCAAGTTATACCTCATATTACAGATGAAATAAAAGAAAGTATTAAATCTATATCTTCTAAAGGCTTTCAAGTTGTTATTGTTGAAATAGGAGGAACAGTTGGTGATATAGAAGGTTTGCCATTTATTGAAGCAATTAGACAATTTAAGAAAGATGCTGGTAAAGGAAATACATTATATATTCATGTTACTTTAATACCTTCTGTATCAACTACAGGTGAGCTTAAGACCAAACCAACTCAACATAGTGTTAAAGAATTAAGAAGTTATGGTATTCAACCAGATATTTTAGTTTGTAGAACAAATCAAGACTTACCACAATCTGTCAAAGAAAAATTATCTTTGTTTTGTGATATTGATAAAGAAGCAGTTATAGAAGGTAATGATGTTGAATCTATTTATGATGTTCCTATGTCTCTAGAAACTGCTGGGCTAGCTACTCAAGTTGTTGAGAGATTAAATATAAATTGTGACTCTCCAAATTGGGGTAATTGGTTAGAAGTTGCCAATAAATTAAAAAAATCAGATAAATTTGTAAAAATTGCAATAGTTGGGAAATATGTTGCATTAGGAGATGCATATATAAGTGTTTGTGAGTCTATAAAACATGCTTGTGCAGCACTAGGATATAAAGCAGATATTAAATGGGTTCATGCAGATGAAGAAATTGAAAAGTTTAATGCTGAAACATATTTAAGTGATGTAGATGGGATATTAATTCCTGGTGGATTTGGAGATAGAGGAATTGAGGGTAAAATTAAAGCTATACAATATGCACGAGAAAATAATATTCCATTTTTAGGACTATGTTTAGGTTTACAATGTGCAGTTATAGAATTTGCAAGGAATATGTGTGGAATAACTGATGCTCATAGTACAGAATTTGTTCCTGATTCAAAAAATCCTGTAATTGCAATAATGGAACATCAAAAAGACATAAAAAATATAGGTGGAACTATGCGTCTTGGTAAATGGGATTGTAAATTAAATCCTAATAGTAAAATTAGAGCATTATATAATGCAGATATTATAAGTGAAAGACATAGACATAGGTACGAGGTTAATAACGAATATAGAGAGATACTATCTAAACATGGATTAATTTTTGCTGGAACTACTATAGACGATAAATTAGTTGAAATAATTGAATTACCTGAACATAGATGGTTTGTTGCTAGTCAGTTTCATCCTGAATTTAAATCTAGACCTTCAAAACCTCATCCTTTATTTTTAGGTTTTATTGATTCAGCTATTAAAATTAAAAAGTAGTACTAAATAATGTTAATAAGTAACTTCTTGAGAATATTCTCAAGAAGTTACTTATTTTTTAAAGTAGTAAAAGACTATTTTTTTTAATTTTTAGAACTTAACACTAGCACCAACACTAGGATTGAAGCTCCATGTTGTGCCTGTTGTGTTAGCTTCCCATAAAGCAGCAGGTTTAATATCAATCATCCATTTATCAGCAACTGGAACACTAAAACCTAATCTAAAACCACCATTTGAATAACCACCAACTGGATAGTTAATAAATTGTTCTTCATAAGCTATAAAGTTGCTTGTAGGTAATGTAAAGTTAATATTACCACTTACAAGATTTGTTCCACTTGTTAAACCTCTAGCATAACCTGCATTAAGACCCATTGTTAATGGAACACTTGAGCCAAGAGCTTGGCCTAAATAAATGTCAGCAAGAGCTGTAGCACCGGGGAAAAATTCACGGCTCATCATATTAAGCATGGCATTGTTACCACCATTGATTGAGTTATTTGGATTAACAGGAATTGATGTACCAATCATAATACCTGTTTTTACATTATCAATATTTGTAGGAATAGCTGCTCTAACCCAAGGAAAAACCGCACCAGAAGAAAGTGAACTTAATGAAGAACCAATGTTTGAAAAATTAAGACCACCACCAATACCTAAGTCTAAACCATCAGCAACAGCTGTTGTAAAGTTTAAACTTGGAGCAAGTAGACTGTTAACTCCTGAAAGATTTGTAAATCCTGAGTCTAATCTTACATGTACTATATTTGTTCCTTTTACATAAGGCTCAGCACTAAAACCATCTGTTCCTGTAAGATTATTTACTGCACCAGCAAATGCACTTGGTGTTGCTAAAACTGATGTCGCTAAAACTGATAACATAATTTTCTTATTCATAATATTTTTTAACTCCTAACTTTTTATTTTAAATTTAATTAACTTATATTAAATAATGTAACACGGGAGTTTGTTTTTGTAAAGTGTTATTAAGGGATTTTTTAAATATTTTTTATGGTATTATTTGTAATGTTAGCTCAAAATATTTATTTACCTATGTTTTAAGAGTTATAAAATATTTTATTCATAAAATGATTTGGTTAAGAAGTAATGGATATTTCAAGAAAGGCTATAGTAAATTTACTTATAGGACAAGAGATATTTTTAATAATAATAAGTTTACTTTGGGTATTTTTTAACAATACTAATAGTTTTAAAATTAGTGGTTTATATGCTTTTTTTGAATTGAATCCATTTAATAAATTCCATATTGATTTACAAAGTTTTTTTATAGGTTTAGCAGTAAGTATAATTTTAATATTTTTAAGTATTTTAATTGCTTCAACTTATGAGCCATTTAAAAAATCTATGCTTATTCTTGATGAAATGATTATAAATAAAATACAGATAAGAGATATTTTTCCTTTAGCTCTTTTTAGTGGAGTAGGAGAAGAAATATTTTTTAGGGGCTTACTACAAGAAGGGATAGGTATTTATTTTTCAAATATTATATTTGCCTTATTACATTTTCCAGCTAAAGAGTTTTGGGTTTACGCTCTATGGACATTATTTGCAGGTTTATTTTTAGGGAATGTGTATAGTTACACAAATAATCTTTTTATAGTAATAATTGCCCATGTTTTTAATAACTTTCTAGCTTTGTTTATATGGAAAAAGTTTAAACATAAGATAATTAGTAACGAAAAATGATAATGGAATATGAATAAATTCAGAACAGAAATAATAGTAAAGCAATCAAGATATAATATAGATTATAATTCAAAAATTATTACAATAGGTTCATGCTTTAGTGAAAATATTGGTAATTTATTATCAATTAATAAATTTAGTACTTTGATTAATCCATTTGGGATTTTATATAACCCATATTCTATAAAAGAATGTTTAAACAAGATAATTGATAATTATATATTTAAAAATAAAGATTTAATTCAATTTCAAGATAAATGGTATAGTTTTTATCATCATGGTAAATTTTCGGATGAAAGCCATGATATTTTATTAGAAAAGATAAATCTATCTATTAATAATTCTAATGAATATTTAAAAAAAGCTGATTATATATTAATAACATTTGGATCTGCTTATGTTTATGAGTATATTAACGAATCCTTGATAGTCGCAAATTGTCATAAAATACCAAGCAAATCTTTTAGACAATATATGCTTGATTTAGATAATATTACAAATCTCTGGTTTGATTTAATTAATAAATTAACTCTTTTCAATCCTAATATCAAAATTATTTTTACAGTTAGTCCAATAAGATATCTTAAATATGGAATTGAAATGAATCAACTAAGTAAATCAATATTAATAGTTATGATAAATAAATTAAAAAATAATTTTTCAAATATTGATTACTTTTCTTCATATGAAATATTTATGGATGATTTAAGAGATTATAGATTTTATAAATCAGATATGATACATCCATCTGATTTTGCTATAGACTATATTTGGGAAAAGTTTTCTCAATCTTATTTTAATCAAGCAACAACAGAATTACTTGAGCAAATAAAATCAATCATTTTAGCTTCTAAACATAAACCAAGAAATCCTAGTTCTAAAGAACATAAAAAATTTTTAGAATCTCAGATAAATAAGATTGAATCTATAAAATCTAAATATAATTTTATTGACTTTAGTAAAGAGTTAGAATGTTTTAATTAATCAATCTAGCTGTTTTAGCTTTTTTAATTATACTTAATGACTTGGTTTCAGGTTCATCATTATGTAATTTTTCAAACTTAAACTGATTCGCTAAGTTTTCAAGATTATTGGCTAATTGTCGTATATCAGACACATTTGAGCCAATTTGATGTACTGAAGCAGTTTGCTCTTCTGCTGAGGCTGCCACTTCTTCAGCTATAGCGGCATTATTTTCAGCAACCTGAACAACTTCATCCATTGTATTTACTATAGTTTCACTACTGGTTGATAAATTTTTTACATCTTGATCTATTCCTTGAATCCTTTGAAGAGTTTCTTTTACAGAGTCACTTATTTTATATAATGAATCTTCTGTTTCACGTATAATTAATACTCCCTCTGAAACTTCCTCTGTTCCATGATGCATTGCAGTTATTGACTCTTGAGTTAAACCTTGAATATTTTTAACAATATCACCTATTTGATATGCTGCTTGAGCAGATTCTTCAGCCAATTTTCTAACTTCTTCAGCAACAACAGCAAAACCTTTACCCTGCTCCCCTGCTCTAGCAGCTTCTATTGCAGCATTTAAAGCCAAAAGGTTTGTTTGAGAGGCGATACTAGTAATTGTTTCAACTATACGGCTAATTTGTGTTGACTGTTCTCCTAGAGCTTGTATAGTATTAGCTGAGTTACCTACAGTTATTTGAATTTCTTCCATCTGCATAGTTGCTTTTTGAACTGTTTTTAAACAATCACTAGATACCTTATCTACTTGTTCTGTATATTTGAGCAATTCGTTAGTATTATTTACAACACGACTAACAGCTTGAATAATATTTGTAACAGCTTTATTAGCTATTTCAACTTGAGATACAAGTTTAACACCACCATCAGCAACTACCTGAATACTTGTTGCGACCTGTTCTGTTGCTTTCCCAGTTTGATCAGTAGATTCTGACAACTGTTTTGAGTTTTTTGATAAAGTTGTTGAAGATAACGCTATTTGTTGAATAGTTTTAGATAATTGTTCAATATAATTATTAAACTTATCCGCTAGTTGTCCTATTTCATCTCTTCTATCAATTTCTACCCTAACAGTTAGATCTTTTGTATCTTGTAATGCATTATTAATTTGTTTTATTGGTGAAATTATTGTTTTAGTTAATAAAAAAGATAAACCGATACTTACAAATAAAGCCATGAATAATAGTAAGAGAATTTCTGTCATATAACCTAAATCTATAAATTTAAGGACAGCATATATACCAAAAAAGCATAATAAAAAGCATATTACAACATAAGTTGTTGTATTTATAAATATACTTTGTTCATAATCTTTATTCATTAACATTGCCTCTATAGAAAAAACAAGATTTTATAAATTATACATTATTACAATAGAATGAACATATAAAAAGTTTATATAGGATAATTCTGTTATTGCTCTTAGGCTAATACAATCAATCATAAAAAATTCTTGATAAAATTTAGCTATATATCTTATAAAATTTAATATTTTTTTGTTAATTTGATTGAGATTTATATTCTTCAAAAGCATATCTAATCATATCAAAAGAAAAACCTCTTGATAATAAAAATCTTGTTAATCTGTCTTTTTCTTTTCTATCAGTTAAATCACTATCTCTTATTTTTCTAGATAAACATTGGTAAGCTAAATCAAAATAATCATATTCTAGTTCTAAAATAGTATTCTCAATTAATTCTTTATCAATTCCTTTTTGTTTTAGTTCTTGCTTTACCTTATTAATTCCATGTTGCTTATATTCATAAGAATCTTTTAAATAATTTTCAACAAATCTTTTGTCATTTAAATAGTTTGAATTAATTAGTCTCTCTAAACTTTCATTTATCCATTCACTATTATCAGTTTTATTGTTTAACTTTTCTTTTAAGTCATTTATTGTATAATCTTTTTTGCTAAGTAACCAAATTCCATAATTAAATACATCCTCGATTTTTTTAGCCTGTTTTATTTCTTTATTAGAAAAACTTCTAAAATTATTCAATTAAAATAACCTCTGTGTTTCATTATTACGATTAAAATTTTACTTTCAATAATTATTTTAACTTTAAATAGCCTAATAAAAAATAAAAATACAAATTAGGAGAGCCCTAATTTGTACTGCGGCAAAAGGTTTAGTGAATACGTCAAAATATACGTATTTTTTAAGAATTTATCTTAGTTTAATTGATTGAATTATTTCATCCTTTATAAATACTGAAAAATTATCCCAAAAAGCTGAAACAAGAGACCTTATTTTAGGTTCTCCATGATATTCTGTAGCTTTCTCCATGCTATCACCTATCTTTAAACCTTTAGAAGTCATTCCATTAAAAGGTTTACTTATAACTATTTCTTCTACAATATCTTGATTATCAAAGTAAATAGAAACTCCTATTTCATTAAACGCTTGAAACATAGCATTTATATTAAAGTGAACATCTTCTCTTAATCTATATCTTATAATATTGTAAGAGTCTAATTTTGATGTATATCCTACTTTTATTCCAAATACAGATTTTTCTTTTTCGTTTATTAAACTTGCTTGAGGTCGTTGTAACTCTGGAATTGAAGCTTTAACAATACCATTAAAAGTAACTCTTTTCATCTCCTCATAGATTGTTTTTTGATTAATTTCAGGCATTTTGTTTAAAAGCTCTAAAAAATCTCTAACTATTTTTTTATCTGTTGTTGGATTAAAAAGACTGAGAATATTATACTTATCTACATCTACTTTCTCTCCATTTACAGATAAAAAACAATTACTTTGACTTTCTTGCCAAAAATCTCTAATTAACATCCTTTCTTTCCTTATTTAGAATTTTAAAAACCTATATTTAATATCTTAACAGTTAATTAACTAAATGTCAAATAAAACTTTTATAGATTATAAGAAAATTTATTAAGTAAAAGAAAAATATTATTTTGATGAATATATCCAATTAAGTAATTGAGCTTTTGGCATTGCTCCAGCTATTTGATTTATAATTTTTCCATTATTGAACAATATTAAAGTTGGTATTGAAACAATTTGAAACTTTGATGCTAAAATTGTTTCTTGATCCACATTTACTTTAACAATTTTTATCTCACCTGCTTTTTCTTTTGATATAGATTCTAATATAGGTGCAATCATTTTACAAGGTGGACACCATGTTGCCCAAAAATCAACAAGAACAAGACCCGAATGTTGAATAACTTCTTTTTCAAAGTTATCTTTAGTAACATTTATTGGTTGATTAACTTTTTCTTCAGATTTAGATACTGTATCATTTTGACTCTCATTAAAAAAACTTTTAAGATTAAACATATACTTATCTCCTTTATATAATTAAATTATATTTAATATACTATACCCTATATAGTATATAGTACCATAAAAATATATTTTATATATTAAAATAATTAATTTAATTTACATTTATCTGAAAAAACAGCAGGTGGTATACCAAGAGATTGTATTAATATTGTCTAATAATTAACTTACCAGAACTTAATACTGATTTTTGGAACCAAGATAATAAATGTGCAGGAATAGATGCTTTTTTACTTTTCTTTCAGCAAACCAAATACCTAATTTTAGATAAAAAGGTATTTTAATTGTTGTTCAATGAAACTACTCATATATACCCCATAAATACTTTAAGTTTATCATGCTTAAAGCACATTAAATACAATGCTTTTATTTTATATACCATACCCTATATACTATTTTTAAGATATAATTATTATAGTTATTATAAATTTTAATTAGGTATTAAAAATGAGCTATTTTTTTACTAAAGTATCAAACTTAACATATGAAGAAGTATTAGTTAAGGTTGTAGAAGAACTCAAAAAAGAGGGTTTTGGAGTATTAACAGATATAGATATAAAAGAAACCTTAAAGAAAAAACTAGATGTAAACTTTAGAAAGTATAAAATTTTAGGTGCTTGTAATCCACCTTTTGCCTATAAAGCGTTACAAGCAGAAGAAAAAATAGGTTTACTATTACCATGTAATGTTATAGTTCAGGAAAATAGTAAAGGAGAAACAGAAGTTTCTGCTATAAACCCACTTGTTTCAATGCAATCTGTTAACAATCCAACTCTTGCTGATGTTGCAAATGAAGTTAAAGAAAGATTAGAAAGAGTTATTAATAATTTATAGAAAAATCTATTTACATAGGATTAGTAATGTATAAAAGTAAAAATATTAAATTAATTATTTAAATAAACTCTTATTCTCTAATTTCTTTTTACTTCTTATCTCAATATAGTTGACATAAATAATTTAATTAAAAAAAATCAAAATCTGATAATACCATTTTGATTTTAGAGATTTGCATGAAAATAAAATTAGGTATTTAAAGTATTAGGATCTAAGAAAAATCATGCACATTTGGTATGTAGAATTGATATAACTTTATGAATGATGCTTCTAAAGTTAAAGAAAGTAATATTGAAGAAAACAATCAAGTTATAAACTAAGTTATAAAATATTAAATAGAAGAAAATATATATTTTAAAAAGTTTATATTGAATAATGAATCTAAGAATTTATCTTTATAATTTGAATAGAACTAAAGATATCATAAAACTTTTTTAAAACTATATTAATAATAAGCATTTAGTAAGAATCTTTTTCTATAAGCTATATATAATTTATTAGTTAATTAAAATTTTTAGAGGTTTATTATGTGTCCAGTAGGTGTTAATAATAATAGTATATATAATAGTTTATTATTGGGAAGTCAGGTAAAGGGTGACAAGAAGGTTCAGACATCTGATAATCAAACATCTAATAAAAATAATCCAGTTACATCCTTAACCCCGCAAGAGCAAAATAATATAAAGTTTAAAGGTAATTCACAAACATCTAATCAAGAAATTGTAAAAGAAGTAAAATTTGTTAATGGACAAGCTCAAGTTAGTAATACAAAGACTTCACCTACTGATAGACCAAAAAATTTAGATGATGTATCAACATTTCATAAAACAGATATAGCAACAGCTGCAGATATAGATAAAATCTTAAAAAGATACAATTCTCCTCATGCTGGAAAGGGACAAGTTATATTTGATATGTGTAAAAAGTATAACGTAAATCCTATTATGGTATTAGCTGTAATGCAACAAGAATCTCAATTTGGTAGCACAAAACTAAAGCCTGAAAACACAGCAAATCCTTGGAGTGTTCATTTTAACCATGGAGCAAAAGGTATTGCAAAATTAAGATTACCAAACGGTCAATTACCAACATTTGAACAATCATTAGAAGGAGGAATAAAAACTATAGTTAAACTTGCTGGAAATTCTTCTACACCTCTTAGCACAGCAGGATCTAAATATAGTGAAAGTGGTAATTGGACTAAAATGATAAAGCAACACTATAATACATTGTTAACTAGATATTAAGATGAATTTTTATCTTAAAAATCCTAAAAGCATTGTTATATTAGGTCATCCTCTTGAACATACATTATCACCTCTAATTCATAACTATGCTTTTAAATATCATAATCTAGACTATGTCTATTCTGCTTTATCAATAAAACCAGAGGATATATCAAAATTAGGAAAAGATTTTTTAAAAATATTGTCTATTTACGGTGGAAATATAACAATTCCATTTAAAGAACTTATGTTTAATTATCTTGATAAGTTTAGTAATGAAGCTTCTGAAATAGGAGCAATAAACACTTTTCATAATAGAGATGGAACTTTGTATGGATATAATACTGATTTATATGGATTTACAAAATCTTTAGAAAACTATGAAAATTATATAAATAATAAAAAAACTATAATACTTGGAACTGGTGGC
Organism: Candidatus Sericytochromatia bacterium; assembly: GCA_046328075.1. Classification (GTDB taxonomy): domain Bacteria; phylum Cyanobacteriota; class Sericytochromatia; order UBA7694; family JACMQJ01; genus JAXLXG01. Next base: position 47,088 of record JAXLXG010000022.1, read on the forward strand.
TCATCAAGGGCTGTTTCAAATGGGCTTTTTAAATTAAACTCAAAAGAAATTATTATAATAAGTAGAGACTTAGAAAGAGCTAAAGTTTTTAGTGATAATTACAATCAAAAATATGTAACAAATAAATTTAAATTTGATGATTATAGATATTTTAATAATCAAGAAAATTTGAGTAATATAGGAGCTGTTATAAATACTACTCCTTTAGGTATGTATGATAATAATTCTGCACTTAGCTATGATTTAGTAGCTAAGATGAATAGTGATACTTTGTTTTATGATTTAATTTATAATCCTGAAGTAACAAGCTTTTTGCGTTTTGCAAAAGAAACAAAAAAAGAAATCTTAAATGGAAAAAGTATGCTGATATATCAAGCATCTAAATCATTTAATATTTGGACAGGTTATGAATTTCCAATTAGTGATATACTTAATCTTAAACTTTAATAATTCTAGATTTAACTTAAATTTAACTTAAATTCATACAAGTTTGATTAATATGTTACTATAACTATAAGTAGTAAATAAGTTTTTAATTTTAGACACATATAAATAAAGGGAGGTCTATTATAAATGTCAAGTATAGGTGGTAATCCAAACTCTGATATATCTTTTAGAGTTCAAATAAAACCTGAAGTTGTTGCAAAATACAACGAAGAAAAAATAGAAAGACTTGCTAATAAACATGGTCTTGATAAGAAAGAACTTGCTGGAGATGGTATAGATCTAACTGAAGCAGATGGTATGCAGCTTAATACATTTAAAAAGTTATCTGCAAATACAGGTAAAATTACTGTTGCAACATTAGTTAAATTTGATGATGGTAATGAAACACCTGCTCAGAAAATGGCATCAGAATTAAAGAAAACATTACCAAGTTCAATGGTTGTTAAAGGGCCTTTAACAAATGATGCAAGTGAAAGTATAACTATCCAATCTAAGTATGGTAATACTGCTAATGAAACATTTACAATGGTTGGTGGTGCTGATGCTAATAAAGATGGTTCATTAGATGTTGGTGATGAAATTAATGAAAATGATTTAGTAAAAACAACTAATGATGCAAAAGAACTAGGTGGTAAAGACCTTAAAGCTACTCCAGAAGAAGCAATTAACTTCTTTATTAAGAAAAAAGGTGTTAATACTGGAGATATTAATGTAACAAGTCAAAAATCAACACCATTAAATACAAAGTTAAACGACTTATTAAATGGTTTAGATGAAAAGAAATAAAATATTAGTTCTTTGAAGTTAGAAAAAGCTAGATTTTTTATCTAGCTTTTTTTATTAGCATTAAAATAATAAACTCTATAGATTAAATATTATCTCAAGAAAATAGTATACTTAAACAAAAGTAGTTTGAGAAAATAAAGAATTTAAATGGTTAAATATTTATGAAGCCAACATTATCTGTATGTTCTATAGTAAAAAATGAATCTTCTAATATAATAAAAATGTTAGAAAGTATTATTGATTTTGTAGATGAAATTATAATAACAGATACAGGTTCCACTGATAATACTATAGAACTTATAAAAAAATATAATGTTAAAGTTTTTCAATATAATTGGGATAATAATTTTTCCAACGCTAGAAACTTTTGTATATCTAATGCTACCAAAGATTGGATATTATCTCTTGATGCAGACGAAGAATTAATGGTAAATAATAAAGATTTCAAAGATAATCTAAAACTAAAAGATCATGTTTATATGATTAATATAAAGAATGTAATAAATAATGGTGATGAGATAATAAACTGTCATAGTACAAAACTTTTCCCAAATTTTCAAGATTTTAAATTTTTTGGTGCTGTTCATGAATATATTGATAGAGAAAAAACTTATAATAAATCTATTATTGAAGATATAGAGTTAAAACACAATGGTTACAATCTTAATAATAGATATAAAAAAGAAAGAAATATATCAATTCTTATTAAAGAACTAGAAAAATACTCTAAAAATGATAATTATTATAAACACTTGTTGTATTTGATAGGTAAGGAATATTTAATTTTACATGAATATGATAAAGGATTACACTATTATAAACAGTTTATTGATTTAGAACCTGATTTTAATCAAGCAAACTTAATAAATGCTTTAACTGATATGACTAAAGTTTTTTATATTTTAAGAAACTGGGGAGATTTAAATAATTACGCAGATAAATATCATAACTTATTGATAAATAGCCCTGATTTTTGTATATTTTATGGTATGCATCTATCTGAAATTTTTAAAAATTATCAGAAAGCAATATTTTATTATCAAAAGGCTTTATTTTCAAATATTATACAAGGTGTAAATTATACTTTATCATCAAAGACATATAAACCAAACTTCTTAATAGGTATTTCTTATATTTATCTTAATAAACCTCAATTAGCAGTAAATTATTTTAAAAAAGCTCTATTGTTTAAGAAAGACTATAATACCTTGTATAATCTATTTTTAGCTTATTCTATGTTTGATAAAAATAAAGGAAGAGAAGATTTAGAAAGTTTTAATGATATCCTTACAGATAACGAAAAATATTATTTAAAAGATTTAATAAAATAATGCTAAAAAGTATAGATATTATAAAATTTTTAGACTTAAGTAAAGATTTAAAAATAATAGATGTAAGAAGTCCTATTGAATATAATAAAGGTCATATTCCAAACTCACATAATATTTATTTATTTTCTGATGAGGATAGACACAAAATAGGCATTGTTTACAAACAACATGGAAAAGATAAAGCTATTTTAGCAGGCCTTGATATTATAGGTCCTAAAATGAAAAGAATAGTTAATAAGATTCATAATATTACAGTAGATAAAAAAGCTCTTATTTATTGTTGGCGTGGTGGAATGAGAAGTAATAGTGTTGCTTGGCTTTTAAATTTATGTGGTTTTGATGTTTATATTCTTTCAGGTGGTTATAAAAGTTTTAGAAACTATGTTCTTCAACAATTTGAAATTACAAGAAAGATTAATATTTTAGGGGGTAAAACAGGTTCAGCTAAGACTCATATTATTAAAGAATTAAATAATCTAGGGCATCAAACAATTGATTTAGAAGAATTAGCTCATCATAAAGGTTCTGCTTTTGGTGGTATTGCTCAAAGTCAACAAACTAATGAGCAATTTGAAAATTTGTTGGCTATAGAACTTTTAGAAACTTCTATAGATGAAGTAATTTGGCTAGAAGATGAAAGTAGGGTAATAGGAAATGTCTCAATACCAAATTCACTTTGGAATACTATGAGAGAATCACCTGTTTATTTTCTTGAGGTTTCCACTCAACAAAGAATAAAAAATATAATAAAAGATTATGGAAATTTTTCAAAGGAAAAATTGATTGAATCCATAAATAAAATAAGTAAAAAATTAGGTGGTTTAGAGACTTCTAACTGTATAGAATATCTTGAAAATGATGATTTAGAAAGTGCTTGTAATATATTACTTAGATATTATGATAAATTATATTTATACAGTCTTACAAAAAGAAATCATAAAAATATATATACAGTAAATATTGAAAATGATAATTTAACTGATATAGCTAAAAAAGTGATAGATATAGCTAAATTAGAATTAAAATAAAGAAATTTACTAAAATAAAAAGAGTAGTTTTAAAACTACCCTTAGCATAGAGATAGAGAATATAAGATGATATTAAATTATCATAAAAATATCACCTTTTAAGAAAAAACTTTATTATCCTTTTCTTGGATTTGTGGTTGATGTCCTAGTATTGGAGTATGTTGAATAATCACTGCTTCCAGAACTTGAAGAGCCATAGTTATAACCACCGGATGTTGTTGATGATGTTGAAACTTGAGCATCAGCTGAAGCTGCAAACTTAATAACTTTTGAATCTTTATTACTAGAACCAAAATCAGCTACATAAACTGCACCTGATTCATCAGTTGCTATTGCAACAGGCTTTGTTGCACCACTTGGAAATGTACTCATTATTTGTCCAGTTGAATTAAATCTTTTAATTGATGTTGCATCTAAAACATATAAATCACCATTTCTACTATCAACAGCTACATCAACAGGAGAACTTAAGTCACTTGTAACAATATCCATAACTTGACCTGTTGTATCTGATTTTACAATTTTAATACCACTAACAGCATAAAGATTACCTAAATTATCAGAGCCAACACCACCTGATGCATTAAGACCAGCAACTGGAGTTCTTGCAGTAGCGCTTGTATCTGTTTTTTCTACAGAGCCATTTGCAATATAGATACTTCCACCACCTGAAGCAACATCTTTACCACCAGCCGCTTTAATAACTTTTGGATTACCATTTGATGCATCTAATGTATAAACTTTACCTGCAGAGTCTACTGCAACTATTGTTGAACCATTAATTGTAATACCTTCAACTGTTGCATCCATTGGGTGTCTTGCACCTAACATAGTTGAACCTATATCTTTCCAACCCTTACCATCAGAGGAGTTCATTTTAAGAACACTTCCTTTTTTAAAAAGACCACTATTATCTGCTGCACTTACATAAATAAAACCACCAGAAACAGCGATTCCTTTTGCTTGCCATTGACTTGTAAATGTTGCTTGATCAACTTTAAAAGTTCCTGCTTGTGCATTTGGTGCTGCGTTAATTGGTGCAGGTGGTTGCATTGTTTGCATTGAAGGTAAATCTTCAGTTTGTGGGGCACCACTATTAAAGTTATCTGGTACAGTTGGGCTTGATGATGCTGTAATAGCACCTGGCACCATTCTATTTTTACAACCAGTCATTCCTAAAGATGAAGCTAGTATTAATGAAGCAATTAATACTCTTGAAACGTTTTTTGTTTTACTCATGATAATTTAAACCTATTCTCTAGCCAAACAATTTTTCTCTATATTATAATATTATGGCAAAAATTTTAAAAATCTTGCCTGAAATTATAACTCTATGATTAATATAATTATAAAGTTTAGTTAATTAAAAAACAATGGTAAGATTATAAAAAAATCTACTATAATTCACTAAGAATTTTAAATTTATTTTAATAGGCTAACTTTTTTATGTGTAATTTAGTTAATAAAACCTTAGGCATTCCTTATTTACCTGAAAAAAACTATAGTTTAAAAACTACTAAAACTAATAATATATGTATAGAGCCACCTTTAATATGTTCAGATGAAATAAATATTTCTACTAAACAAAATAAAAGTACTTTTGCTAAACCTAAACTATCATTTAATAAATCTGATAATAAAACTGAATTAGCTAAAAAAAATGCGTATTATGATAATGAAAAACAAATATGTGTTGATCCTAAAAACTTAATTGATAAAAGTAAAAATCATGTTGATATATCAAAATTTACACTAGACAAATCTAATAGTGACGTTTTAATTGATATGAGTTTAGAAGTAAAAGATAAAAATGGTTTTAATAATACATTAAAAAATGATATACAAGGAAAAATAAAAAATGGTGAAATAAACATAAATCATGATTTATTTGACAAAGCTTTGTACTCAATGAAAGGAGTTAAGACTCAAGATGGGCAAAGAACAACAGAAATAAAAAACGTAAGTTTTGATAAAAAAGATAAGTCTTACACTTTTGATATAAAGGTTACGCAAAATATAAGTAAAATTGGGCTTCCTTTAGCTTGGGATAATTTTAAAGTAAAGTTTAAAACGGATTCTAATGGTAAATTATCTGCAAAAGTAGAAGATAACTGGATTTTTGATTCTATGATTGTTGATAAGCTAGAAAATATTATAAAAGATAAAGTAAAATCTAATATCCCAGAAAAGTATAGAAGTATAAATATAAATGTTCAAAAAAATAAAAATGAATTAATTTTAACTCCTGAAATAAAAAATTTATCTGTACCTATAGCAGAAAATAAAGAATTTAATATTGAGCATATTGAAGGAGAAAAGGCAAAATTTAAAATTGATGAAAGTGGAAGTATTAATATCAATTTAAAAGATGTAGGAATAAAAGGAAGTTCAGGAAAAGAAGAATCAAAAGTAAGTGAAAACAATCCAGATGAAGCAGAAATAGATTTAAAAATTGGTATTGGTAAAAATAAAGAAAAACAAGTTTATGCAAAAGGAAAGCTTGGAATTAATGTTGATGAAAAAGAGACAGCATCTATAAAAATTGGAAAAGAAAATCTAGGTTCATACTTAAAATCAACAAAGATACTTAATGATTTTTCAGTATATGTAAAACAAGATACTCAAAATAAGTTGGAGGTAGAATCAAAGAATCATGTATATCTTCAAGATACAAAAGTAAATGCAACTGATAGAGTTGTTAATATGTCAACTAATCTAAGCCTAAAATTTGATAAAGATAATGGAATTAATCTTGAAGTTATAGAAGAAACTGATAATAAAGAACTTAATTTGAAAACATCATTAAATGGAGTTGAAACTATAGTAGGTGGACATAATTTTTATAACCATATTCAGAATAGAATTAAGGAGGCAAAAGAGAGTATAAACCTTGAAACCTTTGAGTTAAAAGATGATTCTACAAGTAATGCAATATCTTATAACTTAATAAAAAGGGCTGCTGGTCTTAACCCTGAAGAAAATAAAATTTCAATATCTAAACAAAACTCTAAAGGTCTTGATGTAAAAATTATATTTAATAGTTGGCAAGGTATTAAAGAAGAAGGTGAACATACAGAAAAAATGTTAGAGAGAAATATAAATAAAATAAAAACTGAAATAAATACTTCATCTCTTACAAAAAGTCAAAAAGAACAAGCTATAAATAATATTGATAAAAATTTTAAATATAAATTCTTTACTGATGGATTATTAAGGTCTGATCATAGAAAAGCATTTATTGTTGATGGAAAAACAGCAAGTGTAGGAGGAATTAATATAAATGATTTTCATTTAGGAAAAGATAGTGCCCACGATATTATGCTTGATATTGCAGGTCCTGAAGTTAGAAATGTACAAAAAGAGTTTTTAGAAAACTGGTTTGAGTTTAATAATTTAAAACAACCAGATGAAAGTACATGGAATCAATTATTAAAATCTGAATCTGACTTAAATAAAAATCTTAATCAATTACAAAAAAATGGTAAATACAAAAGTCAATCAAATGTTGGTGTTCTTGTAACTGATGATCATCAAACAGATATATCTAAAGGAATATTAAAACTAATAGATGATTCTAAAAAAGAGATATTTATAGAACAGGCTTTTTTTACTGACACCAAAATAAATGAAAAACTAAAGGAAGCTATGAGACGAGGTGTTGACGTAAATGTGATAGTTTCAAAAGATAGTTTATCAGCACATATTTTTAATGATGGTAACTTATATTCAACATATCAACTTTTAAAAGAACATAAAAATGGTGCAACAGGTAATGTAAAACTATTTTTATATGAAGATAATGAAGGTTATTTTAGAAAGCATATTCACACAAAGGCAATCTCAGCAGATGGAAATAAGGCTATAGTTGGTTCTGCCAATATGGTTGGTAGATCATTAGATAGTCCATTTCAATTAATAAATGAAGATGGAAGCAAACAAAATATCATGTACAACAAAGAAATGAGCCTATATTTAGATGGTGAGTCAGCTGTTAAAAATATAGATGATAGTTTATTTAAAAATGATATTAAAACAAAAACCAAAGAAATAAGCCATCAAGAAATCGAAGAAATGGTAAAAAAAGCTGGTGGAGAAGAAGCTATTAAAAAGAAGTTTTTAATGGCTATTGTAACTTAGCTTATAGCTTTATTGAAAATAATTATTTTCAATAGAAAAAATCTAACATATTGTATAATGACTAACACAGTTTCTACTGTAACTTTTTTAATAGAATAAATAAAAACTAGATAGGATTCTTTATGACAATAAAAAACGATAGATGGATCAGAGAAATGGCAAGAAAAGGAATGATAGAACCTTTTGAAGAAAATCAAGTAAGAAAAGGTGTTATCAGTTATGGCGTTTCATCTTATGGATACGATGTTAGAGTTGGTGATGAATTTAAAATTTTTACAAATATAAATAATGTTGTAGTAGATCCTAAAAACTTTGACCCAAAATCTTTTATTGATTATAAAGGAGAATATTGTATTATTCCTCCTAATAGTTTTGCACTTGCAAAAACTGTTGAATATTTTAGAATACCAAGGAATATATTGACTGTTTGTTTAGGGAAAAGTTCATACGCAAGATGTGGTATAATTGTTAATGTTACTCCTTTTGAGCCTTGTTGGGAAGGTATTGTTACTATAGAAATAAGCAATACAACCCCATTACCTGCAAAAATTTATTCTAATGAAGGAATTGCTCAAGTTCTATTTTTTGAAGCAGATGAAGAATGTGAAACTAGTTACGCAGATAAAAAAGGCAAATATCAAGAACAAGAAGGAATAACATTACCTAGATTATAATCAAAACTTATACTAAAAATAATTAGAAAGATTAAATTATTTTAATATAATTTGTTTAATATACTATTAAATATTGTGGAATTGTTTTAATACTAAATTTACAAATAGTTTATATACTTATCTTGAGCAAATATTTTGATATAGCTTTTTAAGCTTGTAATTGAATAAGAGCTTTTATTTCTATGGGAAAATAAATAATGTTTGAAAAATTTTTGAAGTCAAGTTTATTAAAAAACTCAAAATCTGATAACTTTATGAATAATGTTTCTAATGGAATAAAATGGGTTAAAATATCTAATCCTTGGGGAACTTATACTCAAGGAGATCCAGTTGCTCATAAAGATCTATTAAGAAGTAGGACATATCAAGAAGTTAATATACTTGGGGTAAAAAAATTAGTACCTGATAAAGTACCAAATTTAGATAAATCAAATTTGAATAGAGAATCTTGGATTGAGCTTAGTGATATAACAAAAAGGTTTTCGGCTTTGTATTCTGATTAAAAAATAAAACCATAATATTTTCCTGTTATTTTTATAATAGTGCCACAAATTAAATAGGTTAATATAATTGATGGAATAATTAAATATGACATCTTACTTGTAACTCTATCTTTCTTTAATTCATTATTAATAGATAGAAAAGGAAGTATATTTATTGCATGATAATTTGTCATAGTATAAGGAATAAAAAATAACATAAAGGGTGAGCTAATAAAAAAAAATAATCCACCATCTCCGATAGTTTGAGCAAAAGCTACAATAAAAATATAATTAAAGTTTTTATATTTATACTTATTTATAAATAACCATATTACATAAAAAATAACTATATAACATGGAACTGTATATATTAAATCAATAAAAAAAAATTCTAATCCTTGAGCTAATTTTGTTGTTTCGGTAATACGCAATTTTAAAAATACAGGAGATGAAATCATATGAAATCCCTCAACGAAAATTGCTAAAATTACACCAATTATAATAAATCTATTTTTTAATGAATAAGAACTAAAAAGTTTAGTAAGTTTTGAAGTAAATATTATTTGTAACAAAATAAATATGATTACTAAAAACCTAGTTTTATTCTCTAAAGAATAAGGGTTTATAATAAAAGATAATAATATTGCTAAAATAAGCCAAATATAATAAAATAGCTCTATTTTTGATAAAGAGTGTTTTTTTATCATTTATAAATTAAAATTTTAACAAGAATAAAAACAAATATGATTCTTATACAATATTTACTTAAATAATCTTTTATTTTTCCTTCAGTTTATGTAAGATAATAGAGTTACCTTCAGTATCTTTTATAATACACATTCTACAAACTGGACTTTCAATATTCTCAGCTAAAATCTCTACATTATTTGTTTTTAATTTTTCTATTAATGTAATTAAATCATCTACTTCAAAAGCAATAACTCCTCCGCTATTAACACTAGGCTTATTTTGAGATAATGTTGTTAGAGCAAAGCAACCGCCTTCTAATAAATCATACTCAAACCATCTTTCATTTCCTGATGATTTATGAAATTCTATACCTAAAATATTTTCATAGAATTTTCTAGCACGATTCATATCAATTACAGGATACATAGAAAATGCAATTTTTTTCATCATATTAGTAAATAACCTTTTTTATTACATATTGAAATAATTAATTTAATTCTTGTTTTATCTTTATCATACTAATATCTGTTAAACTATACACTAAAAAATATAATTTCTTAGGAAAATACATGAATAAGATTTTTACTCTTAGTATAACTAGTATACTAGCTTTAAATACAATTTGCTTAAGTTCTTATGCAAATACCTTAAATTATTCAGATTCAAATAGAATAGTGAGATTGTATCAAATACAAAATAGAAGAGTCTATGATTTTAATAAATTTCTCAAAAATATTTATTTTGATAGTAAAAATTACTCTATCAGAAATTCTATTGATTTATTTTTTAATGGGAAGATTTCTAAAGAAGATGATTGGTTAAATATATATAAGCTTATGGGTATTTACTCTAGATTAAAATATAAACATTCAATAGTAAAAACGTTATCTGATTTGGTTGAAATAAAAACAGATAAAAAAGAAGATATACCACAATATAAAAACCCTGAGATTATAAAATTTGGTCAAAAAATAGAGGAAATATCAAAAAGTTTTGGTTTAGAATACAAAAATATTGATAATAGAATCTTTGAAGTAACACTTAAAGGCTCTTCTAATGAAGAATTTGGTGTTTATACTCATGCAGATGTTGTGCCAGTTGATCCTAGTCGCTGGGTTTTGCCTGATAATACAAAATTAAATCCTTTTAAACTAACAGTTATAAAAAATAATCTTTATGGTAGAGGAACAGAGGATGATAAATGTTCCATTGTAAGTTCACTTTATGCAATGAAATCAATAAAAGAAAGCAATCTACCAATAAAAAGAACTATTAAATTACTTATTGAAACAACAGAAGAAACAAGTGGAGAAGGTATCGAATATTATAAAGAAAGATATAAAGTTCCAAGTCATAATATAGTTTTAGATAGTGCATATCCTTTAGTTATTGCTGAGAAGGGTGCTGGAAATATAATATTAAAATATGATATAAAAGATATTCAAGGTAGTGAACCAGAAATAATTGATATGACAGGTGGATTAGCTTATAATCATATACCATCTATTTCTATAATATCAATTAAATCTACTAATTTAAATGAATTAAAATCAATAATAGATGAAAAATCTCAAATCTATATCAAAGAAAATGGTAATGATTTTAAAATTGAATCAAATATAGATTCTAATATTTTAAAATTAGTTGTAACAGGTAAGTCAGGACATTCTGCTGGGCCTCAAAATGCAATAAATCCTGTAGCTAGAGCATCTGAATTTATATATTTATTAGATAAAGAACTGAAGTTTAAAAATAATGCTTTTAAACAAGCTTGTTTTTTTATAGCTGAAAATTTTGGTTTAGATTATTATGGTAAAAAATTAAACCTTGACTATAAAGATGATTTTATGGGGGGGCTTACAATGACACCTACATTTATAAAAGCTAAAAATAATGAATTAGAAGTAGTTATTAATATAAGAAGCCCTAGAGGCAAAGAAGCAGAAATATTAAAACAAGAGATTATTGATAAATTAACTGACTATCAAAATAGAACAAATAATCCTTTCAAACTAACAGTAAAAGTTGGTAAATATATGTATAGAGATGTAAAAGGGAAATGGATAAATACTCTTTTAAATACATATAGTGAATTAACAGGAAAAGAGGCTAAACCTTTATCTATAAGTGGAACAACTACAGCAAAACAATTACCTAATGGTGTTTGTTTTGGACCAACTATACCAAATGAGAAATACACAGGGCATACAGATAATGAGTTTAAAAAGATGAGTAATTTCTTATTTGATTTACAGATATTTACAGAAATGTTTTTAAGGATAGGTAACTTAGAATCTATGGATTAGGGAATTTTATTTATAATTTTTGAAGAAGTTTAAATAATATCTCCTTCTCTTCATCATTTAATGAAGAAGTAAAAGAATTGATTAAATCATGATGGCTTGGCATAACATTATTAATTAAATCCTTTCCCTTTTCTGTTATACATACATGATTTATTCTTCTATCTTCATTACAACTTTTTCTTTCAACAAGATCTTTTTCAGTTAATCTATCTACTAAGCCACAAATATTTCCTTTAGTTACAAGTAGTTTTTCTGATAATTCTTGTTGGTTTAATTGACCATTAAAAAATAATGTTGCTAACATATCCATTTGTGGAAGAGATAATTCATAATCATTAAGATTTGAATTAATCTTAGATTGGAATTGTTGATATATTCTTATAATTTCAAACCAAATTTTTAATTTTGGATCGCTTTTACAATCTTTATGTTCCATAATTTTATAGAATAAATTTTAATAATGCCATTTCAATAAATATTTAGCTTATTATAACATCTCATAAAATGGCATTAGATTATTTGTAAAGTATCATTAACTATATATAGGGTAATCTATATAACCTTTTTCACCACCTGCATAAAATGTATTTTGATCTGCTTGTGCTAAAGGATAATTATTTTTAAATCTAGAAGGTAAATCTGGATTAGAAATAAATAAGCTACCAAATGATACTAAATCAGCTTTTTTATTATTAATAATTTCAGCGGCAGTATCAAAAACAAATCCTTTATTAGCAATTAAAACACCTGAAAAATGCGGTCTAAAATACTCATAAACTGGTTTTGCAAATTTTGGATTAGGTATAAATGGTTCTAATAAATGTAAATATGCAAGAGGTAATTTATTAAGCTGTTTTATAGCATATTCAAAGGTTTCAATAGGGTTTGAATCTCCCATTCCATTAAATAAACCACCAGGTGATAATCTTACTCCAACCCTATCTTTACCCCAAACACTGATAACAGCATTTGCTACTTCAAGTAAAAACCTTGCTCTATTTTCGACACTACCACCATATTCATCTGTTCTTTGATTAGAAGAATCTTGTAAAAACTGATCTATTAAGTATCCATTTGCACCATGTAATTCAACCCCATCAAAACCTGCTTCTTTTGCATTAATTGCACCTTGTTTAAATTTTTCAACAATTTCTTTAATTTCATTATTTTCTAAAGCTCTTGGAACAACTGTATTTTCAAAACCTTTTGGTGTATAAGCTTGTCCATCATATCCTATAGCAGAAGGTGCTACAGGTAATTCTCCATTATGAAAATATGGATGAGATACTCTTCCTACATGCCATAATTGAGCAAAAATTAAACCACCTTTATTATGAACAGCTTCAGTTACTTTTTTCCAACTTTCAACTTGTTCTTTTGTATGTATTCCAGGGGTATTTATATATCCAACACCTTGTTGGCTTACTTGTGTTCCTTCAGTTATGATTAGACCTGCTGTTGCTCTTTGTTCATAATATGTAACAGCAATATCAGATTGAATATTTAGTTCATTCGCTCTACTTCTTGTCATAGGAGCCATAACAATTCTATTTTTTAACGTTAAATCTCCTATTTTTAATGGATTAAATAAAATTGATACTTTTTCTTCATGACTTAAATTATCGGACATCTTTTTCTCCTTAAAAAAATAAAGTTTATATATAAACATTTTAAGTTTAAAGTAAATTTATGTCAATTAGTTTATATATAAACTTTTTAAATTTAAAGCTTTATTTAGCTAGAATATAATTAATTTATTTTTTCCTTTTTTGCATAATAGTCATTACTTTGTTAAAATGTATCTTTGTTTGATAAAATCTTTCTTAAAAGGTAGATTTTATTTTAATTATATTATTTTAGTTTTCTACCAATTAAGGTATTTTGTCAAAATAAGAGATGAAAAAATTTAAAGTTTGTTTATCAGCTTTATTAAGCTTATTAATAGTTTCTAGCTGTTCTTCAGGTAACCCAACTACTCCAAATAGAGGAGCTTTAACAAATTTATCAAAAAACCCAACCCCTACTACTGAAACTGAATTAAAGAAAATAAATTTAAGTGGACGTGTTGTTGATAGTGTTACAAGAAAGCCGATTGAAGGTGCAAATATTTTATTATATGTTATATCAAATGATGATATATTAAAAAAGGTAAAAGATAATTTAAAAAATGTAATACCTACAGAAAGTTCTCCAAATCCAAATTCATCTAATGTAGAGCCAAAAGTAGATAGTTCAAATTCACCTAACCCAAATGATATTGGGGCAACACCTAAAGTAAATAATTTACCTTCAGTCACACCATCTTCACAACCTAAAATTAATCCATTACCGATTGAAGAAAATGAAGAAAAAGTTATTTCACCTAGCCTTAAACCTTCACCTAGTCCTTCTGTAATTAGTCCTAAAGACTTATTAAACAAATCTAAGGATATTGCAAGTCCTCCTAAACCTGCTACATCATCCTCATCACAACCTTCTCCTAGTGTTTCTACTAATACAAAAGAAAATAAAGACAAAGTTGATAATGAAATAAAAGATATATCTGAAGAATTGTTATCTAGTGCTTTATCAAGCCTTAATATAAATGATGTTCAAGAGTTTGAGGGAAAAACAGGTAATGATGGTAAGTTTTGGATAAATAAAGTTCCAGATACAAGTGTTATTATTACTATAACAGCACCAAATTACAAAACTACTTCAATTTTTAATCTTGATACTAATAAGGTTGAAGATATTTTAATTGATCCTGTAGAAAGCAAGAAGCATTTATTATCAGTTTATGGCAATGTTTATTCTGCAACTAATACTGTTATAAATAATGCAACAGTTTCAGCATCTTATCCTATCGGAGATATATTTTCTATTCCTGTAAATTCTGATACTGAAGGCAAATTTAAAATTGAAGATATTAAAGAGGGTGATAGAACCTTTATAGCTACAGTGAAAGAACCAGATGGTAAAATATCATCTATGGGTTTACTTGATTTTGATATTAAAAAAGGTGAAAAAGCAACTCTAGTTCCTAAATCAGAAATAAAAAAGGATGATACAAAAAAAGATAATACTTTAGTAATAGATAAGTCTATACCTAATATCAAAATTAAATCTATAACTGAGTATATTGATATTAAAGGTAAAGTTGATACAAAAGAGAAAATATCTGAATCCGAAAAAAACACTTTAAAATCTATAAATGTATATATAAATTTTAAAAAGAAGGGTTTACCAAAAGAAGAAGTCTTTTTAACTGATATTCAAATACCTGCAAAATCTGATAATTTTGAATTAAGCTTACCAAAATTAGATTCTGGTTATACATATCATTTAGAATTTGTTTCAGTCAATAAAAAAGGAAATTATATTTATCATCATGAAAATAATATAAAACAATCTAATAAAGAAATGAAAATTAAATTTATTAGTGGTATTTCATCTGGTAAAGCTGATTTTATTACAAAAGAGGGAACTAAACTACCAATATTCACTTGGAATCCTGTTACAGAGGCAACTTACTATAAAGTTTCAATAAATAAAATGGATAAAGATAATAATATTACAACAGTTTGGGAAGGTTTAACTCCTTTTAATACAGCTATTTATCCTATAACAACAGGAAATGCTAAATTAAATTCATCAAATAAATATTTCTGGAGTGTAGTTGCAATAAAAGAAGGAAGTGTAAGTCAAGAAAGAATAAATTATGGTAAATTAGCTATTAATACATGGACAGATTTATCAAGTTCATCTAATATGGAGTTAAGTTTAACAAATACTCAAAACGACGAAATAGAAGAAATAGAAAGTAAGAAAGAAGGCTAAACATTAGAAAATTAATTTTGGCATTATGTGCCGTAATAATAACCTCAAATAATGCTTTTGCTGATGAGGATAATAATGAAAACAATCAAGCACCTTTAAGATCTTATAATACAAATGTTTCAGGGAATTTTAATGTTAAAACTTGGCTTACATCTAATAGTGTTGATCAGTTTATAACATTAAATACAGCAGGAAATAATAAAAGTTTTATAAACTCTAAACAAGCAATGACAATGATTGGATTAGAAAGTAATTATTGGTTTGGATTTATTACACAAAATCAGTTATGGACTCTTGGACCTCAATTTGGTGTTGGATTTGACTTTGCTTATGGTAAAAATTCTTTTAGTAATGTTAGTGTATCCTCTGATCAACCTGTAACAGCAGATTTAATAACATATCTACTTGATATTTCTTTTGTAAAACTTGCTTTATTACATGATGAAAAAATGTCTAAATATATTGCTCTTACAGGACATTATATAAGCTATAGTAATTCTTTATCTGGATCTAGTCCTTTAAATGGTTTGGGAGTTGGAATTGACTCTCAATATAATTTTGATGATATAGCAGATTTAAACTTTAAACTTAACTATATTCCTTCTGCTTCCTCAATACGTTTACCTAATGCTTGGGGTGCTCAAAGTGAACTAGGCTTAAAATGGTTTTTATCTCCTAGAGCTGCTGTAAATGTTTCATATAAAGCAATTTATTTTAATGGCACAACTTCAGGTCAAGCTAATGTTCCTACAGGTACAACAGGAGCAAATGGGCAGCAACAGACAACACCAGTTTCATTTAATATAAATCTTAGTGATATACTACATGGTTTAAATATAGGTGCTAGTTATTATTTCTAATTGAAATAATATACTCAAACAAAATTGATTTGCATTTTATGAAACAAAGAAACACTTGAACAATTTCGCTTTAGCTCATTGTAAAAATGTAAATTATAAAATTTTAAGTATAAATAACACTAGATAAATTAATCTTTAAAAAGATTTATTATTGCCTTTGAAATTGAATCTAAATGGAAAATTTGATCAACTAAATTAGACTTAATAACTGAGTTCGGCATACTTGAAACAACACATGAATCCTCAGATTGTGCAAAAACTTTACCACCATATTTTTTTATTGTTTTACAACCTTCTGTTCCATCATTGCCCATACCTGTCATTATTATTCCTAATGTTTTTTCTTTATAAACCTCTGCTACAGAATCAAATAATACATCTATACAAGGCTTATAAATATAATGTTTATCTTCATCTTTGGAAATTGAAGTATAGTAACCTAAAAATTTCTTTTTTACTCTTGTTTGCATTCCAGAAGGTGCAAATAAAACTCTACTAGGTTTTATAATATCTCCTTCTTCTGCTTCTTTTATCTCAATTTTACTAATAGTATTTAATCTGTTAGCTAAAGTCTTTGTAAAACCTAAAGGCATATGTTGAGCTATTATAATTGAGCATGGTAAGTCTTCTGGTAAATCTAACAATATCTTTTGAATTGAGGTTGGACCTCCTGTAGAGACTCCTATAAGTATAATTTCAGGTTTTAAATCAATACGTTCTATAACATTAGATATAGTTTTTTTTTCTGGATTTTTTTCTTCATTCGGAACCTGTATTAGTGGCTTATAATCCTTTAAATTAATATCTTTTGCTATTTGCTCAGCTCTACTTTTAATTCTTTCTGATAAAAACCTCAACCTCATACTATTTTCAGAAGGTGTTTCAATTCTTTTTATTCTTGCTTTAGATGCATATTTTATTTTTTCTGATAATTCATTGAATATATCTGTTATTTTTAAAGATACAAAAGAGGCTGGTTTAGCAATAACATCAACCGCACCTAATTCTAATGCTTTAAGTGTTTCTTCTGAACCTTGTTTTGTTAATGAGCTAACCATAATAACAGGTAAAGGATTTTCTTTCATTAATTTTTCGAGAACTTGAAGACCATTTAATTTAGGCATTTCAATATCAAGAGTTAATACGTCTGGTTTTAACTCTTTTACTTTAGATAGAACTTCTTCACCGTCATTACAAAAGCCAATAACTTGAAAATCATTTTCTCTACTTAACATCTTATCAATTGATAATCTCATAAAAGCAGAGTCATCAGCTATGAGTATTTTAATCATTAATTTTTTTTGTCTCTATATCAAGTCTGGAATTATTATCATATTATACTATTAAAGTTAAAATTTTTTCTTAAGTTAATACTAATTAAATCTTATATAATACTTTATTTTACCTTAACCTTGTTTTAACTTAGTAATAGCAAGTACTTTAATCTTATACACTATAATAAAAGCATAAGATATAAATTAGTTCCTAAGGGAGATAACTAAAATGGGCGGAATAGATTTTGGTAGCATAATAAACGGAATTAACCAAGCAACTCAATTTGTAGGTGCTGTTAACGGTGCTGTTAATGTTATGGCTCCTGCGTTACAACAAGTTGATGCAGCAGTTCAAAATATGGCTGGTACATTTAGTTCTCCTGATATGATGTATGGACAACCAAACCAATATTATGGTGGTGTTCCTGCAACAATGCCAATGCCTGCTCCTCAATCATCACCACCAGATGAGTCATCTGCATTTGGAACAATTGGTAATGCAGTTGCAGGTGGTGCAATAGGTGCAACATTAAGTAAAGGTCTTATTAAACCAAAAGTTGATGCAAGTGAAGTTTCAACAGAAGGTTTAAAAAATATTAAAATACCTCAAAATGTAAAATCAATAGGTATGACAGCATTAAAAGCTGGTGGAATTGGTGCAGCAGTAGGTGGTGTTGTTTCAGGTGTTGAAAACTTCATGAAACTTTCAAGAAATGAAATTACAGGTGCTGAAGCTACAGGAAATATCACAGCTGATACAACAGTTGGTTTCTTCTCAGGAATGGGTGGTTTAGCAGCAGGTGCTGGTGGTTCATTACTAGCTAGAGCAGCAGGTATTGGTGCAGGTAGCTTACCAATGACAATAATAGCAGCAACAGCAGGTCTTGTTGGTTCTGTTGGAGTTGACCTTTTAATGAGAAAAACAGGCGTAAGACAATCTATCGCTGATGGTGTAAGAGGAATGGTTGGTTAAATCTTAGTAGAAAGTTAAATCATACATAACTTTAACTTAAACTAAGTGGTTTATAATTAAAATATCAAAAGAGAATTCAAGATTTTAAAAAAGGAGAGAGTAAAATGTTAGAAGTAGGTCAAACACCAGTTTACAATAACACAACTGTTGGTTCAACAACACCTCAAGCAGGAACAGACCCTGTAACAAGAACAGATACATTTACTCAAGTTGGAACAGCTTTAGGAAATGCAGCTGCAGGTGGTGCTGCTAGTTTTAAATTTTCAGCTACTTTCTCAAATAGTTTAAAATCTACAATTACAAGTGTTAAAACCACAGAAGGTGGTTTTGGGGCTAAAACAAAAGCTGCTTTACCTGGCATTAAAGAAATGGGCTTAGCTACTGTAAAAGGTGGTGGAATTGCTGCTCTAGTTTCAGGTATTACATCAGCAGTAACAAATGGTGTTGATGTTTTAAGAGGTAAAAAGACAGGTGCTGAGGCAGTTGGAACATTTGCTGCTGATACAGTAAATGGAACAATAGGCGGAATGGCTGGTGTTGCAACAGGTGGTTTAGCAACAATGGCTTTAAGTTCAATGTTAGGTGCAACACCTCTTATGGTTGTTGGTGTTGGCGTTGGTGCTTTAACAGCAGTTCTTTCTGATAAATTATTCAAAAAAAGCGGTGCTTATGATGGAATAAGAAACGCAGCTATTAACGCAACATCTCAAAAGTAATAAATTGAATAAAAAAATTATATAAATCTATCTCTTTTGAACCTCACTAAAATTTTTTAGTGAGGTTTTTAGTTTTTAAATTAAAGTTAACTATAATATTATTATTTCTTAATTAAATAAAATAATAAAAAGTATTAAAATAGTATTATTAAGATTCGTAGAGATTATTTTAAGGTTATTTTTTATGAAAAAAATTCTTTTATCTGCTATTTCATTATTAATTTTATCTTCTTGCTCTAATCAAGATAATTTAACTAGTATTCAACCTATTCAGGAAACTCCACAAGCTGAAGTTTATACAGCACAAGACTATCAAGCTGAGTCTGATACTCAATCAAATAAGGAATCTGTATCTGCAATTGCTGAAGGTATATTTAGCCAAAACTTTGCTGATGATGTAGAAAGAGTTGCTCCAATTAGTAATACCTTATCAAAGGTTGAGTCAAAAGGTGGAATGATATTTAACCTTTTAAATAAAAGTAAATTAGCTCAAAAAGTTGGATATTTAATTGCAGATTACCCTGTAAGAGCAAACTTTAATAAAAAAAGTAAACCAGATAGTACTCCAAGAATTAATGAAAAACAAATAGCTGAATTAAAAAGTTTACTACAACCAGGTGATTTAATTCTTTGTGGAAATAATAATTCTTTTGTTCATGCAATATTATATTTTGGGAATGATGTAATTGTTCATTCACTCGCAACAAAAGGTAATGATGGTAGAAAATTCACAGGCGTAATAAAAGAAACTCTATCTGAATATTTATTTAGAGCAGAAAGAGATAAATTTGTTGTTTTAAGATATAAAAATCTTAATCAACCTGATGTTCAAAAAATGGCTGATTATGCAAATAAACAAATAGGTAAAAGCTATGATACATTGTTTTTAATGAATTCTGATTCAAGATTTTATTGTACAGAGCTTGTTTATCACTCATTACTTCAATTACCAAATCCACCTAAAATTTTTCCTCATAAAGTTAAATTAGGTTGGAAATTAATTACAAATGAAGATTTTATGGATTCACCTGATTTTAAAACAGTTTGGACTCTTAATAAAGTAAGACCAGAAACAGGTTTAAATCACGAATAGAATTAAAATTAAATAAAATAAATACTCTAATCCCTAAGAATTAATTTATTTCATGATAAAATTCACAGGGATTAATTTTTTGCTATAAGTTAAAAGAATATGAAAAAAATAATTACTTTATTTTCAACATTAATATTATTAAGTTCAAATGCTAATGCTTTTTGTTTATGGGATGATACAAGTCATTTTATAGCTTGGGGAGATGAAGAAGGGGTTATAAAAAGAAAAGGTGAAGACTTAGTGGATAAAAATGAGGCTTTACCCTTGATGATGAGTAGAATGAAAGAAATTGATAAAGTAGATAGAATAGATGCTATTTTACACACAGGTGATTTTGTTAGATTTGATCCAGATGAGACTTATTATACCAAGTTTTTAGACTCTTTTTTAGATAGATTTTATCCAACAAGTGGAGGAGATCAAGAGTTTTATCTTGGAAGATATGGAAGATTCATTAATGCTGTTCCTCATTTAAAAATGTTATATACTCAAAGAGCTAGTACAGATGGAAACGGTTTAGAATATTATTATCATACTATAGTAAAAAATACTCATATTGTATCTCTTTATAGCCCTGATGATTTTAGAGATGAGGAAAATATACAGTATAAAGGACAAGATGTATATAGTAATACTGAAAGTATTCAGTATAAGTGGTTAGAAAATTTATTATTTAGTATAAGAAAATCTAAAGATGAAAGACCTATAATAATTATTTCTCATGGCCCTGTATTTAATGGAAGTAGAATTTTAGTTAAGCTTTTTGATAAATATAAAGTAAATCTTGTACTAAATGGAGATACACACGTTTTTGCTCATAAAAAATATAATAATACAGAATATTTTGTAACAGGAATGATGGGAGATAGATATTTAGGAGGTTGTAAAGAACTTAATTCAGATAAAAATCCTTATTATTTAGAAGAATATTCAGAATGTTTTCCTGAAAATCCAATTACAAGAAAAAAAGGTGAAAAATATTATTTTGCAAAAGATCATTATCTTGATATAAAAATTTCAAAAAATACCTTAAAGGTTAAGCTTATTGATCTTGAAACAGGTAAAGAAATAAATTATAAATAATTATTGTTCCTCAGCCATTGGGGCGTTATTAACTAACCAAGTTGCGAAAGTTTCAGACATTTTCCATGTTTTTGATACATATTTTTGTGGTCTTGCTTTAATATAACCAAGAAATAAAGTTATATCATCATCTTCAACATTTTCCATAATATCAGTTACTAAACGCCCTTCATAATAACCTGATTTTATAGGCTCCATACCTTTAGTAAATTCAGCACATTGCTTTATTGCATCTTTAGCCCCCATTAATATTATTGATTCTTCTGTTTTGGCTAAAGCGATACTACGTTTTTTATATAAAGGTGCATCATAGTTATCTGTGAGTGTAACATTAAGCTCTATCATATTTTCAAAAGTTCCATGGGCCAATTTCTTTACTTTAGGTTCTTCTATAACTTCAACTTTAGGCTCTTCTTTTTTTCCTCTTTTTAAAACTTTTTCAACAACTCCTAATATTCTTGTAAAAGGATTTAATAATCTTGAAGCTAAAGAAAGAGCTTTATTTTTAACCTTTACAAAAGGCTTTTTTACTTTTTGAACAATAATTTCAAGAACTCTATTTAAAGCTTTTTCTACTTTTTCTTCAATTTCTTTTAACTTCTGTCTTAATTCTGATTCTTCTTCTATAATATTTCCATCTTCATCAAAAATATCAGTATCATGATCTAGTTGTTCATCAAGTTTTTCAAATTCCTTACCTCTTTTATTTTCATACTCACTCTTTTCTGATTTTTTCTTTTTAGGAATAACAGACTCTTGCTTTTTTGAAACCTGTCTAGGCTTTTTTAATTCTTGAACTTCATCAACAGGTTCTTCAATATACCTACCATCAGAAGTGATATATGCTTTTTTTGAATTATTTTCGTTATCAGAACTCATTAATGTATTTTTCTTTCATATTGAAAATACTAAAATGCTATCTTGAGTTCTATTATACAATATCATTATAAAATGATCTTAAATATTTGAATAAGTAATAATATGTTTAGAATAGAGTATTATGATTCTCTTGAATCGACTAATGATTTTATAAAAAATAGAAAAAATGAAAGTGAAGGTTTAGTTATTGTTTCAAAAGAACAAACAAAAGGTCGAGGACAGGGGAATAATTCTTGGAGTTCTGAAATAGGTGGATTATATTTTTCAATACTATTAAAACCAGATAAACTATTAACAATTTTACCTATAATAGCAGGATATACAGTTTTAGAAACTTTAGAAGGTTTTGGCGTTGATAATCTAAAAATAAAATGGTCAAATGATATTTTATATAATGATTCTAAAATATCAGGAATTTTGATTGAGTCAAAAATATTAAATAATAAACCTGAATATATAATCTTAGGTTGTGGAATTAATGTTAATCAAAAATATATAAACAATGTTAGTGAATATAATCCTATTTCTATGAAAATGATAACTAATGAATACTATGATTTAAATATTATCTTAAACTCACTTTTAAAGAATTTTGAGAAAAACTATAATAGATATTATATTAATGAAAATAAAGAGTTATTTGAACTAATTAACACAAAGATATATATGAAAGGTGAAAAAGTAAATATTTTAACTTCTAATCAGAATATTATTGAAGGTAGAATAGAAAAAATAAATTATGATGGTGCATTGGTAATAAAAGTTGAAGATAATGAAAAAATAATATACTCAGGAAAAATTCTTAAAAAGAAATCCACATAGAATTAATTCTTCTAATTTTAATATTAATAGGTAACTGTGTGGCTATCATCAACTCATCTAGTGCTTTATTAATCGTATCTTGTTGTAAATGTTGAAATTCTAAGGCTTTTTTCATTTGTGAATTAGAAATAACACCTTCTTCAAGCATTATATCTCCTAATAATCTCTCAGGTCTTGTATGCTCTTGTATTTCTATACATTTAATTAAATTACTAAAACCAACATGACAATATTTAACTAATATCTCTCCTAATTTCTCACAACGAGTTAATGCCTCCCATTTTTGAGCATTAGTCATAAAGCCAAGCTTTTCTAAACAACTATCTATTACTCTATCTTGATTCTTCTGTTGATTTAAAATATTTAGTAATTGTTTTCTATTTATATAGTTTTTATCAACTAGAAATTCACCAAAAGGTCCATGAACATTGTATTTATGTTCAGACATTAAATTAACAAGAGTGTCTAGTTTTATGAGACCTGCCCTTAATAAAAGTTCTCCTAGTCTTTCTCTTCTTGTTAGTCTTTCTAATTTTGATATATTATCTTTATAGGTTTCCATTTAATCTTTCCCTGATCTCTTATCAGATAAAGAAGACTTATTTTATTAATATATAATAATACGTTTAATAGAAAAAAAACAGACTATTAAATTATAAAATATCTATTAACTTCTTTTCTCTTTAATCTTAAAAAACTTTATTAAATCCTTTATATAAGGCTTTGCAGAATTTATCTCTATGCAATCAATTTGATTAGACCTTATAAATTTATTAAAATTTTTTGAATCTTGCTCAATAATAGCTTTATAGATTTCCATTGACTTCTTATCAAATGTATCAACTTCTATTAATTCTCCCGTTTCTGCATCTTCAAGAATTACTAAACCAACTTCAGGTATATTTTTTTCATTTGGATCTAGTATTTTTATTGTCACTAAATCATGTATTTTACTAACGGCTTTTATCTGTTTTTGATAGTTATCATTGATAAAATCTGATATAAGAAAAACAATTGATTTTTTCTTTGTAACTTTGAGTAAAAAATCTAAAGCAGAAGCTATATTTGTTTCTTTATTTTCAGGTTTAAATGTTAAGATCTCTCTAATTATTTTCCAGATATTAGTTTTACCCTTTTTAGGTGGTATATATTTTTCAACTTTATTTGTAAAAGCAATTAAACCTACTTTATCATTATTATTTAGAGCTAAGTAAGAAAAAACTGCTGCTAGTTCTGTTGCTAATTCATTTTTTAATTGATTTTGAGAACCAAACTCTTGAGATGAACTTAAATCAACAAGAATCATCATGGTTAATTCTCTTTCTTCATTAAATTCTTTAATATAAGGAGTGTCCATTCTTGCAGTTACGTTCCAATCTATACTTCTTATATCATCTCCTGCAACATACTCTCTTACTTCAGCAAATTCCATACCTTGACCTCTAAAACTGCTTTTATATTCTCCTGTTAGAATATCAGTAACAAGGTACTTTGCTTTTATCTGAATATCTTTTATTTTTTCAACTAATTCTTCTTGATTCATAAAAAATTAAATTATTTTTACACCTAAGCTTTCTAATACTTCTTTAACTTTATTAATAGGAATTGCAAAACCAATACCTACATTTGCTCCATTTGGTGAAAATATCGCAGTATTAAGACCAATAATTTCTCCTTTTGCATTTAATAATGGTCCTCCAGAATTACCAGGGTTAATTGCTGCGTCTGTTTGAATTATATTTTTTAAAACAGTTCCATCTTCTGCTGGAAGTGATCTATTAAGAGAGCTTATTATACCTGTTGTAAGAGTTCCATCTAAACCAAATGGGCTTCCTATTGCTAAAACTTTTTGACCAACATTAATTCCATCAGAATTACCAAAACTTGCAATTGTAAAATCATTATTTCCCAAATTAGCTTTTATTAATGCTACATCATTTTCTTTATTACCACCAATAATAGAAGCATCTATCTTTACATTATTAGTTAAATCAATGCTTATTTTTCTTGCTCCATTTATAACATGATAATTAGTTAATATATAACCATCTTTACTAATAATTACACCAGAACCAGTTCCTTGAACTGTTCTAAAACTAAAAACAGTTCTTGCTGTAGATGTGGTATTTACACCAACTACAGACTTAATTGAGGCTTTATATACAGCAATATTAATATCTTCATCTGTTATCTCACCTTTTGAACTTTGTATCTTTGTTAGAATTTCTGGTACTTCACTTGTTTTATTATTTAAAACTTGACTAGGTAAACTACAGGACATAACAGATAATGTACTAATACTTAATATTAATTTTTTTAGTAATGACATATAATTTTCCTCAAATCTTTATATAAACGCTTTTGATAAAAATTATACTCTCTTATTGTAAATTTTTTGTAAAAAATTAATTTTAAGATTTTAATTCAATTAAAAATATAAATTAAATAATTAATAAATTAATAAAAATATTAAACTCAAATATTATAGAATTTGTATATTTTTATACTATTTATGTTTTTTATAAGGATATTATAATGAATCAATTTGCTAATATTAATCCTTATCCAACGCTTGAAGTACAGTATCAACAAAACTTTCTTACACCTGAAGAATGTAAAAGAGTTATTTATGAATCTCATATCTCGCATGAGAATCAAGGTACTTTTGGGCATAGAGAAACTGTAGATAAAGGAATAAGAGATACTTATGTTAAACATTTAAGCCCATCTCCTGTTAATACTTGGCTTTTTCAAAAAATATCTAATAGTGTTTATCATGCAAATATGCAATTTTATCGTTTTGATTTGACTACTTTATCTGAAGTTCAACTATTAGAATATAATGTAGGAGGTTTTTATGATTGGCATACAGATTGTAGCCTAAGAGGAAATAATGGAATAACAAGAAAATTAAGTGTTGTTATTTTCTTGAGTGATCCTAGTGAGTATGATGGTGGTTATTTAGTCTTAGGTAATAATAAAAAATTTGGAATGCCACAAGGAATGTTAGTAATTTTTCCGTCTTTTTTATCTCATAAAGTTGAACCTGTTAGAAGAGGTAAGAGACATACTTTAGTTGCTTGGATTCATGGACCTATGTTTAAATAAAAAGTTTAATTAATTTTTATAGAAAGATTAATATCATTAAATTATTATAATAATTTTAAGTTATTTAGATTTTAGGTTTTTTATTTAATGGTAAAAAGATTTTCTCTTGTAGTTTCTTTACTTTTATTATTAAACTCATGTCCAAACCCAAATGATACAACACAAGAATATCCATTAAATTATATTAAAATAAAATCTGATGATAAGTCTGAAAATACTTTAGTTACATCTAATCAAATAAATTATACAAATGTTTTTAGTTCTCTTGAAACTCCTGTAATAGCTTCTAATAAAAATGGTGATAGTGTTATTGTATGGACTGATAATAAGAACGGAACAAGAGATATTTTTGCAAAAAGAATTGATAATTCTGGACAACCTAAAGGAGATATTTTTCAAGTAAATACTACTAATAATGATGAACAATATTTACCAAGTGTTTCAATAAATGATAATGGTGAGTTTGTAGTTGTTTGGACAACTAAAAATCAAGATGGAGATGGTTTAGGTGTTTATGCTAGAAGATATGATAGAAATGGTAATTATCAAGGTAATGAATTTAAGGTCAATACATCTACAACAGGAGATCAATGGATTCCTAAAGTTGCTGTAAATCCAAATGGTGGTTTTATGGTTGTATGGCAAAGTTTTGGGCAAGATGGTAATGCTTATGCTATAGTTGGGCAAAAATTTACAAATAAAGGAATAGTAAATGGTTATGAGTTTATAATAAATAATATGCCTAGAGGTTCTCAAGAATTTCCAGATATTGCAATGGATAGTCAAGGAAATTCTGTTGTAGTTTGGACAACAAATCAAAACCAATTAATTGGAGAGCAAGGTAATGGTAAATATAGAGATGTTTATGCAAAAAAATTCAGTAAAGATGGAAATCCTATTGGTGCAGAATTTGCTGTAAGTACGACCTTAGGAGAACAATATTATCCATCTGTTTGTATGAATGGTTTGAATAATATTTTAGTAGCTTGGAATACAAAAGAAGCAACAAGTAATAATCATGATATTTATGCAAGATATATAAACTCAGATTCTACATTATCAAAACCTGCATTTAGGGTAAGTATGAGTAATCGTCCTGATCCACTCTCTAAACCATCTATTGCTATGGACTCTAATAACAATTCTTTTATAGTTTGGCATTCGGAAATAGGAAATGTTTTGTCTTCAGGATTATTTGGTAAAAAGTTTGATGCTAATGGAAATGAAACTAAATCTGAATATAAAATAAACTCATCTGGGACAAATATACTTCAATCTAGTATTAGTGTAGATAGAAACAATAACTTTAATGTAATTTGGAGACAATATTAAACTAAACTTGGAGAAGAAATGACAGAACATAGAAATTATAAATATTATGATATAGTTATGTCTGCTTTTGTAGCAATGCTTTTATGTACTAATCTTATTGGAGCATCTAAAGTTACAACTGTTTTTGGATATGACTTTGGTGCAGGTACATTATTTTTTCCTTTAAGTTATGTATTTGGGGATATTTTAACTGAAGTTTATGGATATGCAAGATCAAGACGAGTAATATGGGTTGGTTTTACTGCGATGATTTTTGCTTCAATAATGAGTTATGTAATTATTAGTATGCCTCCTTCTGCTGATTGGCACGAACAAAAATCTTTTGAAATAGTTTTTGGAACAACAATAAGAATAACAATAGGTTCTTTAATTGCATTTTGGGTTGGAGAATTTATGAATTCTTTTGTTTTAGCAAAATTGAAAATAAAAACTTCTGGAAAAATGTTGTGGCTTAGACTTATACTCTCAACACTTGTTGGACAAGGTGTTGATACTTTAATATTCTATCCTATCGCTTTTTATAAAATATGGGAAACACCTTTATTATATACAGTTATGTTTCATGATTATATATTAAAAATTATTTGGGAAGCTTTAGCAACACCATTTACATATATACTAATCAATTTTCTTAAGAGAGCAGAACACGAAGATTATTATGATATAAATACAAATTTTAATCCATTTAGTACACAAGAAACTAAAGATATTATTTAACAATTTTGTTATATATAACATAATACTATTAAATAATATTTAAATTGTTATTTAACTGTTAAGTAAAATTTAATTCTTGTGCTAAGATATATTTAGATTTTTAAGTTAAGAAATTGAAAATAAAACTTTACTATTCTTAATTAGTTTTGTTATAATAGATTGTAAAGTTTTATATTGTGAATAATTTTTTAATATTTTATTTATTATTAGCAGTAGTTTCATTTTAGCCAAGTTTAGACAATTTTATTATAAAAATCTATAGGAAATTAAATGGTTAGATTATGAATGGTTTAAATATGCCTGATTATTATCAGCTACTAGGATTAAATTATGACGCTCAAGGTGATGAAATCACTAAGTCATATCAATCTATCTGTGAAAAATTTTCTATCTTTTTATATTCTACAAGAGAAGAAATTTCAAGCAAGAATAAAGATTTTGTTATTTATAAAGATGCTTTTGATACCTTGTCAGATAAAGAAACCAGATTAAAATATGATAAATTCTTAAAAGACAAAATAAATGAAAGTGCTTTAATGCTAGAACAAACACATTCAAGACTAATTTCAGAAACTTCTGATTTAGATGAACAATTCTTTCATGATAATAATATAAAAGTAGAACTTTCAAGGGTTAAAGATGAAATTTTAAAAGAAAATTTTAATAAAGGTAAAAAGTTTTTAAATGAAGGTGCTTATCATGAAGCAATAAATGTTTTTAGAAAATTAATTAATATGAAGCCCAATGAATCTAAATATCATAGTTACTTAGCATTAGCTTTAGAAAAAAAGGGCTGGACAGCTTATGCAGAAGAAGAATTTAAAAATTCATTAGATATTAATTCTGAAGATGAAATAGCTAAAAAATATTTTGATAATAAAAATAATTCTATAGTTCCAAAAAATACAACACTTTTAGATGGTAAAGATATAAGTAATTCTGAATATCTAAGTATTATTGATAGAGTGAAAAAGTTTTTTAAGATTATAATTGAGTAAACATCATTTTTTTTCGTCTTATTGCAATACTTTCGAGTAAACCTATTGATGTCATTGTAATTATTAAAAATGTTCCACCATAACTCATAAGTGGTAAAGGTAAACCTTTTGCAGGTAAAATACCAGAAACCATACCTATATTAACAAATATATGAAAAATATACATTGTAACAATTCCTATTGCTACATATCTACCAAAATCGTCACCAGCCTGACTAGCTATATATAATCCCCTTCCAATTAAGTATAAAAACATTAATAATAGAACTATACCCCCTATAAAACCAAATTCTTCACTGATAGTACAAAATATAAAATCTGTATGTTGAAATGGAATAAAATTTAGCTGTGTTTGAGTTCCTTGAAATAAACCCTTTCCAGACACACCACCTGAACCTATAGCTATTTGAGATTGACTTATATGGTAACCAGCACCTAATGGGTCAAGATTTGGATTTAAGAAGATTCTAACTCTATTTTTCTGATACTCTTTTAATAATCCCCAAATAATAGGACCTGCTAAACCACTTGCAATATTAATAACTAATATTGAGAAATATTTTATATGAGAAAACTGGAAAGAAAATTTATTTGCAATATTTTTTTTAGTAGTTATATAATAAATAGTTCCACAAAATACAAGTATTAAATAAATAATCCATAATGGGAAATTAATAAATGATAAAGCTGCACTAAAAGCAGGAGAAACAAGTATAGAAAAAACTAAAATATGAGTTCCTGAACCATATAACATTCCCATCATAATCCCGACTAATGATAATGTAGTACCTAAATCTGGTTGCTTAAAAATTAGTAATGCAGGAATAATAAAATGTCCAAATACAGGTAAAAGTTCTTTCATTGTCTGTGGAACTCTTTTTACTAGCAAATCAGCAATAGTAATAATCAAAGCAAGTTTAGCTAATTCAGAAGGTTGTATTGCAATTCCACCTATACCTATCCATCTTTGAGCACCATATGCTGAGTGTCCTATTAATAGAACAAATGCAAGTAAAGCTACATTAAACCAATAGATATATTTTGAATAAGCTCTCAGCTTGTAATAATCAAAAGATGCAACTGCAAAACAAGCAATCATTGCAGGTGGGAAAAATATTAATTGCTTATAAAAATCATTATGACTTAAAGCTTTTGTTTTTGTAGAACTGTAAATAGATAAAAGCCCTACAGCTAATATTGCTATAGCTGAAAAAAGTAAACTATAGTCAAAATTTTTAGCTAATCGAGTAATATTTGTACTTCTCATAAAGAAATTATATCTTTAAGATAAGTTCTTAGAAAAATAAGATATTTGATTATTTACATTTTGTATAAAATTATAATATTGATTTTTTAATACTAATAAATCTATCAACAAAGCTAATGCTATCTATCCTATGATTAATTATAATAATAGTGCTAGTAGGTAAAAAATCTTTTATTGATCTATAGATTTTCTTTTCTGACTCTAAATCTATATTAGATGTCGCTTCATCAAGAATTAATATTTTAGGTTTTCTTATAATAGCTCTTGCTATTGATATTTTTTGCTTTTGACCACTAGATAAGTTTTGAGCTTTCTCATTGATTTTAAAATCTAAACCATCTTCTAGAATATTTAAAAAATCATTTATACCTGTTATCTCACAAACTTTATTTAAAATATCTTGTTCGTAAAATGCATTCATGAATATGTTATTTTTTATAGATGTATTAAAAAGAAATGGCTCATGAAATGAGACTGATATAAGCTTATTTAAATCTTTTTTTGAGTAATCCTTTAAATTAATTTTTCCAATTGTTACTTTTCCTTGATAATCATCAATTAATCTAAGTAATATTTTAATTAATGTAGACTTTCCTGCACCATTTTCACCTCTTATTGATATAGTCTCCCCTTCTTTAATAAATAAACTAAAATTATTAATTTCAAAATTTGAATTTGAATCTAAATATTTAAAATTTAGATTAGAAAAATTTATATCAAAATTACCATTATATGTTTTATTACCAAATAATTGTTTACTATGACTTAGATTTTTAATAACCTTATTTATATTAGTTACTGAAACTTTAGATTTTTCTATTACTCCAAGAGATTTAGTTATAAATATTGCTGGTTCTATAGATAAACTTAAAGTGGTTGCAAATGCAATTAAATCAGATAATTTCATTGTATTATTAAAAACTTGATATGCTCCAAAACAAGCTATAATAGAAATACCTGTAACTTGTACAATATTTACTATTGATGGCTGTAATGATATAAAATTTATTACTTTAATTCCATTATCTT
Organism: Candidatus Sericytochromatia bacterium; assembly: GCA_046328075.1. Taxonomy (GTDB): domain Bacteria; phylum Cyanobacteriota; class Sericytochromatia; order UBA7694; family JACMQJ01; genus JAXLXG01. The sequence goes on from JAXLXG010000022.1 coordinate 78,939, forward strand.
GATATTGTTTTTGTAATTGTGTATATTCATATAATTTATATTCTTCATAGCCATTACTTTTAATTATAGGAAAGTTAGAGAAACTTTCACTCAAAAAGCTATATTTATTAGATAAAGTAGATTGAGTAAGCTCTGATTTATTTTTTATTAATTTGCCAAATATACTTATAATAAAACTTATAATAGGTATAAGTATAAATATTAATAATGCTAAGTTCCAATTAAGGTAAAATGAGTAAATAAGAGTAAACAGAATAGTAATTGCACTTGGTATTAACTCTGTAATTATTGAAAAATACATTTCTTTTACTTTATCTGTATCATCAATTAAATTTGTAGTTAAAGAACCATAACTATTTATTTGCCCTGACTTGTAAGGTTGTTCAAAAATTAGTTCAAATATCTGCTCTCTTAAGTTTTTAATATAATTAAAACTTAAAATAGATGTAAAGTAAGATTGTAAAAATAAAGATAAACCTCTAATAAAATAAATACATATAACTGATAAAGAAAGATTAATTAAACCTTGAAATGATTTTTCTTGAAATATTAAAGTTAAATTTTTTGATAAAGGTATTAGTAATAGAGTAACAGAAATAGAAATAAGTGTACTAATAATTATTAGTACACTTATAAAAGACTTATTTTTTAAAATAATTACCTTATTTCTTTATTAAAGGTAATTTTTCTATAGTTTTACCTTTATATGTAGCTTTTGTGTTATTTTCACCAACTACAGTTACATTTTTAACTGTCCCATCTATTAAACAATCAATTATTAAGGTTACATTATCTTTAGAAGATAAACTCCTATTTGTGAAGCTTATCTCATATTGCTTTTTATAATTATCTTTTACTACTTTATTTTCAACAAATATAGTATTACTTGTTTTCATTGTAAATAAATCATTAGGTAGTTCATTTATCTTAATGAACTCATCTTTTAAAGTATTAACTTTTGTTTGAAGGTCACTTGGTAAATCTTTTAATGTCATAGTTTCTTTAGCTAATACAAATTGTTTAGCAGAACTATTGTATTCACTTAATTCATATCTAAAACCGTTAGTATAACCTTGCTTTATTCTTTTGACTTCACCAACACCTTTAGCATACCAAATAGTATAGGTATCCATTTTGAGAGTAAATTCTGATTTTATACATTGAAAAGTTCCTGCTTTAACCTTAACTGTTTCAAGTTTACCACTGTTAAAATCTGAATAAGCTCTAAAATTATAAGGATCAAAATCTTTTGAAATAGAATTTTGTTTTGATGGGTAATAAGTTAAGTCATCAAATTTTCCAAAAGCTAATTGATTATTTCTTCTTCTTATAAATTCATATGTTTGTGGATCTTTTATATTTGGATCAGAATAAGATTTTTTTAAGGCTACTATATAATAATTGTTTTTTTTATCTAGTTCTAAACTTGCTTCATTTGATACATCTAATGTTTTAGTCATTGAAGTAATTAATTTATTATTTTCTGTTGTATATACATCATATTTCCATTGTGTTGAATTATATAATGGATAAAAATCTTTATTAATATCAAATGGATAGATTGAATCTTTTGATTGTGATTGAGCATTAATAATTTGTTCTTGATTTAATAAATCTGGACTTGTTGTACTAGAACAGGCACTAACTACTAACAATACAGAAGATA
>JAXLXG010000023.1:0-80260 GCA_046328075.1 Candidatus Sericytochromatia bacterium
ATTGTTTCTGGTGGTGCATCTGGTATTGATACTATTGCTTCATCTTTTGCTAAGTCTAAGGGTTATAGTTTATTAGTTATCAAGCCTAACTATTCAGGGTCTACACCTTCTTGTGTTGCTCCTTTACTTCGTAACACTGACATTATCTCACAGTCTGATTATTGTATTTTCTTTTGGGATGGTGTTAGTCGTGGTACTAAGGACACTATATCTAAGGCTGTTAAGGCAGGTAAGCATGGCAAGGTTATAGTTATTGGTTCATGTGTTATTAACACTGTTATTCGTTTTTAAGTTTAGTGAGAGGTAAAAACCTCTTACTTTTCATGATTTTATGGAGATTTTATGATTACAAAAGTTAGAACAAAAAAATATAGTTTTGAAAGTGTTTTTGAAGAGCATTTTTCAAGTTTTACAAATAATCAATTAATTGATAGATTTTATTCTCTTAAAGAAGAAATTTCATTTTCCTATGATGATTTACTTAAATACAAGTTATCTCAAATATTAAAAGTGCTGAAAAGAGAACTTATCAAAAGAGATTTAGATTATTAGTATTATATTGTAATAAAAAAGCTAAGGGAGATAAGTCCCTTAGCTTTTTTAATGTTTTTATAAATTTATATAATTAACTTGATTTTAGTATTTCTTTTATCTTTTCTATTGATATATTGGTGAATTTTGAAATATCATTTATAGATAAACTATTATTACTCATATTAGTTATTATTTATACTTCTTTTTTCTCTAAACCAATGTTAATAAGCCTTTGTTTTTCATTATTGATAGCTGTAACTAACATAGATGAAACCTCTCCCTTATCTTTATACAAAGCTTCCATTTCTTTATAATCTTCTTCTACAATTTTACCATTTTTTGATAAAATTCTAAACCAGTTTAAAAATATTGAAACAGCTTGTTTATCTTCTTCTTTTTCAAATAAATTTAACATCTCATTTTTTATTAATTCTAAATCATATTCAACTTCTGCTAAAAATAATGTCGATACTATATTTTTTATCTTTAGTAAATCTTCTAATTTAAAATACTTAAAATTTAGAGAATATTCTCCAAGTAGCTCATTTTCTTGTATTAATTCTGAAATATTTATTGGAGCTGTCCATATTGAATAAAAAATGAAGAATATTTAATGACAAATGACGAAACTTAATTTCAAGTTTTATCATTCTAAACTAGAAATACTTTAATAGCATTCAAATATGTTTGATTAGTCTAAAACATTTCGTCATTCGTCATTGGTCATTCACTCATCCTTCAATTAAATAATTGAATTTCTTATCAATTACTTTAACTAAAGACTCCTTCTTAGTACGTTTTAAAACTTTATATGATAAACTATATCACTAAGTGATATAATATAAATAGGATCTATGAGAATTTTTAAAACAAAATGGTTTAATAAATGGTCTATAAAAGAGTGTATAGATGATAATTCTTTATGTAATGCTATAAAAGAGATTGAAAATGGTCTTATAGATGCAGATTTAGGAGCTAATGTATATAAGAAACGTATAGCTAAAAAAGGTAAAGGTAAATCATCAAGTGTAAGAACTATTTTAGCTTTTAAGATTAATAATAAATCTTTTTATATGTATGGTTTTGCTAAAAACAAAATGGATAATATAAATAACAAAGAATTAGAGGCTTTAAAGTTATTAGCTTCTATACTACTTAACTATAGTGATAAACAAATAGAAATAGCTTTAGAAAAAGGTGAATTAGTGGAGATTATCTATGAGTGATTCAATTTTAGATGTGGTTCATGAAACTGCTAAAGGTTTTAACAAAATTGGTCTTGTTAATAATTTAACTATGAAAAAATTTGATAAATTATGCTTACCACAAATTAAAAACTATGAAGCAGAAGAAATAAAACAAATAAGATTAAGAAACAAAATAAGTCAAGCAGTTTTTGCTTCTTATCTAAATATAAGCATTTCAACTATTCAAAAATGGGAGTCAGGAAATAAAAAACCCAATGGAACATCATTAAAACTACTAAATATCGTTGATAATAAAGGAATTGAGATTTTAGTATAAGTTAAAAAGCTAAGGAAATCATCTCCCTTAGCTTTTTTGTATAACTAATAAATGACGAAAAGTGAATGACGAATGACGAAACTTAGTTTCAAGTTTTATTACTTTCAATTAGAAATATTTTAAGTCATTGCAATTTTTTTGATAAAGATAATATTTTTTCGTCATTCGTCATTTTTCATTGATCATTCACTCATCCTTCGATTAAATAATCGTATTCCTTATCAATTACTTTAACTAAAAAATCTTTTCTTGTATTTTTTGAAATTTTAAGTAATTTCTCAAGCTTTTTTATACTCTTTTCTGGTAAAAACTCTTTTAATTCCTTGTAGCCTTTACCTATAAGATATAAATCCTCATCTGTTCTATTCCAATTCTCTATGAGCCAATTTTCTATATCTTTTCTACTTCTTATATGAGAAGGGATATAGTTAATTATTAGTGCTTCAGCTTTAATTCCTACTTTAACACTTCTAGTTTTTTGTTTTTTCATAAACTGTTGTATAAAGTATAAAACTTCATAACCTTCTGTTCTATTTAAAAGATCATTATCAGGACTTCCTTTTATTGTTGGGTTATCACCTCTGGAAACTTCCCAACTATAATTATCTTTAAATTTTAAATTATTTCTTGAAAACATGTGATTTTACTCCGTAAATATATAGTGAAAGATGATTAATTGATTAAAATATTTAATTTTTCCTAAATTTCAATTAAACATTATAGTTTCGTACTTTAACAGGATTTCCAATTGGTCCTCTTGTACCTGATTGAAAATTATCATTAAGAATAATATGACCATCTCTCTCAATAATAACTTGACCTGATGAAAACCAACCCCATTTAAGACAATCAAGAGTAACTTTAATTATTCTGTCTTTTGCTCTAGATTCTGTTAGAGCTACGACTCCCCAATCTGTAAAAAACTTTAGGTTTTCTGAATCTAATATTATTTGATTTGGTTTTGTTGCAAATGTTTTAACATTGTAAGCTGGATCTCTTATTTGATAATCTATACTTAATCCTTCAAGATCTATTAGCATATATCCTGAAGTTATAAAATGTAGTTTTAACATAGTGATTTTACTCCGTAAAATTGAAACTCAAATGAACAATGACGAATGAAGAAAGGGTTTAGCGTTATCAAAAATAATTTAACAATCTTAACAAATTTCTAGTTTAGAGTTAGAACTTTTAAACTGAAGTTTCGTCATTCATCATTCAGTGTTCGTCATTTATTGGTCATTCGTCATTAAATATTCTTCATTTTTTATGTCTACAACTTCGACCTAGACAAAATAAACAGAAAAAAGGATCAACTATAACCTTTGTATAAACTCTTTTAGTTTTTTTCTTTGGCATCTTTTTTATTATCCTTATCTGATTTTTTCATTTCTCTATATGCTTGAAATGAAATATCTATAACCTTTTTAACTGCTGTAAAAAACAATACAGCTATTGATATATTTCTTAAATATGATTTCTTTTTCATGGGGGTTTTTCCTCCTTAAAATAATAATGAAATTCAAATGACGAATGAACAATGACGAAAAAAGATTATATTTATCAAAACTAAAGTAATAACTTTAACTATTTCTAGTTTAGAATGATAAAACTTGAAACTAAGTTTCGTCATTCGTCATTAAATGTTCGTCATTTCTTTAGATAGGCGTAGCCGTTGGGCTTGGCACAGGACTTGTGGTTGGTGTTGATACTGGACTTGGTGTAGATGTTGGAACTGGAGAAGATGAAGGATTCTGATTTACAACAGAATTTTCTCCTTTAACTTCTTTTGAGATGACAATAAGCTCCTTTGAAGTACAACAAGCGTTATTATTAACTCCTCCAACATTAGCTTGACCGACACATACATGACAAGCTGTTGGCAGAAATAATAAGACAGCGAGAATTAATAGACTTTTTCTCATGGTAAAACCTCTTTTTGATAAAATAATGAAAAATGACGGATGAAAAATGACGAATGACGAAAGGAAATTAAAACTCAAATGAACAATGACGAATGACCAAAAAAGATTATATTTATCAAAATAATGTCTTTAACTATTTCTAGTTTAGAATGATAAAACTTGAAATTAAGTTTCATCATTCGTCATTAAATGTTCGTCATTCACCTCAGCTTGCTAGAATCTCTTCAATTTCAGCCATTTTTAACTTAATAGCTTCCTGAACTTCTTCACTGAAGCTCCTCAAATCTCTTAGTTTTTTCAAAGTTGCTCCAAATGGTACTACTTGATCATTTGTTTCGCTAATAGTATGTTTCTTAATCTCTCTTTTAAGATCATCTTTATCTATTTGTTTTGTTATGAACTTGTGAAGAAGTTCATTAATAACCTGTTCATCTTTTATTTTATTCAGCATTAAACCATAAGTATAAAGTAATCTATTCTCTTTCATTGCTTTTAAAATTGATGAATTGAAATTTAAAACTTTTAATTTATTAATCAAAAAACTAAGAGTGTATTTATCAGTTCTTGAAATACTTTCTTCCATTTGTTTTTTCAATTTTTTCTCTTCAAAAGTTAAATTTTTTACATTTCCTGAATCATGATTTCTTAATCTAAAAAGAAAATTTTTAACTTCGTCATCTGGTTTATGACAAATTACACCTAAATAATGTATCAAAGAGTTTACTAAATCAAAGTCATTAAGATCTTGTCTTTGGGCATTTTCTGCAATCATTATTAATGATCTTGAGCCTTCATCTAAATTCTCAAGTACTATTGCATCAATCTCAGACCAATTAAGCTTAAGAGCTGCTTCATATCTTCTTAAACCTGAAATTAGCTCAAAGTCATCATCTGCTTTTTTATCAAGAAGAATAGGATTAAGTTGTCCTACTTCTGACATATTGTTTGCAAGAGATTCGATACTTTCATCGTCAACGTCTGTTCTGTCGTGAGTTTCTGGAACTCTGATTTGTGAAATGTCGGTTTTTCTTTTTTCACCTTGTTTGATAATTTCGGATATGTTTACATTATCCATTTTTGTTTCTCCTTTGGTAATAATAATGAAAAAATATGAATGAAAAATAAAAAAAGATTTTAATTGATAATTTTATAAAATATAAGATAAGTAAAAGAAATATTTAAAACTTAATCAAATATCTTTTATTTTTCATTGATTATTTCTAATTCAATCTTTGTGGGTGTATTAATATCATATATTAAATTCAAAATACATAGTAGTTTTATTTACATTACTTTACATTTAAGTTTATTCAATTTCTAAGGAAATTGATTTCCCTAAAAATTTATCAAAATTATACAAAATATATTTTAGTCGATGTAATTATAATTAATGTATAATTCATAAAAATAAAATTATAGAATAAAGACTATGACAGATATAAAAGAAATACTATTTGAAATATATCCTAGAATAAACAGGGCTGAAGTATTTAGTAAATTAAATCCTGAAAAATCAGGTTCATATTATCTTTTAGATTGTCCTAGTTGTAATCAAAGGGAAGCATATATTTCTGAAGATAAAATATATATTCAATGTAATAGATTAAATAAATGTGGATATAGTAAAAGTATCTGGGATTATATTCAAGAAGAAAATAATTTCTCAAATTATGAAACACTAAAAGAATTAGCAAGACTAGCTGGATATAATTTACCTGAATCTTCTTATTCATCTGATTACTCAGAAGATAAATATTTAAAAAAGAAGAATCTATCAGATCTACTTGAAAGCTCTTTAAACTATATGAGAAGCCTACTTTTTGAAAAACAAGGAAAAGAGATTTTAGATTATCTAAATTCTAGAGGATATACAAATGATGAAATCAAGCAAATGCAATTAGGCTTTTTTCCTCCTTACCAAGATTTAGAAAAATACCTAAAAGATAATAAATACAATGAAGATTTAATTTCTAAATCTGGCTTAAAAACAAAAAATTTTGGAATATCTCATCAACTTGTTATCCCTTATAGAGATAAAACAGGAATGCTTAAAGGTTTTATTCTAAGAAGTCTTCTAAGCAAAGATGAACTCAAAGAAATAAAAGAACAAAAGTATAAATTTAGTTTTGGAATTGAAAAAGACACTCTATTTAACTTAAATCAGATAAAAAATAAAAAAGAGTTAATTGTAGTTGAAGGTTATTTAGATTGCTTAATTGCAAATGTCAGAGGTTTAAAATCTCTTGTTGGTACAGGTGGAAGCTTAATCACAAAAGCACAGCTAGATAATGCTATAAAATCTGGATTTAAAAGTTTTACTTTTGCACTAGATAATGATAATGCTGGAATGTCTGGAACTGAAAACTCTATAAAAATGATATACAAAGAAGGGTTAAAAGCTTATGTATTAAAATTACCTAAATTGCATAAAGATCCAGATGAATTTATTAAAGCTGAAGGGATAGAAGCTTTTCAAGAATGGGTAAAAAAAGCTGAAAGTGCCATTAAATGGTTAGCCTCTTATCTTAGTATAAAATACGATATAAAAAATGATAAAGAAAGAGATACTGCAATAGAAGAAGCTATAAACTATGCAGAAAGTATAAAAGAACCATTACTAGCTCATGAATACCTTACAAATGTAATGGAATCATTAGAAATAGATCCAGAGTTTTTAGAATTACAATTTGAAATCTATAAAGAAAAAGCTCATAAAAGAAAACTAGAAAGAAGTTATAGAGATTTATTCAAAGAAGCAAATAAATTACTTGAGGAAGATAAAATCTCAGATATTGAAACATTTATCTCAGAAAAAATACAGAATATTAAATCATCTAGTACAAATAAGATAATAAAGCCATATACATTTTCTGATCTTGAAGATGATATTTCAACTACTGTTGAAGGTTTAAAAACAGGATATAAATCATTAGATGAATTACTTATGATACCTCAAGAAGCTATAACAATTATCGCTGGTCGTCCTTCTCATGGTAAAACCACATTTCTTTTAAACCTATATATCAATATGATAAATCTATATCCAGAAAAGAGTTTTTTATTCTTTTCTTATGAAGAGACAAAAAAGCAATTATCTCTTAAAGTTTTGAATATTTTTAGTGAGTATCTAATCAATGAAAAGCAAAATCTTCATCAGTTGGAAAATTATATTAAATTCAAAAAAAAGGAAATTACAGATATTGAAAAAGCAAAGCTTAAACTAAATGAATTGGCAGAACAAAATAGATTATGGATAATAGATGAACCATTTTATGCAGAACAGTTAGTGAGTCAAATCTCTTATCTTAAAAATAGATATGATATTGGAGCTGTTTTTATTGACTATATTCAAAAGATAAAGATTCATGGAAAATACTCAACAAGGCAGCTAGAGGTTCAAAAAATATCAGAAACGATACTAGAAGCTGCAAAAAGCTTATCCTTACCTATAATCTTAGGAGCACAACTAGGAAGGGATAAAGATTCTAAAAATAAAATAAGGCTGGATAACTTAAGAGAAGCTGGAGATATAGAAAATGATGCAAATCTGGTTATAGCTCTTAATAACGAAGCAATGGAAAAAGCTCAAAGTACTAATGAAAAACTTACAGATAGAAAAGTAAAGTTAAAGCTTCATATCTTGAAAAATAGAAATGGAGCTGTTAATGAAGAAGTAGAATTGGTATTTGATAGACCTTTACTTAAAATCAAGGAAGAAGGTTTTTTTGCTAAAAATAGTAAAGGTAACTGGTAATGGATTATATCAAGCTTTTTATTTCATCCAAAAAGAAAAGTAGTAAAAAGAAGCAAGAGAAAAAAGAAGCTAAGGATATTTTTACTGAGCCTATAGAACAAATTTTTGATAATCCAGAGATTATAAAAACAAATTTTGATGAGTATTTGGAATACTCTGAGAATTATTATAATAATCTAGTTAAGAATGATATAACTATAGATTTTGATTATATAAGTAAATTTACAGATAATATAGTAAATATAGATAAAAACAATGAGTTTGAATATAATAGGTATTTATTTCTATTAGAATACTTAAGTTTAAATGTTACACTCAAATAAAATTAATTTTCTAAAATAGTATCTCAAAACTCTTTAATCTTCTTAACTCTTACATTTTAATTCTTAATTAAAGATATTTATGTTATTATTTCAAAAATAATTAGATTAAAGAAATTATATAGGTTAAAAATGTTTAACAAAATTGAAACATACTCTCAATTATTAAACCACTTTGAAAATAAAAAAAATACAATCAATACAAATTCTTTATCTAAACTAGTATCAACCTTTATAAACTTATTAAGACAAGCAATTGAAGATCCAACAAAAGAAAAAATTGATTTAAATTCACCAATAATTAAGCTTGAATATCCAGTTATTTTTGATAAAAATTCAGACTTTAGTTTTTTGGATAATAATGAGAATTTTGTAAGTAAAACAATTGAAAAAGATTATATAGATATTTTTAAAACTGTAACAAGAAATATAATTGCAATTGATAATAATACTAATAACTTTAGCTTTGAAATACCAAAAGAAGTTGAAAATTCTATAAAAAAGAAAGAAAATAAAAAAGAGCTATTAGAAAAATATCTAGATATAGATACAATAATAATTGATACATTACCAGATAAACCTATTTTCTTTATTAATTTTTATCCTCTTGTAAAAAAACTAGATAATAAGGGTTACTTTATAGTAATTGTAGGTTTAGATAGTGGAAATTATAAAATATCCAAATGGAAAAAAGAGAATGTTGATAAATTCTGGAACGATTTACTAGAATCAATTTCTATAAATAATAAACAAACCAGCTTATTTTTTGATATATCAAACTCAATACCAATAATGGAACCTAAAATTTCAGATACTAAATCAAAAAATCTTGTGAAAACTAGCTTAAGATTAGAACTTCAAAAGTTTGGTAAAAAACCTAAAACAAAAATGGGAGATTTTCATGAGCTTTATCAAACTCTTGATGAACAAACAAAAAAAGCTGTATCTGAGTATAATATAAATGTTATTGGAATTGAGAATACACAAGCACAAAACCAAGCTTTATTTGCTGTACAGAAATTATTAAACAATACAAATTACAAAGGTAATATTACAGGAACTAATTTATTATCAGAAGAAAATGCCTTTAAATTTAGTGGTTATTTACCATCAATTAATTTTACTAAAACCGAGTTTTTAGAAGCGTATGGAGTAAGAAAAAAAGTAACTAATAGAGGCAAAAGTGAATATAATTCAAATGAAAGAAATGAAGCTTTAAAAGCTTTAAAAGAATTAAGTCAAAAAAGATATCTATTTTACTATTCAAGGAAATATTGGAAAGATGGAAAAGAATATGTAGATCTAATTAAAACAGTGAAACCTATATTTAATATAACAGAAGGTTATCAAGAATTGGATACACAAGATCTTAAACTAATTAATGAAGGTAAATTTGATGATTTAGCTTCAAAACTTAAAACTATTTCTATAGAACCATCTCCATTACTTGTAGATCAAATTGATAATTATTTCTTACTCAAACCTGCCAATTGTTATGAAGAAATAAGATTGGTAGAAGGAAAAACTTCAAGATATGTATCTTTATTTATAGATTTTCTCAGAATAGAAGTAGCACAAAAGGAAATAAATAATAAGGGAAATGAGATAAATTGGGAGTTAAGGTTTAATCTTATTACCTTGGCTCATAGGTTTAGAATGGAATCTTCTATAAAAGCTAAACAATATAAAAGAATAAAAGAAAATATAGACAATTGCTGTCAAGTTGCATCTAAACTAAATTATATTACTGAATATAACTTTATTAATATTAATTTAGATTCTGAAACACTATGTATAAAATTAAATCCTGATAAGTTTAGAAGAATAAAAGAAATCGATGAAGATAGAAGAAAAAGTACTCTGATTTAAATTTCTTAACATAAAAAATAAGACAAATTTTGCACCTCAAGCTGAAAATCTGAATCAAATCTGGTCTACCCAAATCTGTAGTTAAATTTAGGTTAAGTATATACTATTAATATTTGCAATAACTATACTTTAGTATTTTTTATCTCTAATCTATCAAACAATAAGCTTTTTAGGATTTGGATAAGAAAAAAAGATAGATTTGATAAAAGATAAATTTTATTTTATAGACTTATAACCTTTTATTTAAAATATTCTATTCTTTTAATAATCTCTTTTATTTTATTCAATATATTTTTTTTAATCTCTAATAAAACTATCAAAAATCTGAATCAAATCTGGTCTACCCAAATCTGTAGGTAACAGATTGTTAAGACATATTTATTAACAATTGGTCTACCCAAATCTGTAGTTAAATTTAGGTTAAGTATATACTATTAATACTTTTTATTATTAAGTTCTATGGTTTTATATCAACTTCAATATTTAGCATTAATTTAGTAGTTTTTCAAAAATCTGAATCAAATCTGGTCTACCCAAATCTGTAGGTAGGTCTACCCAAATCTGTAGGTAAGTCTACCCAAATCTGTAGGTAAGTCTACCCAAATCTGTAGGTGACCGATCTCTAGAACCTCCTATTTTCAATATTTCTAGAGGATGAAAATTTCTCTTATATTCTTTAATACTATTTAATAGTATTTAACTGTAAAAAAAAAGGAATCCCCCTTAAGGGAGGATTTCCTTTTAAAAAGAAGAACATAAGAAGGTCTACCCAAATCTGTAGGTGAAGGTCTACCCAAATCTGTAGGTGAAGGTCTACCCAAATCTGTAGGTGAAGGTCTACCCAAATCTGTAGGTGAAGGTCTACCCAAATCTGTAGGTGAAGGTCTACCCAAATCTGTAGGTGAAGGTCTACCCAAATCTGTAGGTGAAGGTCTACCCAAATCTGTAGGTGAAGGTCTACCCAAATCTGTAGGTGAAGGTCTACCAAATCTGTAGGTGAAGGTCTACCCAAATCTGTAGGTGAAGGTCTACCCAAATCTGTAGGTGAAGGTCTACCCAAATCTGTAGGTGAAGGTCTACCCAAATCTGTAGGTGAAGGTCTACCCAAATCTGTAGGTGAAGGTCTACCCAAATCTGTAGGTGAAGGTCTACCCAAATCTGTAGGTGAAGTCTACCCAAATCTGTAGGTGAAGGTCTACCCAAATCTGTAGGTGAAGGTCTACCCAAATCTGTAGGTGAAGGTCTACCCAAATCTGTAGGTGAAGGTCTACCCAAATCTGTAGGTGAAGGTCTACCCAAATCTGTAGGTGAAGGTCTACAAATCTGTAGTGAAGGTCTACCCAAATCTGTAGGTGAAGGTCTACCCAAATCTGTAGGTGAAGGTCTACCCAAATCTGTAGGTGAAGGTCTACCCAAATCTGTAGGTGAAGGTCTACCCAAATCTGTAGGTGAAGGTCTACCCAAATCTGTAGGTGAAGGTCTACCCAAATCTGTAGGTGAAGGTCTACCCAAATCTGTAGGTGAAGGTCTACCCAAATCTGTAGGTGAAGGTCTACCCAAATCTGTAGGTGAAGGTCTACCCAAATCTGTAGGTGAAGGTCTACCCAAATCTGTAGGTGAAGGTCTACCCAAATCTGTAGGTTTATATAACCTAAATGTAAGAAAAAATTTTTAATCAAATAAATGGGTATTTTTACCCATTTATTTTTTGGGGGATACATAAACCTATATAGAGCAATTTAAAATTGAATTTAGGGGTATTTCTGAAGTTTTTAAGAGTAGTTTTGATTTACACTTTGCTAATAAAAATTAAAAAATAATATTTTAAAGTTAAATTATAAAATTAAATTATGTTTGTTTAGTTAATTGAATTTTGTAATTATATTTTTAATTTCTAAGATTTAATTTTTTAACACACTAAGTTTTAATATTCTTTAGAAGATTTTTTATTTTAAAAACTCTTTCTTCCAAAGATATTTCTTTATTATAAAGAAGATCTTCTATTGACTCTAAACCTTTATTTAATTCATTTATCTTTTCAAGATTTATGTCATCAAAGAAAAAATTAGCAGAATTACGAATTAAAAAAGTAGTAACTCCCCAAACTTGGAAATAACTATACTCATTCATAACTATAGGCTTATATTCATGATTCAATGACAAAAGTGTCCCAAAATTACCATCATGTTTATATCTTTTTACTAATCCCTCACCTTCAAAAATACAAGCAACTATTTTATTATCAAGTTGTTTTGAACTACTAAAAGCTGCTATTCTTTGGTCAATTAATAATAAATCATCTTTTCTTATTTCTGGTTCAAGAGATCCAGAAACAACTTCAAATAGTCTTGTTGTATTAAAATTTTTTATTAAGTGTTTTCTGAGATCTATTTCAATCTGTTCCATATCTTCAAAGTGAACATTGGTTCTACCTGCATTTATTTGATAAAGATTAATTAGTATAGGTGTATTATCAGATTTTAAATCAAGTTCTTTTAAATCTTTACATTTAAATTCATTTATCATTTTCTATTCCTTTTATGTATTCAATAAATTTATTTAATTCTTCTTTATTTTCTATAAAATTATCTATTAGATCTTTTATTTGATTTGAATTAATAATCTTAATAAGGTTAAGAATTGAATTTTTAAACTGTAGATCATCTTTTTTTATCCAAGATAAAATCTCATCTATTAAATCATCTTTCTTATTCTTTGAATTGATATTTAGATATTTAAAATAATCTTCTATTTTTTGAGTTAAATTTTTTTGAAATGTATGAAATTTATTTATTAATTTATTACTAAATTCATATAGCTCATTATCCAAATCATAAATATAGGTTATATTAGGCTCAATACATTGTATTAGTCTTAAGTACTTTTTATTAATTTCATCAAGTAAAGCTTTATTATTCTCTGTTTCTAATGGTTCTTCACTTTCTTCAAAGTAATTAAAATCTTTTAAAGTATTTATTAAAAGACCTGCCATATTGAATATTTTTAATCCTGACTTTTCTTTTGACTCTAAATCCTTATAACATTGAAAAACTTTATCTATACCATGTTCTTGAATTAAATTATTTAAAGTTTGATTATTTAGATTTTTTTTCTTTAGTTTAAATTTTAACTCTGAATATTTTTTATCAAAAAGAAATTTATTTTCTTTTTCAAAATCAGCCTGATCTGATTGCTTATTCAAATTGTTCTTTGATTGATTATTCTTAATAAGGTCTGAAACTATACTATTTTCAATAATTTGAGGCTTATAAGATTGAGTAGATTTGTACTCAGTACCTGAGTCACTTTGTACACAGCTATTGGGATAATTTTTACTCTCCCCTTGATTTATTATTTTAAGATTCATTTTTACTTTATTATTAATCTCAATCTTTATTTTTCCTGTCTTGATATTTTCAATTAGTTTTCTATTTGATTCTGTATTGAAAAATATAATTTTTCCGATATTCCCGTTATCAAGTTTTAAGATTATATTTTTTTCTATTAATTTATTTATTGATTGTTTTATTCTAGTTCTACTTGTATTAAACTCTTTAGATAATTCATTTATACTAAATAAATCATATTCTTTTTGCCAAGAGTTAAGTTTATCAAATAAATGATCTTGTATTAAAATATCAAGCTTACTTAATTCTTTTCTTATGTTTTTTAATTGTCTTGGTACTTTCCAAAAAGATTTATCAAGTTCTAAGTTCTCTATTTTATTAAGTGTTGGCTTTAATTCAGGACTAAATTTTGATATTTTTAGAGATTCTTTATGATTTTTATTATTATTTTTTTCTTTTTGCGATTTATTTTCTTGAAGTAGTAATTTTTTTTTAATCTTTACTAATTGTCTTTTTAGATTTTCTGTTTCTTGATCTCTAACTTTTAATTCTTCTATTAGATCCTGCATTGTTTCTTCTGTAGTAGGTTCTGACCAATATATTTGTCCTAAATCTATAATTTCACCCATATTTATTTCCTAGTATTTTAATTTCATTATCTTTTAGTTATTTTTTATAACAACATATTGATTTATTATTTTACAATATTGTATGTAAAACTATCAAATATGAAATATATAATTTAATAGTCAAAAAACAAAGTAAAAATGAGTATTTTAAAGTAAATATAAGATTTTTAATTTTATTTCAATTATCATATAATATTAATTGGGTGCTCTTCTCTTAAAAGAAGCTGGTTTAGGAGAAGAATATTAATTAGTTTGTTTATTTTCAAGATATATGAAAAATCTAGGGAAATTGATTTCCCTAGATTTTTTATTAATTTTAAAAAGTTTGTGCACACAAACTTTTATTTACTATAAAAAAATATTTTGATGTTTTTAAGATAATTTATCAATAAAAATATTCTCATTTCTTTTCTAAAATAGAATTATGTTATTGAAATAGGGGGCTATGAAATGAATAAAAACAATTTTTTTGATGAGCAAAGTACTTCATTTAAAATGGGTCTTATCATAAATGAAGAAGGAGTTTTCAATAAAGAAAGAGATATGTATTTTCATGCTCCAGATTATTTAGCTAGTTTTGAGTTTGAAAAGTTTAGCACATCTATCAATCCTTACTTCGGGATTGATTATGATGAAAGAGAAAAGAAGTATTTTGTATTTCTTTTATCAAGATCTATTTCTATTTCAAAAGAAGAAAAGATTGATATTCTTTTTGATAGATTACCTTGTTTATCATCTTTTCAAATAAATGAATTAGTTAAAGTTTTTGAAGAAGAAAGAACAAAATTTATTTTACTAAGTCGTATGAACTCAAATACTTTTAATGAGATATGTAAGGAAAAAGCTAAAGCTTTAAAAGAATGGGTTGAAATTGAAGAATTTTGTGGAGTAGGTAGAATATGGAATTAATACAAGATAGAGTGGTATTCTCAAATAGAGAATACTATCTCCCAAAAGGATATTTTAAAAAATCCAAGAAAATAGTTAAAGTGGGATTGGATAATAATATTTCAACTCAAGAAGAAATTAAACCTTTTATTATTGTGAGAAATAAAATAGGTGAATACTGTTTTGTGCAATATAAAAAATCTGGTATATGGATTGATGATGTTCTATTAGAAAGTATTATCAATGATAAAGATAAATTAATTTTATTTTTTCTTGATAGAGATATATTTCTTACTGATTATTCAGCTCAACTTTTATCAGATTATTTAATTTCTTTTATAAAAGAGAATAATCATAAACTTGTAAAATATAAGAGTAATATTTTTAAAGAAGAATCACCATTTTTTACACAATTAGCTTTAGTATCATTTGTATTTTTACTTGTGTATATAAAATTACACTTTTTTGGATAAAAAATATATTTTAAAGACATATTTTAGATATTTTGAGATAAAAAAATAAATTATGATTAGATTAGTAAATTAATTAAGGAGTAAAAAAATGAGAAAAACCCTTTCCACCGTTTTATTATTAAGTTTAATACTTAATGCTTGTAGTACAGGCCCTATGAGTGTAAAAGTAGGAAAATTAAATAGTAAAACACAAGTTAATGCAGGTGTTGGAACTGATGTGGTTGATAGAATTAAAGACACAGCAGATAAGTTCTTAGGTGTTAACAAATCACAAGAAGAAGATGAAGAAGGAGATGATGAATAAGTAACTTAATTGTTAGGATTTAATATTAAATCCTAACAATTTTATTATTTTTTGTATGAGGTGAAAAATGCTAAAAATTTCAAGTCTAATTTTAATTAATCTATTTTTTATTTTACCAGCATGTCTAGCTCCTGTACCTATCAGATATGAGAAAGTTATTATAAAAGAAAGTGCAATTATTCCAGATAGTCCTATAGCAAGTCAAAATAACTCATCAAGCTCTGTAAATACTTCAACACCTGCTCAGAATACCAGTGTTGCAATAAAATCTTTAAATGCAAATAAGATTGAAAAATTAATCTGGGAAAAAACAAATCAAGAAAGACAAAAGTTTGGATTAAATAGATTGGAATATGAAGATAAAATAGCAGAAATTGCAAGGGCACATAGTGCAAATATGGCTGAGAATAATTTTTTTGAGCATACAGATTTACAAGGTTTAGATCATGGGGATAGAATAAGTAGGGGTTACCCTTCTTTATTTACTTCAGGAAGTGCAGAAAATATTGCATATAATTTTGGAGATACAGAAGAAGAAGCAGCATTAAATTTGGTGACAGCTTGGATGAATTCTGAAGGTCATAGAAGAAATATTTTAAATTCAAAGATGACATATCTAGGTGTTGGTGTTTATATCAAAGGCGAAAGAATTTATGGAACACAGAATTTTGTAACTCCTGTAATTAATCTTGAAACAGATTTGAGTAGCCCAAGAGAATATGGAAAAACTAGCAGTGTTTCATTTAAGTTTTATAATGGTGTGATTAATAAAAATGATTTAACTGTGTTTGTTAAATTTCCTGATACTCAATCTAAGTTTTATTTACCAGATAATAGCTACTTTACAGGTAGAGGAAAATATTATCCTCAGTGGTTAGATGATAATAGATTTTCTTTTTCTTTAACTCTTGATCGTGGAATTGGTGATTATGAAATAAGAATATGTGAAGATAATTATTGCTATGACACAAGTTTTAAGATTAAAGTAAATTAATAAAAAATAAGAATATTGAGAATAAGAAATTTAAATTCTTTTACTTAATATTTTTCCCAAACCAATTTTACTTTAGTATTAATGGTATTATTCTTAAGTTGTTGATTATTATGGATTATATTTAATGAGATACAAGTTTATTTCAAGAACATTATTAACTAATGAGACATTAAAAATAGTTTCATTATATTTAGACTTAAAAGATTGGAATGAAGTAAAAAAAATTGTTCTAGAAGAAAATCTTCTTCAAAAAAATAAGGTTGTAAGTCTACAAAAACAATTTTCTGAGATAAAAACAAGGGTTGATAAACTAACAGATAAAGAGTTAGAATATGCAAGTAATTTTGATTTATATTCATCCAGATTAGTTTTTTTTATTGGAGTAGCTAAAAAATATAGATTATTATATGAATTTTTAATAGAAGTACTGAGGGACAAATTCTTGACTTTTAATTACACTATTTTTGATTATGATTATGAAAATTTTTTACGAAGTAAATATGATAATTATTCTGAATTAGAAGAAGTAAAACAAGATACAAGGATTAAGCTTAAAAGAAATCTTTTTAAAATATTAGAAGAGGTTGGTATAATTGATTCTACTGAAAATAAAAATATAATAAAACCTTTTGTACCTGAAGAACTTATTAAAATTATTGTTGAAGATAATCCTAATTTATTAGCAATATTTTTAATGTCTGATTCAGAAATATTAATGTATAAAGAAAAATATAATATTTAGAAAATAATGAAAATTGAAAATATATCAAATAAGTTCGAAGAACTTTGCAATAAAATCAAAGATAAGCATTTTTTAGAAATGAAAGCTTTAGGTGGAGAGATTCCGTTCTATATAACTTCATATAATCCAAAACAACATGTTGAAGTTGAAAAAAATATTAAGCTTTTAAAAAAAAATCTTCAATCATCAGGAATTGAAGTACTAGAAATTAATATGTATAAATTATGTCTAGATATTCTTATCGAACAAGATTTACTTAACTCTGTATTAGAAATGGAAAAAAGTATGCCTAAAGAAAATCTTTTAGATTCACTTCAGGGAATTTTAGATATAGAAAATACACTTGTACCAGTAATTTATAAAATGTTGGATGAATCAAACTGTAAAGTTGTATTTATTACTTCAATAGGAAATGTTTATCCTTATATCAGAGCACATAATATACTGAATAATATACAATCTATTATAAAGAAAGTACCTATGGTTCTCTTTTTTCCTGGTGAATATGATAGTTTGTCTTTAAAATTATTTGGCTTATTAAAAGATAACAATTACTATAGAGCATTTAATCTTGACGCTCTTAAATTTGAAAAATGATTAATTAGGTTCAGAGGCATTTATGAAATTAAAAGAAATATATAAAAAAGATATAAATCGTCATATAGAAGGTGTAATTAAGGTAGATGATAATGCTAATACCAACAATGAAGTTGACGAATATGTTATTACCAGTGAAGTAGGTAAGAGATTAGAAACATTTTTTGAAGTATATTCCTCCTCTATTAATACCAATATAACAAATATAGGAGTTTGGTTATCAGGATTCTTTGGAAGTGGTAAATCTCATCTTTTAAAAATGATTTCATATATTTTAGAAAATAAAGAAATAGGTGGAAAAAAAGCTGGAGAATTATTTATAGAAAAAGTTGATGAAGCCTTCTTAAAAGCAAATATTCAAAAAGCTCTTACTTTACCCACTAAAACAATCCTTTTTAATATAGATCAAAAATCAAATATAGGAAATCAAAATAAAGCTGAATCATTATTACCTGTATTTATTAAAGTAATGAATGAACTACAAGGTTTTTCAACTATACCAGTAGTAGCAGAGTTTGAGATGGATTTAGTTAAAGATGGTATATATGAAGAATTTAAATCTAGATACGAAGCTGTATCAAAAAAGAATTGGGATACAGGTAGAAAAGCAGCTTTTCTTGAGGGAATAAATATTTCCAAAGCTTTAGCAGAAGTAAAAGATACAACTACAGAATTTACAGCAAATATCCTTGATAAATATAAAGATAAAGTTAATCAGGTATCAATTGAAGATTTTGCTTTAAGAGTTAAAGATTATATAAGTAAACAAGATAAAAATTTTAGACTTATTTTCTGTGTTGATGAAATGGGACAATTTATTTCAGATAATACAAAGTTAATGCTTAATCTTCAAACAATCGCAGAATCTTTAGCAACTAAATGTGGTAATCAGGCTTGGATTTTAGTTACTTCTCAGGAAGATATAGAATCAATAATTGGAGATATGAATAAAACTCAGGCTAATGATTTTTCAAAAATTCAGGGTAGATTTCCTACTAAACTAAATTTATCAAGTGCTAATTCTGATGAAGTAATTCAAAAAAGGCTTTTAGTTAAGACAGAGGAATCTACTTCTGAACTAGAAAAACTTTATGAAAAAGAAAAAAATAATTTTAAATCTTTAATCAGTTTTTATGATATGCCTACATATCAATCATATAAAAATCCAGAAAATTTTGTTTATACTTATCCTTTTGTACCTTATCAGTTTCAATTATTTGAATATTCTATTCTTGGTTTATCAAGACATAATGTATTTCAGGGTCGTCATCAATCAGTAGGTGAGAGATCTATGCTTAGTGTATTTCAACTAGTAGCTCAAGAAATTTTAAATAATGATTTAGGAGCTTTAACTACTTATGATAAATTTTTTGATGGTTTAAGAGCAACTATTAGAAGTGAAGCACAAAAACCTATTATCAATGCTGAAAGAAATCTACAAGATCAAAATGAACTGGCAATTAGGGTTTTAAAAACATTATTTTTGGTTAAATATGTAGGAAATAAGTTTAAATCTACAAAACAAAATATTTCAAGATTACTTGTAGAAAATTTTGAAGTTGATATTGTTGATCTTGAAAAAAGAGTACAGGAAGCTCTTAATCTTTTGGAATATGAAACTTATGTACAGCAGATTGGGGGAGTATATGAGTTTTTAACAGATGATGAAAAAGATATAGAAAATGAAATTAAATCTACAGATATTGAACTTTCTGAAGTAAAAAAAGAACTGGATAAATATATTTTTGATCAGATTATGGATAATAAAATCAGGTTTGAAGATAATAATCAGGATTATAGATTTGCCAGAAAAATAGATGATGTATTACAAGGTAGACCTGAAGAACTTTGTATTAACTTTATTACTCCTCTTTATGATACTGAAGTTGATGAAATATTTTTAAAAAGCAAATCTATTGCTAACAGAGATACAGATATAATTATTCATCTTAAAGACGATGCTAAATTACGTTATGAAATTGAGATGGTTTTAAAAACTGATAAATATATTAGGATTAATAATTCACCTAATCTAAAAGAAACTGTTAGAAATATTCTAGTTAATAAAAGCTCTCAAAATAATGAGAGAAAACAGAAATTAATTAATACTATTAAAGAATTAATTAGTAATTCGGTAATTTATTTAAACGGTTCAGAACTTGATATTAAAATAAGTGATGCTAAAACAAAGATAAAACAAGCTTTTCAAAGTTTAATAAGGAATGTATATCTTAATTTAAAAATGCTTGATACTGTATATAAGCCAGAGCATCTTAATACTATCCTTTTGGGTACAGGTAATGATATTTTTTATACTGATGATTCAACAATGTCTGAAGCTGAACATGAAATGATGACTCATATCCAGAGAAAGTCTATTAATCATGAACGTATAACGGTTAAATCTCTTGATGAAGTATTTAGTAAAAAGCCTTATGGATGGCCTCAGATAGCAACACTTTGTATTTTATCCAAATTATTTATGAGGAAAAAGATTGAAGTAAAAAAGGATACAGTAGAGCTTGATAATAAAAAGATGATTAGTACTTTGAATAATTCCAAAGATAATCCAGTTACTTTTGTAGAACCTCTTAGAACTATTGATAATAAAAAAGTAGTAGCTTTAAAGAATTTTCATAGTGAATTATTTCATCAGCAAAATTCAGAGTTGGAAGCCAAAGAAGTTCATAGAAAGTTTGTAGATTGCTTAATAGAGGAATTAAAAGAATTAGAAAAACTTTATGGTAAAAAAGAACAATACAGTTTTTTAGATGATTTGTCTAATTCAATAAAAGTATTTAAAGAAGTAATTAGTCTTAGTTATGTTGAACTATATGACAGGCTTAATGATTATGAGGATAAATTACTTGATTTAAAAGAAGAATTAATTGATAAAGTAAAAAGCTTTATGAATAGTGATAGAAAAATTATTTATGATGATGTAATTTATTTTTTAAATTCTGAAAATGCTAATTTAGGTTATATATCTTCCGATACTGATAAAGAAGTAATAATATCTTTAAAAGAAGAAAAGAAACCTTATAAGTCTAATGTGATTAAAAATGCCAAATCAGCTCTGGATAATATTAAAGATTTACTTAATCAGCAAATTAGTAAAGAAAGAGAAGAATCATTAGCTAGAGTTGAACAGTTTATAAAAAGGTTTGAAGATAATTATGAGTTTGAAACTTTAACTGATAGTCAAAAAGAGGAAATTGTTAAACCTTTTAATCAGGTGAAAAATAGAATACCAAATGAAAGACTTATTTCTGATATTAGGTACAAAGTAGAAAATGATTTAAATGATATTTATCAAAGGCAGTTAGTTTTACTTAATCGTTTTATTGAAGAAAAGAAACCTAAACCTGTTAATGATAATGTAGCAGATCAAGAGGTTAAACCGATAATAAAGACTGAGATTGTACAGTTAAATAAGGTATTGCCGAGGTTTAAAAAGCTTACCTTAGATAATGAGGATGATGTTAATTCATACATTGAAACTTTGAAGAATAGTCTTTTGCAGGAAGTAAGAAGTAATAAGAAAATATCTTTGTAGTTATAGGATTATAATTAAATTATGAGTTGCAAATGAATAACGGATATATAAATGATTGATGATAAAAGTATTTTAAAAGATTTACCTTTAGGTGAACAAAATTTAAAAAAAATAATAGAAAAAGATTTATTATATGTGGATAAAACTAAAGATATATATAATTTATTATCTACAAAAGGAACTTACTTTTTTTTATCAAGACCAAGAAGATTTGGTAAATCTCTTTTAATTAGTACTTTAGAAGAAATATTTTTAGGTAATCAGGAATTATTTAAAGGTTTATATATTTATGACAAGATAGAGTGGAAAAAATACCCTGTTATTAGAATCTCAATGAATGAATTAAGATATTCGGGTGATAGAAAAGATTTTGAAAATTCTTTATTACACTATTTAAAAAACATATATGATAGATACAATCTAGAATTAGATACTAATGATTATGTAATAGCTTTTAAAGATTTAATTTATAAGTTATCAAAGATAGAAAAAGTTGTGATACTTATAGATGAATATGATAAACCTATAATTGAATACTTAGATAAAACTGAGCGTTCTAAAGAAATGAGAGATATATTAAAAAATTTTTATGAAACAATAAAAGCTTCAGATGAATACATAAAATTTGCATTCCTTACAGGAGTATCTAAATTTTCAAAAACTTCAATTTTTTCAAGCTTAAATAATCTTACAGATTTGACACTAGATCCAAGATTTCCAACTCTTATTGGAATAACAGAAGAAGAACTTTATAGAGATTTTGCTGAATATATAAATAATTTTGCTCAGAAAAAGAAATTAACAATTCAAGATTTGAAGTTAAGATTAAAAAAATGGTATAACGGTTATTCTTGGGATGGAAAAAGCTTTGTATATAATCCTTATTCAATATTAAGTGCTTTTAGTAAAGAAATTATCAAAAATTATTGGTTTACAACAGGAACACCAACTTTTTTAATTAAAATGATAAAAGAGCATAATATTGATTTGAAAAAGATAGAAAAAGTAATATTGACAGAAAAGGATTTTGATAGTTTTGAAATTGATAAGATGAATGTTTATGCTTTATTATTTCAAACAGGATATATAACAATAAAAGAAATAATAGAATCTGATGAGGAATTTGAATATGTCTTTAGTTACCCAAATGAAGAAGTAAGAAAATCAATGTTAGATTATTTATTAGATGATTATGCTTATCAGCAAATTTCTGATGATATTTCAATAAGTGAAATGGTGAGGAAATTAAAATCCAATGATTTAGAAGGATTGATGAATATCTTTATATCAATATTTGGAACAATAGCAGTAAAAATGCAACCAGATAAAAAAGTAAGTTTATATGAAAGAGAACTTTATTACCATACTATATTTTATTTAATCTTTAAGCTTATAGGTTCAAAGATTAAAGCTGAATTTTCTACATCTAAAGGTTTTATAGATGCAGTAGCAGAAACTAATACTCATGTATATATTTTTGAATTTAAAATGAATAATCCTGACATAGCTTTAAACCAGATAAGAGAAAAGAAATATTATGAAAGCTTTTTATCTAGTGATAAAGAAATGGTTTTAGTTGGTGTATCTTTTGACTCTGAGAATAAGAATATTAAGGAATGGAAGTATGAGATTCAATCCAGAAAAACATCATAGAAAATCTACTAGATTAAAAGGTTATGATTATTCTTCAAATGGTGGATATTTTGTTACTATATGTGTGAAAAATAGAGAATGTTTATTCGGCGAAATAATCAATGGTAAAATGAATTTATCAGAAATTGGACAAATTACTTATAATAGTTGGATAGAAATACAAAATAATTTTAATAATGTAGAAATAGATGAATTTGTAATAATGCCAAATCATTTACACGGGATTATATTAATTAATTCGGAAGACAAAATTAACCATGAATCGTCATCTGGTAACGGTTTGATGAATCAAACCCCTGCAAATCAAAACCATGTAATAAATGGTTTGCAATCAACTAATGATTCGTCATTTAATATATGTGAAAATAATATTTCAGGAAAATATAATTTAATGTTAAATCCTAAAATAACATTGGGAAAAATAATTCGCCATTTCAAGGCAAAAACATCACGAATTATCCGAAAAAATAATCATGAATATTTTCAATGGCAACAAAATTATCATGAGTGGATTATCCGTGATGAAAAACATCTGGATAGATTCAGAAATTATATTTATCAAAATCCACTAAAATGGGAAATAGATTCAGAAAACCCAGATAAAAAACAAAATAATGAATTGAACAAAAATAATATTATTCAGGAATCGTTATCTGGTAGGGGTTTGATTCATCAACCCCTTGCGAATCAACCCCCTGCAATAAAAAATGGTTTTCAATCAAAAATCAATTTATTAGAAAATAATAATGACATAAATAATGAATGGAATAAAAATAATTTTGATAACGAAATATTATCTGGTAGGGGTTTGATTCATCAAACACAAAATAAATACCCACAACAAATTATCAATCATGGAACAAACAAGAAATGAACAAGAATAAATTAAAAACATTTGCAAAAAATGCTAGAACTAAATTAATAACTCAGGTGAAAGGAAAACTTGAGTATATGTTAAATCTTGATAGCTCTGAAATAAAAAATAAAGAAAATCAAATCTCTCAGTTAAGAGAAGAAATTGGTAGGGGTTTGATTAATCAAACCCAACAACAGGCACAGGAAGAAGTAATAGAAAAAG
The DNA here is from genome assembly GCA_046328075.1 of Candidatus Sericytochromatia bacterium. Taxonomy (GTDB): domain Bacteria; phylum Cyanobacteriota; class Sericytochromatia; order UBA7694; family JACMQJ01; genus JAXLXG01. The sequence goes on from JAXLXG010000023.1 coordinate 24,188, forward strand.
TAGCTTATACATGGTTTAACCGTTTTATTGCTCTTAGATACATGGATGCAAATAATTATCATACTCTTAATATGAAAATACTTTCATCAACTGAAGGTCATTCCTTACCAGAGATTTTACAGGAAGCTAAAAGAGGAAATATAGATGATAGATTAAAGGTTGATAGAGATAAAATTAATGATTTAATTGATGGAAAAATATCTTCTAAAGATGCTCAGAGTGAAATTTATCAAATGTTGATAGTGGGTGTTTGTAACTATTATCATAAGTTAATGCCTTTTATGTTTGAAAGAATAGAAGATTATACAGAAGTACTTTTACCTGATAACCTTCTTAGTGATACTTCAATCAGGGCTGATATTGTTAGTGGTATGTCAGATGAAGATTGTAAGGAAGTTGAAGTAATAGGCTGGTTATATCAATATTATATTTCTGAGAAAAAAGATAAGGTTATAAGTGCTAAAAAGAAATATACAAATCAGGAAATTCCTTCAGCAACTCAGCTTTTTACTCCTAAGTGGATAGTAAAATATATGGTGGAAAATACTCTAGGTCAGTTATGGCTTGAAGCAAGACCTAATTCTAAGATTAAAGAGTATATGGAATTTTATATTGAGCCATCAGATAAAGATAAGATTCCTTCAAGAGAAATTAAGAGCCCTGAAGATATAAAGATATTTGATCCTGCTTGTGGTTCTGGTCATATATTGGTTTATGCTTTTGATTTACTTACTAAAATATACGAAGAAGAAGGTTATGATAGTAATGAGATTCCTTTTTTAATTCTTCAGAATAATCTTTTTGGTATTGATATTGATAAGAGAGCTTCAGAACTGGCAAATTTTGCTTTAACTATGAAAGCTCAGACTTATTATAAAAGATTCTTAAGAAAAGCTATAAATCCTAATGTACTTACTTTTGAAAATTCAAATGAAGTTGAAAAATTCAGACATGCTAATGTGATTGGTTCTTTGATTAGGGTTACTGAAGATGATGTTGAAAGTATAAAATTAGATGGAACTCCTATTTTAGATCTTATTAATAAGCCAATAAAAAAACAGGCTGAATTTTTGTCTCAGAAGTATGATTGTGTTATAACTAATCCTCCTTATATTAACAGTAAATATATGAATCCAACTTTATCTGATTATGTTGTAAAAGAGTATAAATTTTTCAAATATGATCTATTTTCTGCATTTATAATAAAATCTTTTGATATGATAAAACCGTCTGGATTCTTAGGTGCTGTAACACCTTATGTTTGGATGTTTATTCAATCTTATGAGGATTTAAGAAAATATATTATAGACAATAAATCATTAGTTAGCTTGATAAGACCATCTTATACATCATTTTTTGAATCTGCTATTGTTCCTTTATGTACTTTTGTATTAAAAAATGAAAACTCGAACTATCAAGGAAAGTATTTTGATTTAGGTTATCTTGGTTCAGGAGATGAACAGCCAATAAGACTAAGGAATGCTATTGATTCAGGAATAGATAGAAAGATGAGTTTTTTAGCTTATCAAAAAGATTTTGAGAAAATTCCAGGTTCTCCTATTGCTTATTGGATTACTGATAAAGTGAAAGATTCATTTATTAAGGGTAAGAAATTAGGTGATATTGCTGAGGCTAAACAAGGAATGACAACCTCTAATAATGATAGATTCTTACGTTTTTGGTGGGAAATAAATATTAATAAAATTGGGTTTAATATTGAAAATTTGGATGAATCAAAAACTAGCAAAAAAAAATGGTTTCCTTATAACAAAGGTGGACTTTTCAGAAAATGGTATGGAAATAATGAATTTACTGTGAATTATGAATCTGATGGTAAAGAACTAAAAGAATTCCAATCAACTCTTAGCCAAGGGTGGAATGTTAGACTAAAAAGTAGAGAATTTTATTTCAGGGAGGGAATTACTTGGTCTTTTATTAGTTCATCTGCTTTTGGTGTAAGATTTTCACCTGAAGGTTGCATTTTTGATGTTGCTGGTTCATCGCTTTTCCCTCCAGATAGAATTTTTAATTATATGCTTGGCTATTTATGTACTAAATTAGCTCTGAATAATTTACAAACTATTAATCCTACAATGAACTATCAAGTAGGTAATATTTCATCACTACCAATAATATTTCCAAAAGAAGAAACAACCAAACAAAAAATAGACGAAATAACCCAACAATGTATAGACATATCCAAAGAAGATTGGGACAGTAGAGAAATATCTTGGGATTTTACCAAAAATGAATTAATTAAAATGTCATCTGGTAGGGGTTTGATTAATCAAACCCCTGCAACCAATTCCAATGTCCATGACTCAATAGAAATATCCTATGAAAATTATTGCGAATATTGGAAATCAAAATTTTATCAATTACATAATAATGAAGAAGAATTAAACAGATTATTCATTGATATTTATGAATTACAAGATGAATTAACCCCTGATGTTGAATTAAAGGATATAACTATCTTAAAAGAAGAAACATTTATCAATGAAAATAATCAATTAGAATTTGAAAAAGATAAAGTAATTAAACAATTTATTTCTTATGCTGTTGGCTGTATGTTTGGTAGATATTCCATAGATAAAGAAGGTTTAATTCTTGCCAATCAAGGAGAAACAATTCAGGATTTCATATCTAAATTGGGTTTGATGAATCAACCCCCTACGTTTATGCCAGATGAAAATAATGTTATCCCAATCCTTGATGATGAATACTTCAAAGATGATATAGTTAATCAATTTAAAACATTCCTCAAAGTTACCTTTGGAGAAGAAAAATATCCAGAAAACCTAAAATTTGTTGAAGATGCTATAGGCAAAGATATCAGAAGTTATTTCCTGAAAGATTTCTATGAAGAACATATCAGAAGATATAAAAAGCGTCCTATATACTGGTTATTCAGTTCAGAAAAAGGTGCTTTTAATGCTTTAATCTACATGCACAGATATAAAAATGATACAGCCTCAATAGTTGTTAATGATTACTTAAGAGAATATATCTCTAAACTACAATCAAAAAGAGAATCTTTAAAATTAATCAGTCTTAGTGAGAGTGTCAGCTCTGCTGATAAGAAAAAGGCTGATAAGGATATCGGTATCATTGATAAAAAATTAAAAGAGCTTGGTGATTATGAACAAAAGCTTTTACATATAGCTAATCAGAAAATTGATATTGACCTTGATGATGGTGTTAAGGTTAATTATTCCAAGTTTAAAGATGTACTATACAAAATTAAAGGCTTAGAGAAAGAAGAGTAGAAAGTAAAAATAATTATTAGAACATTAATTATTTGAGGATTAAACTTTGAAAAATATTGAAATACCTAATATGGAAAAAATTGATAATTATAAATTTGGCTTACTTTATGCTCCAAAGAATATATTAGAGTTTGGAACATGGATTTATCACTTCACTTTAGAAATAAACACAATCAGTGGTTGGCGTGGTCAAGCCAATGTTAATTGGAACATAGAGAGTAGTGCAATTAGAAGAATAAAAAATACTTATAAAAAAAAAACCTTTTCTTTTATGAGGAATATGGACATTCTAATAAAATATCTGATTATTTAACAGAATATGAGAAAAAATTATTAAACAGTTTTAGACATGAGGGTTATGATTATAATAATTCAATTAAAATGAGTGATTTGGAGTGTTTAGCCAAGTTACAACATCATGGAGCAGCAACAAGATTAATTGACTTTACATATAATATTTTTGTTGCTTTATGGTTTTGTTGTTCTAATGAGAATGAAATAGAAAATAATGGTGTTATTATAGGCTGTCAAAGACAAAATAATTATTTAGATTTGAGTTTTGAAGAATCAAAAAGTTTAAAAATTAATGAAATAGCTAAAAAATATTCTGATAAAATTGTTTTTTGGAAACCTACATATAATATCCAGAGAATGTTAATTCAACAATCAGTTTTTGCATTCGGTGATATTTTTGAAAAAACAGATGAAGATTTTAAATCTAATGATTATAAAAGCAAATTTCAAGAAAATTTTGTAGCTGTTATTATTCCTCCAAGTTTGAAAAAGGATGTAAGAAAATATGGAGAAACATTTTTAGGCTTAAATTCTTTAATTTATCCAGATTTTGAAGGTTTTTGTCAACTTAATAATCAATCAAGACTGCTTCCTGATTTAAAAGACCATGATAATGGTACTGAAATGAATAAATATAATAATATAAATGAATAAAGAATAAAGTTTTAATTAAAAATAATGACGGGATTATATTTAAAACATTTTCATCTTTCATTAAAAGATAATTTATAAATGCTATAAATACTCTATTTTACAATGTTTGGATTTACTTAATTTAATAGACAATTAAATGTTTTATATATATAATATATAACATGTTATGTTACTTACTATTTTATATAAAGGAGGAATATTATGGCTACATCGTCTTTTGACAAAAAGTTTGTTATAAGAAATAATAACATTGCCAAGAAATTCATTTCTAATCTTAATAGTAAAAATATAGAGAAAATAAAAGTAAATACAACAGATATAAAGCAAGATGAACAAATAGGGTTAGAGTTATTAAAAAACTTACTCTCAGTCTAAAATCCATAGTAAATCAATCCCAAGCTTATTGGGATTATTTAATTTCTAATTATTCTTGTCCTAAAGATAGTGATATAGAAAAATTTTTAAAAGAGAAAGCTCAAAAATTTGATGAAAATAATATATCAAGAACATATGTTATTTTAGACCAAGAGAATATTCATCACGGGATAATAGCCTACTTCTCTTTATCCTTTAAAGAAATTTCTTTCAAAGGAACTGTATCAAAAAAAATTATAAGAAGACTTGATGGCTTTAGTAGATCCGCAGAAACAGCAAGAGGATTTTTACTAGGTCAAATTGGTAAAAACTTTTTTGAGAATAATCCTATAAAAAGTAAAGAAATATTTGAAGAAATATATCGTGTCCTTTATCCAGTGCAAGATAGAATTGGTGGGAGATTTATGTTTTTAGAATGCCAAGATAATCAAAAATTAAAGGATTTATATATATCATGCGGTTACATAGAACTACAGAAAGATAAATATGTACAAATGTATAAAATATTTGATTTTGAAACTGATTTGATTTAGTCTTATTATTTATATCTATTTTCTAAACTTGATGATAATTTTTGGAATAAAGCAAAAAACTTAATTCCTGAAGAATGGAATAGTCAGCAATATTTTAATGAAATAAAAGAGCATATATCTAAGATTATTTTGAATATGGATAAATATAAAAGTGAATTGGTGAGGATATTGGTATGATTAATTATAAATATCAGATACTTAGGTATACTCATGACCAAATGACAGGTGAATTTGTTAATGTTGGCTTAGTTTTGTATTCTGACGAGCATAAATATTTAAGATCTAAATTCATAAATAAGTTTTCAAGATTATCAAATTTTTTTCCTGATATAAATGGTCATCATTTAATCAAAACACTAAAACACTTGGAAGATAATTTTTTAAAAATTAATGACTTTTATTCTAAAGATATTGAGCAAATAACATCTTTATGTTTGCCAAAAGATAATGCCCCCCTGTATTTTTCTGATATAAAAGCAGGATTTATGCCCCCCTTAAAATCAGATGCAAAAAATATACTTGATCATGTATTTGATAATCTCTTTGAAAGATTAATTACTCATTATTTTGAAGAAAAAGAAGATAGAAAAGATGATTCTTATGTCTGGAAGAAACTTTATAAACAATATTTTGATGAATTTAATATAACAAATAAATTAAAAAAACATGTAATTCATACTAAAACTGATGATATAAAATTTGATAAATCATGGAAAAATGGCGTATGGCATTGTTATCAACCTTTATCATTTGATTTAAAAAATCAGGAGAAAATAAAGAATAAAGCATATCAATGGGAATCTATTCTAAGAGAGCTTGATACATCAGGAGAAAAAGTTAATGTTTATCTTTTAACTTCTTTGTCAGATAATAAAGAATCCAACAATTTCGTTATGAGTAAGCTTAAAGATATGGAGTTAAATAATGTTGAAGTTAAATTTGTACAAGAGAAACAAGCTTCTGAACTAGCTTTAAGTGTAAAGCAAGCTATGGAAGAAAGTGAAAAAGGTAAGCAAAAAATATAGTTTTAATGACAAATTATAGAGAAATAATTACAATAGACCCTGTAAAAAGGGTGGAAAACCTTGTATCCGTAATATGAGAATCACTGTTTATGATATATTATCCTGTTAGCATCGGGTATGACTATTGAAGAAATAACTGAAGATTTTCCTGAATTAACGAAAGAAGATATTTTTGCTTCATTACAGTTTGCTTCTGATAGAGAACATCAATTACTCTATTCTGCTTTATAAAATATGAATCTTTTTAATATTATAAAACTGCAACAAGTTGTTGCAGAATTCCCCCCCCAAATTATCATTTTTCTGTGTTACAATATGTATTACACAGGAGGAAAAAGATAATGGTATCACTAAGACTATCTGATGAATATGAAAAAAAACTTGAAAAAGTAGCAGAAATAGAGAAAAAATCAAAATCTGAAATTATCAAGTTAGCTCTTAAGCAATATTTCGCATATTATGAAGACGAAAAATCTCCTTATGATATCGGAAAAGAGCTATTTGGAAATTATGGAAGCGGTAAATCTAATCTTTCTACAGATTACAAAAAAATCCTGAAGGAAAAACTTAATGAAAAGTACTCTCATTGATGCTGGTCCATTAATAGCATTATTTGATAAAGATGATAAGTATCATAAACCAGTAAAGGAATTCCTGAAAAGTTATAAAGGTAAACTTATAACAACTCTTCCTGTTATTACAGAAGTAACCCACTTACTTGACTTTAATATAAAGGTTCAAATTGATTTTTTAAAATGGATAGAAAGAGGAGCCATAGATATATTTGATTTGAAAATAAATCATTTTTCCAGAATAATCCAATTAGCCGAAAAATATTCTGATGTGCCAATGGATTTTGCTGATGGTTCAATGATAATAATAGCTGAAGAAACAGGCAAAAAAGACATTATTACTATTGATTCGGATTATCATATTTACAAAATCAAAGGTAAAAGTTTTTTTAATAACCTATTACAAGCATACATGAAATAAAATGAGCAAAATACAAGAAACATTAGAAACACTATACAAAGAACATAGAGTAATATTCTGGTACAACAATAATAATGACTTTGAATCAGAATATAATAGTCTTGAAATAGACAGACTAAAAAAACTAAAACTTGATAATAATGAATTCCAGATTAAATATCAGGTACTTGTTGCCGAACCTGAAAATAAATTCCTGATTTATTCACCAAATCCTAAACCTGATAATGAAGACAACTGGCTTCTTGATCTCAACCTTGCTTTTTATGAATTCTCGGCAGATCATTATTCAATGTACACTCAGGAACTTGAACTTCCTATAGAAATGAAATACTTTATCCAAAAATATTTTGAATTTTTTAAATCTCAGGAAAGAAGAGAAAAACTAAAAAAAAGAAATATTCAAGCTAATAATGAAAATGAATTACTTCAAAAAATGTTGGCAGTTATTACCAGAGCTAAAGGTGATGAATTGGAATATATCTTATTTGAACTATTTTCAGAAGAAGCAGAAAAAATAGGTAAAAATAATATTAATTCAGAAATTTTGTCTGGTAGGGGTTTGATTAATCAAACCCCTACAGATGATGATTTACAAAATATATCTGATAATCCAAAAAATTATAATTTATCTAAAAATATATCCTCATACGAATCAATCAAAAAATTTGAATTAGAAAAAGATTTCTGGAAACTTATTGAAAGAAAATATAATTATCATAATGATAAACCAACCCTTAAGGACTTCATTATTGAATTATTTGAAAATAAGTTTAACAGTACCCTTCCTGATTCACGACTCACTTTAAATAGTGAAGCTTCAGTATTAGTAACTCACTGGATGGATAGTAACACTTATCAAAAAGCTTTTGAAATATTGTCTGAAGATATTTCCAAAAAACTTAAGCTCAGAGAAAACACTTTAATCACTTTTGATTATAAAAAGCTGATCAATGCTGATGTATATAAAGATATCGAAGTAAAAATCATTGCCGATATGGTAGAAGGTATTGTTACTAAAACTCTTACTGACGATGAAGTAAAAAATGTTGTAACTCAAAGACGTAATAAATACTGGTATAAAAATTATGAAAATATCTACCAGTCATTACTTTATACTTCAGAGTTAAGACGTTTAATTAATTCTCTTGATTTAGAAATAAAGTCCTTTAAAGATGGCTTTAATACTTATGTAAAAACCTTTTATGAATTTGATTATACCTATAGAAAATGTATTTACCATTTTAATAAAGCTGAAGATACAAATATTTTAAAACATCTTTCAAATACCATAGAAAGCTTATACTCAAATAGTTATTTACTTAAACTAAATGATAATTGGCAAAAATATATTGATAACTGCACTAAATGGGAAGCTGATGATATAACCCTTCAGCGAAACTTTTATAAAACCTATGTAGATAAATTTGTTAAACGTGGTAATAGAATCTTTGTTATTATCTGTGATGCCTTACGTTATGAATCAGCAGTTGAATTAAATAAAATCTTAATGGAAGAAGGAAAATATCAGTCAAATATTAACAGTATGCTTTCTATGCTTCCAAGTTATACTCAGCTTGGTATTGCTTCCCTCTTACCAAATAATACACTTACTTTTGATAATGAAAGCGATACTGTTTTTGTTGATCACATGAATTCAGCCAGTACCAACAGAGAAAAAATCCTTCAACATTTCATACCACGTTCAACATATATTACTTCTAAAGATTTACTGGATATGAAAACTGAGGATTCCCGAAAATTTATCACTAACTATGATGTGATCTATATCTATGAAAACAAAATAGATGCTACAGGCGATCATGCCAAACTTGAATCAGATGTATTTGAAGCAACTGAAGCAATGTTTGATACTATCAAAAGACTGGTAAAAAAGATTATCAGTTCTAAAGGTACAAATATCCTTATTACTGCCGATCATGGCTATATTTACCAGAATAAAGATTTAGATGATAGTGAATTTGGTAGTATAGATAAACTTGGAAAAATATATAAATCCAATCGTAGATTTATTATAGGTAAAAACCTTATACCAGATTCACCTGTAAAAATGTTTACTGCCAAAGAGTTAAATATTGATGATGATACAGAATTCCTTATACCTAAATCTATTAAACGTCTTAGAGTACAGGGAGGAGGAAATAAATTTGTTCATGGTGGAGCAAGTCTACAAGAAATAGTAATACCCGTAATTGAATTAAATAAAAATGAAGACAAAGAAATTAAAGTTGTTGATGTTGATGTAATTGAAAAACCTTCTAAAATTACAGCTAATCGCCAGAGTATTAATTTCTATCAGACTGAACCTGTAAAAGATAAAATATTACCTATAGAAATTAAAGCAGGTTTTTATGGACAAGACGGACAACTAATTTCCAATGAAGTAAAAATGACATTTGATTTCACTAATGAAGATTCAAGAATGAGAGTTAAGCGTGAAATGTTTGAATTCAAAGATACTTCAAAATACAATAAATCAAGTGTTACTCTTAAGCTTGAATCCTTAGTAGAAGGAAGCCGTTATACTCATTATAATGATTATAACTTCCCAATGTTCATTTCATTTGTTAATGACTTTGATGATATCTAAACTACCTTTTTGATAATTTATTTAATTCCTCTACTAATACATGAACTTTAGTAGAAGGGTTATCTTTTTCAGGATTATGATTATCATATTCTTTTAAAAGCCTTTTAGCATTTCTAATTGCTGTTGATTGATTAGGCAATAAAATATCATATATATTATCCAGATTCTTTTTATACTTAAAATTTTTATCATTAATATCATTAGCAATATGCTCAGTTAGTTTTGAACTATATTCTGTTCTACTCATTGCAGTATTACGATATTCAAAATGTAATAAATACCATAATTCAAAAGCTTCATTAGTATAAGCAATATCAATTACAGTTTCTTTATCATCTTCTTTCATTCTTTTATTTTCTGACTTTACAAGATCAAAAGCTCGATTAAAATTTTTTGATGGGAAAGAATCTCTATCAAATACACACCAAACCTGACTATAATAATCTCCAGATTTTTCAGTTTCATTTTTTAATTCAATAGTTGTTTCCACTAAACTATCAGTATTTTGTCCTAAACCTTTAATATTTATTTCAACATCTTTTACTGTTAATAAAGGTCCTTTTTTAAAGGACTCAAAATAATGAGGTTCAGTTTTAGAACCTTCACAAACAATAAGAATTCTGGCTCTTAATTCCCTGTTTGCTTCTCTTCTTTTACCTCTGGAATCTTGTGTTCTTCTATCTGCTCTCATTAGAACCCTGAAGTACAGAATTAAAATCTCCTAAGAACGGTATAGCTCCATACCTTCCATTTATATAATTTTTTTGAAAAGAAGCATCATTTCTTACTTTATATTCAACTAAAGAATAGATTGTCGAAGCTCCATAACTATCTTTTTCAACAAACCAGATCTGATCTCTTCTGAATATATCTTTACTAAGCAAATTTATGTCATGTGTAGAAAAAATTAACTGAGATTTAAATGTATTACTATCTAAAGAATTATATAAAGCAATTAAATTTCTAGTTAATGTAGGATGTAATCTTGAATCTATTTCATCAACTATTAAGACATGCCCCTTAGTAGCTGCATCAATAATAAAAGTGATTAGGCCTAGAAATTTTCTTGTACCATCTGATTCATGTTTCTCTAAATCAAATATTTCTCTAGAAATAATATTATTGTTATTATCATACTTATTATGCTGAGTTACTATTTTCATATTATCTTTAATTAGAGAATTTTGACGTATTTGTTCTGCTGTAAAATTGTTTTCAATTAATATATTATTAATCCCTAAATCAGCCATATTAACCATCATATTAATTATTCTTTCTTCTTGTGGGTTTTTAAATTTATCATAGAGGATATCAGTAAGTTTAGCTCCTATCATATCAGTTGTTATTACAACAAAATTCTTATCAAACCACTCTAATATAGAAATAGAAGTATTAAGATTAAACTGTGCTGTAACTGATAAAAATAATGCATTTTTCCTAACTAAATTCTTTAAAATTTCAGCATCTTTAAACTTAGATCCAATATTTATTATTCCGTTTTCATCTCTATAAAATAATTCTGCTTCTTTTGTTTTCTCTGTTTGATATAGCCACTCACTATATACTTGTTCTTGATCAACAGTAAATCCATATCGGAATCTAATATTATTATGAACAAAAATTATTTCAAAAAAACATGGCTTATCATCAGTTTCAGTACTAAGCCTATATCTTTCAACATTGATTTTATCTCCAACTTGTCCTTCTCTTGAAGAAGAATGAACAAAGTCTTTCATAAATTTCATAGCTTTTATAAAATTACTTTTACCACTTCCATTTGCGCCATAAATAGCTGATGTCTTTAAAAAGGATTTCTTATTAAAAGGAATAGTATGCTCAAGAAATTCTTTGACAGATGGTGCTGTTAACATACTAAAAGTAGTAAGCTCTTTAAAAGATAAATAATTTTCAATACTAAATTCTATCAACATAATTTTTATTCTTTTTATAATATAGTTAGATTTTTTGTGATTTTTTCACAAATACTTATCTTATTTCTTTTATTCATGAATTATTATATACTAACTTTATAACTAAAAATAGTATAAATGATTTTTTATTGATAATATAAATTATATTTGATGTAAAATATATCATCCTTGTTCTCCCTATTAAGGTAGGAAATATAACAGATGATAGATAAAGAATTTGATGAATATATAGATTTAAATAAAACAACAATAATAGAAGAAAAGCTGGATTTAAACCAGAAATTAAATAAATATTTTCCTGGTAAAGTTGTAAGAAAAGATCTTACTAAATCCTTAAGAGAAGGTATTAATGTTCCTGTTTATGTTCTTGAATATTTACTTGGAATGTATTGTTCCTCTGATGATGAAACAGTTATAAGAGATGGAATACAAAGAGTAAAACAAATTCTTGCTGATAATTATGTAAGACCTGATGAAGCAGAAAAAATTAAATCAAAAATTAAAGAAAAGGGTAGATACAAAATAATTGATAAAGTAACAGTTAAACTTAATGAAAGAGAAAATCGTTATGAAGCTTTACTTTCTAATATTAATCTAAAAAATATTATTGTTAATGAAATGTATGTTAGAACTTTTGAAAAACTTCTAGCTGGTGGTATCTGGTGCATTCTTACTATTGATTATTATTTTGATGAAAACTCTAAAGAATCACCATTTCATATCCTTGATTTAAAACCTATTCAAATGCCGAATATGGATATGGAAGAATTATTTAAAGGTAGAGAAAATTTTACAACTAGCGAATGGATAGATGTATTAATTAGAAGTACTGGTATGGAACCTACTAATTTTGAAGATAATTCTAAATGGCACTTACTAGCCAGAATGATTCCTTTTGTTGAAAACAACTTTAATGTATGTGAACTTGGACCAAGAGGAACAGGTAAATCTTATGTTTATGATGAAATTTCTCCAAATTCAATTTTAATTTCAGGTGGTCAAACTACAGTTGCTAATCTTTTTTATAATATGTCATCTCGTACAGTTGGTTTAGTTGGTATGTGGGATGTTGTAGCCTTTGATGAAGTAGCAGGAATAAAGTTTAAAGATAAAGATGGTATCCAAATCATGAAAGGATATATGGCTAATGGAGCTTTTGCTAGAGGTAAAGAACATGTAAATGCTAAAGCTTCAATGGTATTTGTAGGAAATATAGATGGTTCTATCCAAAATATAGTCAAAACTTCTCACTTACTTTCACCTTTTCCTAGTGAAATGATTGATAGTGCTTTTTTTGATCGTTTTCATTACTATATCCCAGGTTGGGAAATACCAAAAATGAAACCACAGTTTTTCACAGATCAATACGGCTTTATATCAGATTATTTAGCAGAATGGATAAGAGAATTAAGAAAGCATACTTATTCAGATTCAATTAATCATTACTTTAAATTAGGAAATGACTTAAACCAAAGAGATACTATTGCTGTCAAAAGAACAGTAAGTGGTTTACTTAAACTATTATATCCTCATGGTAAGTTCAATAAAGAAGAAGTAAGAGTTTGTCTTGAATACGCTCTTGTAGGAAGAAGAAGAGTAAAAGAACAACTTAAAAAAATAGGTGGTATGGAATTTTATCAAGTTCATTTTAGTTATATTGATTTAGAAAATAATGAAGAAAAATTTATTGGTGTTCCTGAATCTGGAGGAAATAGTTTAATCCCTGAAGGCAATTTATCAGCAGGATGTTTATATACAATTGCTACCAGCACTAGTTCAGGACATAAAGGCTTATTTAGAATTGATAATCAAATCATGCCTGGTAATGGTAAATTTAGTGATACAGGTTTTGGTGGAGGAACAGCAATTAAGGAAGAAATAAAAGAAGCAATTAATTATTTAAAAGCTAATCTTTCAAAAATATCTCCTAATCTTAAGTATTCAGATTTTGATTTCCATACTAAAGCTACTGATATGAATGGTATAGGTAGTATTAGCGGTATGGAACTTGCTATATTTATTTCTCTTATATCTTCAATACTTGAAAAACCTGTATTGCCTCAATGTGTTATCTTAGGTTCAATGAGTATAGGAGGAACTATAATAGGCACTCAAAATTTAGGTGATGCTTTACAAGTAGCCAGTGATAGTGGAGCTAAAAAAGTTATGATTCCAGCAATTGATATGGTACACATGGCAACAGTACCACCAGATCTTTTCACTAAGTTTAACTTGATTATATATAATGATCCGATCAATGCAGTGTTCAAAGCTCTTGGGGTTGAATAATTTTTTCCTAAGAATTAGGGAAATCGATTTCCCTAGAAAATAGCAAAAAACTCTGGTTAAAATTTTAACCAGAGTTTTATGAAATTGCTTTAAAATAATCTCTCTATTTTGTCCCATTCAGCTTTATAAACACTTCTAAGTTCTTGTATTTGCCTAGGGTGTTTTCTTTCTAAGAGATTGAATTTAAGTCTTTCTTCTTCTAGAATATGAATTAATTTATCTATTTGAAATTGACTAAATTTAGGAAATTTGTCGATTAGAATATCTAGTTTTTCATTTGCACTTAAACTTAATGAATTAGCAAAAAGAAATAAGAAGTACTTTTTATCAAAAACTATACTTTTATTTTCTTCTAATACAACTTTAGTATTAAAGTTTTTAAATTCAGGTGAATTTTTAAGATTATTTATTTCTTGTACAGCTAAAAACTCTTTCTCAACTACTTCCCATTCTCTCATAACAATAAATTTATCTTTAGACATAGGATTTATAAGCTCAGGATCTCTAGACATTAAGAGCTGAAGTGTAGTTTTTTCTTTTTCAAGTATGTTTACTAGTCCACTAATTTGAAATACAGATAAATCATTAAATGTATTTAAAATATGTAGTTTGTGACTTTTATATATAGATTGTGACTGAGATATTAAGAAAACAAAATATCTTTCTTCTTTTTCAGAATAATTAAGTTCTTTAGGAAAATCTAGTTTAATACTTGTATTAAATGTTTCAAATTCAAAGCTATCAAAAAACTGTTTATGAGTATTCATATGTTCAACTTCTTTTATTAAAGTTTCTGTATCTTCTGGTGAAAAGTTTCTTTCATTAAAGTTCATTTTATTTACCCTCATTATTATAATTCATGCCTTTATAGTAAATCTTTTAAGAAAAGAAATTTATCCTAGAAATATAAAAAAACTGTCTTTTTATGAAAATAATAGATAGTTTAGGATTTTAGATTTGAACCCTTATTTATTCAATTTTTTTGAGTTTTATTTAAATTCTTAATCACATTTTTATAGATGTTTGACAGTTTATAAATTCAATCTTTTAATTATTGTTGTTTTAACTAAATAAGGACTAGTACCATAAATAGAGCCACAGCGAGTATGAAATATTATTCTCTTAA
The DNA here is from genome assembly GCA_046328075.1 of Candidatus Sericytochromatia bacterium. Lineage (GTDB taxonomy): Bacteria > Cyanobacteriota > Sericytochromatia > UBA7694 > JACMQJ01 > JAXLXG01. The sequence goes on from JAXLXG010000023.1 coordinate 39,285, forward strand.
ATTTATTTAAGTCTTTAGCTCGATTTTTTTCAAAATTAAAGACAAAATCATCAAAAGAAAAAGTATTATCATTTTTTATACTATTTTTGTATTTCTCATATTCACTTTTTAAGAATAGAATAGTTTCTTGCTCGATTATTTCTTTCATTTTATTATCAAGTGCTAAATCTTTGAATTCTGTTCTATTAGGGTTGAAACTCTCTATGTATCTACCATCTTTTAATGAATTAGTTAAAAGACCAGCTTTATTAATCTTACTTTTTATCTTATTTATCGAATCGATGATAAACTCTAAATAGTCATTATATTTAACTTCGTTTATACCCTTTTCAATATTTATATTTTTATATTTTTCAAGTAGAGATAAAGAATAATTGTTTTCTAAGCAAAAAGTTTCTATTTTATTTGTATATAATACTCTGTTTTCTTCTTTATCTATATTTTGACTCCCAACTACTTGATTTATATAAATATCCTTTTTTAAGGAAAAAGTGAATTTAATTTCAGATATTTTTCTATTCTCCCTTTTAAAATCAATACTAACAGATAAAGGACTAAATTGATTTATTTCTTCTATAGCAGGTTTTAAAACTTTATTATTAAAAAGTCTAAATTCACTATATTCTTGCTCTATTTGTAGATAATACTTTAACTCTTCAAGAGTATATTTTTTTTGTGTAATTGTTTGATTTTTTATAACGTAACTAGCTAGTTGTCTATATATAGCTAAACTATATTTTGATTTAAAGTTTGATATTAATGTCAGATTTAAAATGGTAAAAAACTTTGGATCTTGTAATTTTTCTCTAATGAAAGGTGAGAATGAATAAACAATATTCCCATCTATAATTCCTACATCTGCTAAAAGAGGAGATTCTATCCAATTATTACTATCTTTTCCAGTTATATTATAAGTAATATATGTTCGTCTTATATTTTTTAAACAATCATTTAGATAAGTGTAATTTCTTGTATCTATCTGAAGATAAGTGGTTAAATCTTTAACAGGTATATCAAAACTATCTTTTTCTTTTAGTTTAAGAAAACTTCTATAAGCAAGATAAATCCATGACTTTTGAGAATTCAAACTTAGCTTATTCATAGTAGAATGAATTATCCCATCATTTAAACTTAATTTTTCATTGTTAAATCCTATTGGTTTAACAGATTTTTCTTTTACTTTATTCATGATCTTATATAAAAAATACAATTTTAGTTTATCAAACATCTAAATATAACTATTATAATATTTAGATGTTTTAATATTTCGTAGCACATTTTCTTAGATGTTTTGATAAAGAAAATAGCTCTAAATACTGTTTTTATTAGTTTATGGTTCTATTAATTTGATATAGCACATTTTTGTAGATGTTTGATTTTTTTGATCACATTTTTATAGACATTACAGCACATTTTCTTAGATGTATATCACATTTTTGTAGATGTTACATAAAAATCTAGCTCTTAAAAATATTGTAAATAAAAGGTTATAAGAGTTATCCACAATCTAAGAAATAACATTAAAAAGAAATAAAAATATATACATATATATAAAATTAAAAAGAGGATAAAGCTTTTTTAGTCTAGTTTGTGGACACAAACTTTTTATAAAAATCTAGGGAAATCGATTTCCCTAGAAAATTACTATCTTTTTAAAACAATTGTTCTATTAAGTTCCATTCAGCTTTAGCATCGTTTCTAAGGTCTTGTACTTGCTCAGGATTTCTTATTGCTAACATATCGAAATTAAATCTTTCATCTTCTAAAGTATGAATTAATTCATCTATTTGAAATTGAATTAATTTAGGAAGTTTGTCAATCAGAATATCTAGCTTTTCATTTGCACTTAAACTTAATGAATTAGCAAAAAGAAATAGGAAATATTTCTCATCAAAAACTATATCTTTATTTTCGTCTAACACAACTTTAGTATTAAAGTTTTTAAATTCAGGTGAATTAATAATCATTTCTTTTTTGTTACCTATACTTGGGTAATTAGACTTAATTTCTTGCCATTCTTCTAAGTTGTCATACTTTATTTTAGCCATTTTAGAGATGCAACTAGGGTTTTCTTCTAAAAACAAATAAAATGCAGTTCTATCTATTTCTAAGAGTTTTACAAGTTTTTCTAATGTTTCTTGATCTTGAAAATACATATCATCTAATAATTCAATTTTTTTCTCTTTTGATAAGAAAATATTCATAGCAATTAAAAAGATAATATATTTCATTTCTGTATAGGTATAAGATACAGCCCATGAAAAACCTATTTCAATGTCAAGATTAAAGGATTGAAATTCAAAACTTTCAATGTATTTGCAAGAATTAGTTAATTCTTCAGCTTTGGGAAAAATATCATGTAATTTTTCTTCTTCTTTTCCTGTGAATTCATTTAATATTTTGTAGTTAAAACTCATATTATTCACCCTTATTATTATAATTTTTTATCTTGTTCCTATATTAAATCTTTGAAGAAAAGAAACTTATCTTAGAAGTATTAAAATAATGTCTTTTTGTAGAATAGATCCTATATATAACCAAGATTTTACTTTTATTATATTTTCCTCAGTTAGTTCAACAGCTTCACTAGTTAAAAAGAAATTATTTTTGAGAGAATAGGTAATTTTATTTATTTTTAAATTTACTTCTAATTCTTTCTTTTAATCAAAGCTTGTCTATAACCTTCGTTATAACCTTTGAAGTACTCGTCAATATATTTATCACTTTCTACTAGATCTTTAACAAATGGTGGTTTAAAGTTTTTAGGTTTATGTTCTGCTGCATCTTCAAAACCCTTGTTATAACCGTCTAAGTAACCTTTGTTATTCATTATGTTTTGAACTCCCTTTTACCTATATCTTTTCTATCTTGTCTAACAACTACCAGCATATTAGGAAATTCATGATAAAAAGATTCATTTTTTATCTAGAAAATATCTATTTCAATTTTTTTGATCTTTTATTGAGTCTAATACTAATAAAACACCTATTCATGAGATTTAATTAAATGAAAGATAAATCTCACTTATAAATTTTGGGGACTTATTTTGAGTTAGTATTTTTAAATTAAAAAATTAAGAAAATCTTTTATTAAATTAGTAAATTATTTTGCGTGAGAAACGGGGAAAATAAATTCCCCGTTTCTCACGTTGATTTTTTATATGTATTTAAAACTTTATTTTTTTTAAAATTTTGAAAATTTATTTTTTTAGATATTTTTTAAATCTTTTTTAGATAAAAAAAGACTATGAAATATATGATAATGAGGCAAGAGAAATTGTATATTTTTACTATTAGGTTTAATGAATAATAATTATATTGACTTAAAAGATGAAATTAATAATATTTATAGTGAATATATGAATAAAAGTTATAATTACTATAAATCTAATCCTAGAACTATAGATATTATAACAAATATCTATCTTAAACAAATAAATATAAATATAGATGATATTTTTAATTCATTAAGTTTTGAAGAAGAAAAATTTATCTCTTCTTTTTTAACAATTAGAAATTTAGGTCAGCTTGATTTAGATATTTTTAAAAATAGTAAGTTCCCTATTAATAATTTTAGAAGAAGACTTCAACCTTATATAAAAGATAGTATTATCCATATAATTAATTTATTAAATAAGTTAGATTTAAAAAATAGAATAGATTATCAATTAATTTATAGAATAAAAGACTACAAATCTATATTTTTTAATAGAATTTCATCATTAAATACTCTCCTAGATTTACCTGATATTTTAGGTATTAGAATTTTAGTAGAAAACTCTAGTTTTATAGAAGATATAAAATATATGATTTTAGAATCAAATGAATCATTTTTATCTAAATAGTAATATTAAAAGTCATGTTTGGGTAAATGGTGAATCTGGTATTAGAGATTTACTAAATTCTTCAGGAAATTATCGTTCATTAGATATGTTTGTTAAGGTAAAAGATAGTATTAACTTTAATTTTTTAAATATAGATTTACAAATTAGATCTAATTTAGATCAAATGAGAATAGATAAATCTAATGCAAGTCATGATTTTTATAAGTGTAAAAATATTTATAGATTTATATTAAATTATTTTCTTGATAAAAATTTCCGTATAGAAACTTTGAAATCAGTTGATGATTTATTAGATGAAGTTACCACTTTAGAATATATATCTTTATAACTTTGAAGATTACTAATTAATACTAATTATTATTTTTTCAATTTGTAGAATATTAAAAAAATTGAGATAAAAAGATATTTTCTAATAATTTTAGGACTTTTTTTAGATAAAAAAATAACCATCAAAATGTTTTAATTTTTTTATAAAGTTAATCATGAATAGAAAAGGAAAAATTTATGACAAAGATTATAGAAGGTGTTAAACAAAAAATATCACCAAGAAAAATATCAGGAATAGCTGATTATAACGAGTATCAAAATTTTTATTTAGGTCATTTAGAATCTATAGCAATTGAAAATTTTAAAAGATATGGATTTACAAGATTGTATTCAAGACCTCTTGAACTACGAGAAGTTTTAGTTGCAAACGGTGGTATTCAAAAACAAATTTTTGGAGTATCAAGATTACAAAATGATAAAGCAACAGATCTTGCTTTACCTTTTGATAGAACTGTTCCATTTGCTGTTTGGGTTGTACGTAATGCTCGTGATATTACTTTTCCTTTTAAAAGATTTGATAGTTCTTACAGCTTTAGAGGTGAAAGAGCCCAAGCTGGAAGATTTCAAGCATTCATACAAACAGATATAGATATTATTGGAGATAAATTTTTAGATTCAAGTGCTGATTCTGAATGCATTTCTGTTTTGTTTAACACTATAGAGAGTTTTAATATAGGTTCAGCCTATCTTTGTGTAAATAATATCAGATTAGTTAATTCTATTCTTGATAAGTTTGGCATCTATGAAAATAGAGAAGATGTTTTAAGAGAAATAGATAAATTACTTAAAGTTTCAAAAGAAGAAGTAGTAGAAGAAATAGTTAAATTAGGTTTAGATGAAAAAACTTCTTTAGATTTGGTTAATATTTTTTCTTATCAAGGTGATATTGAGAACTTTATTGCTAAAAATGAATTTAATACACCTGAAATTAAAGAAAGTGTTAATGAACTTGAAGAAGTTATTTCAGGTTTAAAATTATCTGGAATTTCAGAAAAAAAGATTAAATTTACTCCATCAATTGTAAGAGGTCTTAATTACTATACAGGAACAGTTTTTGAAACATTTCTTGAAGGTTTTGAAAATTATGGAAGTATCTCTAGTGGTGGAAGATATGATAACTTAGCTTCTACATTTACAGATTTAAAACTTCCAGGAGTTGGTGGATCAATAGGTTTGACTAGACTTTTTGATATCATCTGCCAAAATAATCTTTTAAATTTTGAAAGAAAAACTATAGCTGACATTTTAGTTGCTTTTAGAGTTTCTTCTTTAAGAAATAAGTCACAAGAAGTTGCTCAAAAACTAAGAGCTAAAGGATTTTTTGTAGATCTTTATTGTGGTGATGGAAGTATAAAAAAACAACTTAGTTATGGAAATGCAAAAGGTTTTTCAAAAGCTGTTTTAGTTATGGATAATGAGTCTTTTGTTTATAAAGATTTATCTTCTGGTGAGCAAATTGAATTTAAAAATATTGATGATTTAGTTAATTATATTATTGGAGGAAAATAAGATGATTGTATTAAAAAATGAATCTACTTTATCTCATGATTTAAGAAAAGAAGACAATGCTAAGATTAATTATGGATTTCCATTTAGAAATCAGCAAGAAATTGATAAAAGAAATAAAATTCTTCAAAAGTTTGATCCACTTGCAAGAAGTCTAGGCTCTGAATTAATTGAATTACCTATCATAGCCCCTATTTCTAATTTTTTAGGAGATGCTCCTAGACCTTTATCAGAAAAAAATAAACATAGACTTTTTTCTGATACTACCTCAGATGGTTCTCCTTTAAGTGTTCGTTATGAAGGAACATCTTTAACAGCAAAATATGTAGCTTCAGAAATTGAAAATTTTGATATTTACAATAAAAAGTATCATTATTTTCAGGAAATGGTAAGAATTGAAAGTCAAGCCGAACTTGATGATAGACATTCTAGAGCTTTTTATCAAGGAGGGCTTGAAGCTTTTACTGATAATTATGAACATCATCTAAAAAATGTTGCTGATGTGGTAGATTTTATTGATAGTTTTACTTCTTCATTGGGTTTATCAATTACAATAAGATTTTCTCATACTGAAATAATTTCAAGTATTTTTAGCAAAATGAATATTGATAAATTTGCTCAAAGAAGAATTATCTCTTTACTTGAGAAATCAAATTTTCATGAAATTTCAAGATCTTTAGATATTTGTGAAGTTCCTAAAGAACAAAAAGAAATTATTCTTGAATTAGTTTCCTCAAGAGAAATAGAGCTAAGAACTGGTATAAGTCAATTAAAAAAATATCCTGAATATTTTCATAAGTCTGTTTATGAACTTGAAACAGTATTTAACTATTTATCTGCAAACAAAAACTTAGATTTAAGATTTGATGCAGGTATTTATAGATCTCTTGATTTTTATTCAGGTATAACCATTCAGGGTGATATTCCTGAAATGAAAGAGTGCTTAGGTGGCGGAGATTTCACTGGTCTTGTTGAAAACTATGGAATAAATAAAAAAGTATTTAGTTTTGGAATGGCCTTAGGTATTGAAAGATTAATGAGAATGATAAAAGAATAAGATGAAAAAAGAGGTAATGGTTTATGTGTAAAGATTATTATGTTGATGCTCTTGATGTGATTTATAGTTTTAGAGATAATCCTACTAAAACTTTTTCTAAATACTATTCTGAAAAAGGTAAAACTGAATTTGCTCTAATAAAGTCCAAAGAAGAAATTGAGATCATAAAAGCTAAAGTTACTGATTCAGAGATTAGACATCTAACTAACCTAATGAACCGATTAGATTTTATAAATCAAAATTTTGTTAAAAATATTCCTTTACAAGTTGAATCATCTGATGATACTACTTTAATTTTACAATCAATAGAAAAAGTAGGTTTATATATACCAAAACAATTACCTTCATCTGCCTATACATATTTATCTGCAATAAAAAGTGCTGGTGTAAATGATATTGTTGTTTATCTAGCACAAGATGAAGATGGGAATTTAGATCCTTTGTCTGTTTATGTTTCTGATTTATATGGTGCTAAAATTTTGGGAGGACCTGCAAGATTTGCTTTTCCTACTTTAGCATTTGGCTATAAAGATTTAGAACTTGAACCTTGTTATATGTTAGCTGGTCCTTGCGGACAGAGACTAAATATTATCAAACAACTATCCGCTCAAATTTCAGGTTGTGGAGCTGATATGTCTGCGGGTCCAAGTGATATTGCAATATTAACAGATGGAAAAGCTTTACCAGAACAAATTTATAGAAGTTTGGTTAGTCAACTTGAGCATGGTGTTGATAGTAAAGCTTCATTAATACTTATTGGTGATGATATTTTTAATAAGTGGAATGACTTTTATACTAATACTAGTATTGATAAATCAAAAATTAGTGTTATTAAGTTTGATAATTTAGATTCTGCTATTGAAAATTTAAATAAAATAGCTCCTGAAACAGCAGAAATATGGCTTAACTCTGAATTTGACTCAAGATCAATAAAAAATTGTGGTGTTGTATACATAAATGGGATAAGTTCTATAGGAGATTATGGAGCTATTGGTAGAGGCTGTGCTGATCCAACAGGATCTTTTTCAAAATCACAAAGTGGTTTATCACCTTTAACATTTATGAGATACCAAGCAATGGTTAATTTTAAAAATATTGAAAAAGAACTTTTTAACTCCTCTGTATTTTTATCAGCTTACGAAGGTTTAGTTTCACATAAAAATGCTATTGAAGGGATTTTAAAAATATAAATTCCCCGTTTTTCACGTTGATTTTTTTGAATCTTTATAAACTTAAAATTTTCAAAAAATTACTAATTAATACTAATCATTATTTTTGCAATTTGTAGAAACTTATAAGAATTGAGATAAAAAGATCTTTTCTTATGATTTTAGGACTTTTTTCAGATAAAAAAGTCTTTCTAGTTGTGTCATGATAATTTCAGATATTTTTAAGAGGATTAATAAAAAATGGATAACTTAAACAACTCAAACTCAAGAAATTCTATTTTTAATATGAATAGTGTTAGTTACACTTTACCTACAGGTTGCTATGAGCTTAATGGCAAATTGGTAAAATTTTCTACAAAAAAGAATTCTTCAAAAACAGAAGTTATTAGCCCTACTATGCTTATTGTTCAAAATGTAGCAGGAGATTTCATTTTCATTGCTTTTAGAGAGCCAAATACTCAAAATGTATGGAAAGAAGTAATTTTATCCAATGAAATCATCTCAAATAAGAAAGAGTTGAAAGAATATTTTGCAGGTAAAGGTGTTTATCTAAATGATTTACAAGCAAAGCTTTTATCAGAATACATATTTGAATTTATCAACGAAAATCCTCAAATAAGAACTATTGATAATAGAATAAAAACAGACTTTTTTAGTGACAACAAATTTTTTAGTCTACCACGTCTATTCTTTATTTTTGACGGTCAATTAATGTCTTTATACAATGCTAAATTTTCAGTATTTGATCAGCCTATAGGTATTTCAAAAGAAATAATAGACATAGACACAAAAGAAGTTAGTTATATTGTTTTCTTTAAAACCAGAGATGGAGTAGTTAAAAAAGAATTAAGAAAAGATGAGCTTGAATTTTTTAATAAATTTAAAAACTCAGAGCTTACTAAAATTGATTCACCAATAAAAGGTGATGAAAATATTAAATTATTTCATTACTATTTTAATAGTGTTAAAGAAATTAACTCAGATTTAATAGAAAAAATAGAAAGAAAAGTTTTAGATAGATTTGGTTGGTCTCAGGTATATGGTAAGTATATATTCAGACTTGGTAACACAGTTTTTGGTCAAGAAAATATAGAAGATTATGTAGATATAAAAACAACTAATGATCTTTCAATAAAAGACTCTCATATAACTCAATTAGGTTCTCTAGAAGAACAGCTCAAAGCTTTTGAATTATTAAAGAATAACCATTCTGTAATCTTTCTATTATATGTAGCTTTATCTTCACCTTTAATAGAATTACTTGGTACAAATAGTTTCACAGCACATATATATGGTGATACCTCAAGAGGTAAAACAACTGTAGCCAAATTTATATCAAGTATATATGGTCAACCAAAAGATTTAATCAGTTGGGAGTCAACAACTAAGAGCATTGTAAGAACTTGCTCATATTTCAATGGTGTTACAACATTTTTTGAAGATTCAACTACATCAGGCTCTAAAAAACAAGAAAGTAATTTATATATGCTTAATAATGGTGATCAAGTTATAAGAATGAGTCGTACTACAGGAGCAATGATTGATGCTACTAAAGAATTTAAATCTACCACTATTAGTACTGGTGAGCAACTATTAGCAGAAAACAGCAAAAACCAAGGAAGTCAAGCAAGATATATACCAATTCCTCTTCCTTTAGGCGAAAATATAACAGAGGAAAGTACAAAGCTAATAAATGACGTAACATCTATGCTTGAAAATAACTATGGTCATATTGGATTCTCTTTTATAGAAAAACTTGTTGAAAGATTAAATTCAGATACAAAATTTTTAGACAAATTAAAAGAATCTTACAATAATTATAAGCAAAGATTTCAAAGTTTTGCTCTTAAAAACAACTTAGATAATGTGGCAGGTTTAGCTAAGTTTAAGGAATATTTTGCAACAACTTGGGTAGCAGCAGATTTACAAAAAGAGTTTATTGGTATGGATTTTGCTCCAGAATCTATAATAATGAGTACATTTAAAAATGTTCTTGAAGATAGATCATTTAATAGTGTTGCGTCAAAAGAAATCAAAAAAATCATCAATCTAGCTAGAACTGAAGAAAACAAATTTCTTGGCAAAAATAGAGGAGATAAAGCTGTAAATGGTGTATTTCCTCAAGATTATGAAAACTTCAAGCATGGTTATGTGGCTTTTCATTCTGATGTATTAAAAGGTTTAATAGGTCAAAATGCAACTTCTATACTAAAACAATGGAAAAGAGAAGCTTGGATCAAAGCTACAGAGAATGATAGAAATACATTGAGCTTCACTTATGAAGGTAAAGAATATAACTCAATGATTGTTATTACAAATAAAGCAGTTGAGTATGTAGATAGTTTTAATGAGATTCTATAAACGATTTTAAGATAATAATAATGATAAAAGGAGTTTAAGATGAATTATTCAGAAATACCAAAAGAACCTATAGTTTTTGAAGGTAAAGAAGTTGGAAAAACAGTTATTATTCTAGGTGGAATTCATGGTGATGAAGTATGTGGAATAGAAACTGTAAATTTTCTTAGAAATAATCCTCCTGATATAAAAAGAGGCAGATTAATACTGATGTATGGGAACTTAAAAGCTATTGAATCTGGAACAAGACAATTTGATTTTAATTTAAATAGAATGTTTTTAAATAATGATAAATATCTCACTGAGCATTATAAAACTTATGAATATACTAGAGCCAATGAAATAAAACCTTACTTAAATGAAGCTGATATATTACTTGATATACATTCTGTTAAAAGTCAGGATGGGACACCATTTATAATTTGTGAAAATAATGCAAAAGAAATTGTAAAGTATTTTCCTTTTTTAATTAATTGTTCAGGTTTTGATGAAGCACATCCAGGTGGAACTGATGGTTATATGAATAGTTTAGGAAAAATTGGAATTTGTATTGAGTGCGGAACTCATACAGATCCTAAAGCATTTGAACGTGCAATCGAAAGTGTGAATACTTTTCTTAAAGTAACAGATATTATTGATGGTAAAGATGGACTTATTATTAATGATAAACAAAAATCATTTAATTGTTATTTTGTTTATAAAACAAAGAGTAATTTTGTTTTAGCAAAAGACTTTATAGATTTCACTGAACTAAAAAAGGGTGATTTAATAGGGTTTGATAATAATCAAGAAGTTTATGCTGAAAAGGATAATATAATAGTTTTTGCACAAAATAGAGAAAAACCAAATCAAGAGGCTTTTTGTCTATTAGAAGAAGTTTAGTTGTTATATAACTATATCTTGAAACTATTATTTTAATGTATTATAGAGATATATTGAGTGAGAAGTAAAAAGTGAGAAGTGAGAAGAATTTAAAACTTTTACCTTTAGGTGAACAGAATTTTAGAAAAATAGTAGAAAAAGATTTATTGTATGTAGATAAAACAGAAGATATATATAATTTATTATCTACAAGAGGAACTTACTTTTTTCTATCACGTCCAAGAAGATTTGGTAAATCTCTTTTAATATCAACTCTTGAAGAAATATTTTTAGGTAATCAAGAATTATTTAAAGGTTTATATATATATGACAAAATAGAGTGGAAAAAATACCCTGTTATTAGAATCTCAATGAATGAATTAAGATATTCAGGTGATAGAAAAGATTTTGAAAACTCTTTATTACACTATTTAAAAAATATATATGATAGATACAATCTAGAGTTAGATACTAATGATTATGTAATAGCATTTAAAGATTTAATTTATAAACTATCAAAAATAGATAAAGTTGTGATACTTATAGATGAGTATGATAAACCTATAATTGAATACTTAGATAAAACTGAGCGTTCTAAAGAAATGAGAGATATATTAAAAAATTTTTATGAAACAATAAAAGCTTCAGATGAATACATAAAATTTGCTTTTCTTACAGGAGTATCTAAATTTTCAAAAACTTCAATTTTTTCAAGCTTGAATAACTTAACTGATTTGACACTAGATCCGAGATTTCCAACGCTTATTGGAATAGCAGAAAATGAACTTTATAGTTATTTTGATGAATATATCCAAAATTTAGCTGAAGAAAATGAAATAAGTATAGAAAAAACAAAAATTGAGCTTAAAAAATGGTATAACGGTTATTCTTGGAATGGAAAAGACTTTGTATATAATCCATATTCACTTTTAAGTGTATTTACAAAGAAAGAATTTGATAATTACTGGTTTGAAACAGGTACACCAACTTTTTTAATTAAAATGATAAAAGAACATAATCTCAATATTCAAAAATTGGAAAATTTGTTTTTATCAATAAAAAGTTTCTCAGCTTTTGAAGTAGATAATATGAATGTTTATGCTCTATTATTTCAAACAGGTTATTTAACAATAAAAGAGATAATGAGAAATGATTTAGAAAAAGAATATGTTTTAAGTTATCCTAATATGGAAGTAAAAGATTCATTACTAAATTATTTATTAGATGATTTTGCATCTCAAATAGTAGATGATGATATTTCAATAAATGAAATGGTGAGGAAGTTAAAATCAAATGATTTAGAAGGACTAATCAATATTTTTAAATCAATATTTGGAACAATAGCAGTAAAAATGCAACCAGATAAAAAAGTAAGTTTATATGAAAGAGAATTATATTATCATACTATCTTTTATTTAATATTTAGGCTTATAGGTTCAAAAATTAAAGCAGAATTTTCTACATCTAAAGGTTTTATAGATGCAGTAGCAGAAACAAATAGTCATGTATATATTTTTGAGTTTAAAATGAATAATCCTGAAATAGCTATAAACCAGATAAGAGAGAAGAAATATTATGAAAGTTTTTTATCAAGTAATAAAGAAATAGTATTAGTTGGTGTTAGCTTTGACTCTGAAAATAAAAATATCAAAGATTGGAAAATTGAAGAAATGGTGAAAAGTGAGAAGTGAGAAGAATTTAAAACTTTTACCTTTAGGTGAACAGAATTTTAGAAAAATAATAGAAAAAGATTTATTGTATGTAGATAAAACAGAAGATATATATAATTTATTATCTACAAGAGGAACTTACTTTTTTCTATCACGTCCAAGAAGGTTTGGTAAATCGCTTTTAATATCAACTCTTGAAGAAATATTTTTAGGTAATCAGGAATTATTCAAAGGATTATATATATATGACAAGATAGAGTGGAAAAAATATCCTGTAATTAAAATTGATTTTAATCATATTGATATAAGTAGTTCAGAGAAATTAGAAGAACATTTGAATAAAATATTAAATAGTATTGCAAGAGAAAATAATATTTCTTTTATAGAAGGCACAGATTATAAATCAAAATTTGAAGAGTTAATTATAGGATTATCAAAAATAAATAAAGTAGTAATACTAATAGATGAATATGATAAACCTATCATAGATCATTTAAAAGAATCAAAAGAAGATTTAGATATATCACTAAGAAATAGAGAAATATTAAAAAATTTCTATAACTCAATAAAAGCAAATGATAAATTTATACATTTTGCATTTCTTACAGGTGTTTCCAAGTTTTCAAAAACCTCTATCTTTTCAAGTTTGAACAACTTAACTGATTTAAGTATGTATGATAAATATTCAAATCTTGTAGGCATTACAGAAAGTGAGTTATATATTTATTTTAATGATTATATTGAAAAACTTGCAGAAAATAATGAAATAAGCATAAATAAAATTAAGATTCTTCTAAAAGAGTGGTATAACGGATATTCTTGGAATGGAAAAGATTTTGTATATAATCCTTATTCCCTTTTGTCAGTCTTTGATTCAAATAAAATAAAAAATTATTGGTTTAAGACAGGAACACCTACATTTTTGATTAAGCTTATAAGAGAATTTAATTTAAATATAGCCAAACTAGAAAAACTAATATTAAATGAAGAAGATTTTGAAACTTATGATCTAGATAATATGAATATATATGCTCTTTTATTTCAAACAGGATATTTAACAATAAAAGAAATTATAAAAAATGGTGTTGAGATTGAATACGTATTAAGCTATCCAAATAAAGAAGTAAAAGATTCAATGTTAGACTATTTACTAGATGACTATGCATATCAACAAGTTTCAAATGATATTTCAATAAATGAAATGGTGAGGAAGTTAAAATCAAATGATTTAGAAGGATTGATGAATATCTTTATATCAATCTTTGGAACAATAGCAGTAAAGATGCAACCAGATAAAAAAGTAAGCTTATATGAAAGGGAATTATATTACCATACTATTTTTTATTTGATATTTACTTTAATAGGTTCAAAGATTAAAGCAGAGTTTTCTACATCAAAAGGTTTTATAGATGCAGTAGCAGAAACAAACACTCATGTATATATATTTGAGTTTAAAATGAATAATCCTGAAATAGCTATAAACCAAATAAGAGAGAAGAAATATTATGAGAGTTTTTTATCAAGTAATAAAGAAATTGTTCTAGTTGGTGTTAGCTTTGACTCTGAAAATAAGAATATTAAAGATTGGAAAGTTCAATTAATTATGAATGATCAATAAAGAGTCCCGAAAAAATTTAAATAGGATATTTTTAGGATATTTTTTAGATAACTTAATTTATATTTTATTTCATAATGTAGTTATGAGATATATTAATTTATTACATAGAACTTTATGCAAGTATTATTAAATGCTTTAATTCAAGGATTAATTCTTGGTTTAATTTCTTTGGGTTTTTCAATAGTTTATAATTCTACTGGAATAATGAATATTGCTCAAGGTGCAGTTTATGCCCTTATTCCTTATATGTTTTTATTTTTTATAAATAATAGTTATTCTATAACTTATTCTATAGTTTGTTCTATTATAGTATCCATGTTTATCTCAGGTCTTTTTGAACTTATTAACCATTGGTTTCTTTATAAAAAAAATGCTTCAAGTCAAATACATTTGATATCATCTTTAGGAATATATATTTCTTTAGTTCAATTTATAACAATCATATGGGGAAGTGAGTCTCAAGTTTTGACAGAAGAAATTTCAGAGCCTTATAAGATATCTAATTTAATATTTACTCAACCTCAACTTTTATCATTTATTATAAGTTCACTTATAATAGTAATTTTCTTTATCTGGTCTTCAAAAAGTTATTTAGGATTAAAACTTAGAGCTTTACAAGATAACCCTATACAATTATCTCTAATGGGTCATAATATAAAAAAACTTAGATTACTTGTCTTTATTTTATCTGGTTTTTTTACTTCTATTTCTTCTTTACTAAATGCTTATGATATTGGTTTTGATCCTCAGGTTGGTTTGAATGTTATTTTGTTTGCAATTGTTTCTACTATTATTGGAGGTAAAGGTTCTTTATTTGGAACTGTAATAGGAAGTATCTTATTAAGTATTATAAGAAGTCAAGTATCATGGTATATAGATTCTAAATGGGAAAACTCTATAACATTTTTAATTCTTGTTTTTTTCTTATTTTTCAGACCTAATGGTATTATAAGTAAAAAAGGGAGATTAGAAACAGTATGAGTTATTTCTATCATCTTTTAATCTATTTTAATATTTACTTAATTGTTTCTCTTTCTTTAAATCTTTTGATAACTAGTGGTCTTTTTCAAATTGCTCATGCAGCTTTTTATGGTTTAGGAGCTTATATCACAGCAATAATTCTTACAAAGTTAGGTTGGGGATTTTTTCCTACATTCTTTTTTACAACTTTATTAACAGGTTTCTTTAGTCTACTTGTATCTCTACCTGCTTGGAGATTTAAAGAAGATTATTTTGTTATGTTATCATTAGCTGTTCAAGTTTCAATTATTGCTCTTATGGAAAATTGGGAAAGTTTAACTAATGGGGTTTATGGAATTTCTTCTATACCAAGGTTTGATATCTTAAATTATAAGCTTGACTCTATAGAGAATTTTTTAGTATTTTCAAGTATTTTATCTTTGGTCTGTTTATTTATAATGTATTTATTATTACATTCTCCTTGGGGAAGAATATTAAAAGCAATGAGAGATGATGAACTTGCTACAAGAGGTTTAGGAAAAAATACACGATTAATAAAATTACAAACTTTTTTTATATCCTGTTCTATGGTTTCAATTGCTGGGTTAATTTATAGTACATATACTGGTTATGTTGATTCAACCTCTTTTTCTATTGATGAGTCAATTTTGATGATTAGTATGGTTATTGTTGGTGGAGTTGGTACCTTAAGAGGTTCCATAGTAGGCTCTTTTATACTAATTTTAATTCCTGAAGTTTTAAGATTTTTACATTTTTCAGACTCAATTGCAGCAAATTTAAGATTGTTGATTTATGGAGTTTTATTATTATTAATTTGTCATTTTAGACCACAAGGTCTTGCAGGAGTTTATAGGGTAAAATAAATGATGCAAATAGATAAATTAGGTAATTTAAAAGAAAATGAAAGTACTAAAAAAACTTATAAAACTATTTATTCTGCAAGAAACCTAAAAAAGAGTTTTTTGAATAATTCTGTAATAAAAAATGTTTCTTTTGATATTTATGAAGGAGAAGTGATTCTTTTAGAAGGAAAAAATGGCTCTGGTAAGACTACCTTACTTAATATACTTACAGGTAATTTAGAACCTGATTATGGGGAAATAATAATAAAAACTAGTACTAAAGAAGAGAAATTTAGTTTTCCATATAAGTGGTGGAAGAAATTAAATATTTTTAATAGATATACTCCAGAAAAACTCTCATGGCATGGTATAAGTAGAGTTTGGCAAGATGTAAGGCTTTTTTCAACAATGACAGTTTTAGAAAATGTTTGTATTTCGACACCTAGACAAACAAGAGAAAACCCATTATTTGCATTAGTTAACTTAAATCTTAATCAAGAAAAACAAAATATTAAAGACTCAACACAATTAATAGAACAAATGGGTTTAATGAATAGATTGGATTCCTCTTGTGATAAATTATCATTAGGTCAAACAAAAAGAGTTGCAATTGCAAGGGCTTTAAAAACAGGTGCAAAAATATTATTTTTAGATGAGCCTTTATCTGGTTTAGATAAACAAGGTATAGAAGAGATTATTAAATATCTTAAGTACATAGTAAAAGAGCACTCTATAACACTAGTAATAGTTGAACATGTTTTTAATATTCCTTATATTAAGAATTTTAGTAATACAACTTGGCATTTATCAAATGGTAATTTGTTCATTAATCCATTAAAAATTAATGATAATTTATTTACTATAAAAGAAAATAAGCCGAAATCTATTTCACATATAAAAAATTTACCATATAGAGCTAAAAAAAACATAAAAATATTTAATAAAGTTTATAAAGAAAGTTTCAACATTTTTATAAAAAATTTATTAGAGCAAAATAATATGTTTATTTATGAAAAATTATTAGATAATGGAGCTAAAGTTACTTATTGTAGAGCTTTTGATGACTATGAATATATTTTTACTAATTTGAATAAATTTACCCACTTGTTAATCTTTAATACTGAATTTTTTTCAGCAGGTATTCTACTATTAATAATTTTAGATAAAAAATCAATTTTAAAAACATTAAATTTATCTTTAACTAAGGGAATTAGAACAATTTTTCAGAATTTTTCTTTTGACATAAAAGATTCAGATTTTATTTTGATGGAAGCTCCAAATGGTTGGGGTAAGTCAACTTTATTAGATGCAATTTCTGGTATTCAACAAGTGAATTCTGGGAAAATATATTTTAAAGGAAAAGAAATACAAAACAAAGCAAGTTATAAAATTTTTAGAGACGGTATAAGATATATACGTTCTCAAAATAGTTTATTTATGTCATTAAGTATTAAAGAACATAAAAAACTTTCAAAAGTTAATAATGACAGATTTGAATTAAATATTGATGAAAATAAAAAATCGAGTTTATTAAGTGGTGGTCAAAGACAGAAATTAACTTTAGATTTAATTCCTGAAGGAGATTTATATCTTTTTGATGAACCATTAATAGGTTTAGATTCAGATTCAATAAAAATATTTTTTGACTTATTAAAAGAATTAATGAGCATGAATAAAACAATTATTATTACAGTACCAATATTATCAAAAGAAAGGAATTAATTATGAAAAAATTATTATTAGGGTTTTTATCCATATCTTTTTTATCAGCAGGTTTATCTTATTCTAGTGTGGCTAAAGCAGAAGAAAAAGAATTAGTAATAGGAGCAATACTCCCATTAACAGGAAAAGCATCTGAAATGGGTCAAGAGATGAAAAAAGGAGCTTTATTGGCAAAAGATTATTGGAAAAAAGAAAAAAAATCAAATATTAATATAATAATTGAAGACAGTAAGTCATTACCTAAAGATGGCGTTTCAGCGTATATGAAATTAAAATCAAATAATGTAAATTTATTTACTACAACTTTAAGCTCAGTATGTTTAGCTCTTTTACCGAAAGTAGATGAAGATAATATCTTATTATTTGCAGATGCAGCTCATCCTAAAATAACTGAAAAGTTTAATCCTAGAGTTTTTCGTAACTCTTCTACTTCTGAAAGTGAAGCAAAAGAAATTTTTAAAAGCTTAGTTAATAAAAATAGTAAAATTATTGATATTATTTATCTTAACTCTGATTATGGAGTAAGCTTTTTAAATCATATAAAAAACATTTCAGGCTCTAAAATAAAAATTAATGAAATTTCATTTAATGAAGATACTATAAATTACAAAAATTTAGCTTTAAAAATTAATAAAAATTCAGACTCTGTTGTGATAGTAGGAATAGGTAAAAGTATTGGAAACTTAATTAAATCTATTAAATTACAAGGTTTTAGCGGAAATATTTATGCTAATATAGGATATATTTTAACTGGGGGTAGAGAAAGTGCTGGAAATTTAAGAAAGGGTGTACTTTATACACAAATGAAAGTAAACCCTTTAGGAATAAGTGAATGGGCTAATAAGCAATATAAAAAAATGTATAATAAAAAAATAACAGCAGATGCTTTATTAGAATTTAATTCAATTTCACTAATTAAATTAGCGTCTCAAAAAACTAATTTAGAACCTAATCAAATTTCAAAAAATATGACTAAATCTGTTAAAGAATTATTTGGAACAAATAAACTAAATTCTAAGGGAGATATTTTAGCTGATGTTGAAGTAGTTAAGGAAGTTAATTAATATCATGATACAAATAATTACAGGTAAAGAATTTGAGCATATTAGTGACTTATTGATAGAAAAATCAAATGAAGTTAATTTAAATTATATAAAACCAACACCTTTAAATTCATCTTTTTGGCATTCAACTTTAACACCAAGTAGTACAGAGGTTTTTATAAGAAATATATTTCTTGATGAAAGAAAAAAAGATATATACACTATACAGCCTTGCATTAGATTTATTGATTTAGGTAATATAGGAGACTCAACACATTCTTTATTTTTTAATATGTGGACTTGTTTTTTTGAAAATGTTTTAGATAGATTAGAAGATTCTATGGAAAAAGTATTTTTAGTTTTAGAAAATATTACAAACATGAATAGAGATAATTGGTATTTTATTTATCATGATTCTTATTCGAATAAAAGTAATCAGGATATTGAATTATTAGAAAAATTTAATATTAATATTTTAAATAAGCTTAATATTAATTCTGAAAATATTATTCCAACTATTGGTTCTATAAGTTATTTATATTCTAGTACTCTTAATAACGTTTATAGTAAAGGTGAAAATAGTAATAAAATAAAAGAAGAAATTAATGGTCCTAGAATAGAAATTTTTATAAGGAAAAATAATGGAGATTTTTTAGAGATTGCAACTTTAGTACTCTTTCAGGGTTTTGTTAATATAGAAGATAATAAAAATATTATAATACCTCCATCATTAGCTGTTGCTGTTGGTATTGAAAGGATTACTCTAATAAATAAAGGAAATAGTAATTTATATGAAATAGGAAACTATAATGTTTTATCATCAAAAATTATTAATCATTTGAATAATAAGTATTTAACAGATATTTTAGAGTCAGACATTAATAGATTATCATCTTTAGTTATAGCATATAAAGCCATAGAATCTTTAGCCCCAGAAATATTAGATAAGTCAAATTATGGACCAAATAAAGAAAAAAGGAAGATTAAGAGTGAGATTCTAAGGTTACAATCGTATTTAGGGATAGAAAATTTGGATTTAAGTTTTTAATATGATTATAGATTTAGAAATTATTAAAAAAATAGAAGAAGCATCAAAGAAGGATGACTACAAAGAGTTATTTCATTTATTTTGTAAGAACCTTATAAAGACTTATGACTCTATACAATTTGCGGAGGTTAGATTTGAATCTAAAATTGATGATAAATTAAAAGGATTTCATTCAGGCTTTATAAAAGAAGACTCGAATAATCAAAATACTATAGATTTATTAAATTTCGCGAAGTTTTATTCAAGTTTAAGTGATAATGATCTAAATAAACTTAACTTATCTGAAGTATTTAGTAAAAGTAAAAAAAAAATTCTTTGTATAAATATTAATAATATAGATAATACCAATACTAAATACAAAAATTTATTTAAAATTATTAAATTTGACACTACTCAAAAATTTTTTACTCAGGAAATTGAAAATGTAACTGTAAATACAACAACAAATCATTCAGAATTTAAAAATATTGGGTCTTTAAAAACATTTATAAAAATTATTAGTAATAATAATTTAATAGAAAAAAATAAAATTGACTTAATAAATACTGATAAAGTTAATCTAGATGGTATATCTAAATTTATTTCACAAATAACAGATAATAAAATAAATCTAATTTATATCTCTTTTGATGATAAAAATATTAGTGAGAAAGTAACAGGTGGTTTATATATATATAATTTAAATAATAAACTATCCTTAACAGAGCAAGAGATATTAAATATATATAAAGATTTTTATCTATTCATATCTAATTCAAAATTGCAATTTTTTTATATCAATGAAATAAAATATAAGAGTTGGGATCATAGACTAGAATTAATGAAAAATTGGAAATCAACTTTATCTGAAAAAAAATTTTTTAGAACCTATCATGATTTTGAAAATTTAAATGAAGAAGCTAAGAACATATTAACAAATTTAGATGCTTATCAATATTTAGTTACAAATGAATTATTTAATAAAATAGATTCAAGTAAATACCTTTTCAAGAGATTTAAAAATTTAATTAATGATAATTATTTTACATTATTCGGATTTATAATATTAATTTATGAAAGATTTAAATCAGAAGAAATTGATATTAATATTAATTTTAATAATTTATATAATTTTGCCTCTGAACTTATTGATAAAAATTATTTTATTAAAAAATTTAATGATGATAATGAATTTAACGTTTTTTGGAATTCCTTTTATTTAAGTCAAGATAAGTGTTTGAAATTATCACTTGATAATAAATTAATGTTAGTTGATTTAATTTATAAAATACCATGCACAGGAATTAATTTAAGTAAAGAAAATTTATCAGTTACTATTAACATATTTAAGATAGATAATAAAAAAATAAAAATTATTGTTGAAGCAAAAAATGTTGCACCATTTAATTATTTTTCTGGTATAGATATTGGGGTTAGACTAAATGATAATGAAATTTATATTAAACATGATAGGTATTTAAGAGATAAAAATGAAAGTCATGGTGATTATTGTTTCTCTATCAACAAATTATTAGATCAATTACCTATATTTAATATATACGCTAATCGTAGAATATATCCAATTAATAGAGTTAATTATGATTTAATACAAACAGACATAAAAAATGGTCAAATTATTAAAAAGATAGATTTAGAACAATCTATCTTAGAGAATATTAATTATTACGATTATGATGAGCCTAATAAAAAAAGTACATTACAAATAATTTTATATTTAGCAGGTGAGGAATGACAAAATTTTTTCTTGATACAAAAAGACAGTTTTTTGTAATCAAAAACTTTATAAATATGAATAGTTTTAACTCTATTGAAGAAATTAATAATAACATAAAGTGCAATGATATTGTGTTTATTCATATTGGAGATATAAAAGCTTATACATATAAACTAGGAATAAGTATTAAAACCTTGTTTGAAAGTATATTAAAAAAAGCTTGTAATCTATTAGTATATTCAGGTGGTTCTCAAGATATTTTATTAAAATATCAAAATGATTTTAATAAATATACTAATTTTTTTGTTATTACAGAACCTATACCTTATGATGAAAATGAATGTCCAGAATTTTTTATAAAGTTTCTACAAACTCTCGATATAAGCTATTTACAAACATTTTATCCTGAATTAACTTTATCTATTAGTATTTTATCTCAAATGTATATTGATAAAGATAAATATACTACTTTAACTCAATCAAAAACATGGCTTGATACATTAGATATTAATGATAACTCAAAAGACAAATTTCTAAATAAAATTAAAAAAGAATTAGAAAAACTGAACAGTCTACAAACATATACAAAAATTCAACAATTAATAGAATATATACTAGTAAATAATGAATTAACTAATGAAATATCAGAGTTAATAAAAGAAATAAATGAAGATATTTCTAAGATAAATTTTGAATAGATATGCTACTTTTTGAAGATATTTTTCAGATACTATTAGATACTTTTGTTCGTTATGATCTAAGTATAATTAGAGCTTAATGAAAGGAAAATTATTATGAAAAATGTATTTATTTTAGGAGAAAATAATTCCTTGATAAAATCTTATACACTTTATTTAAAGGAAATAGGTTTTATTGTAAAAAAAATAACTTTAGATTATATAAGAAAAATAAAGAACGATAATGATATCATCTTAATCTTAGTAAAGAATAGAGATGAAATGTATAGATATATTTGGGATAAAATACGGATAGAAAATAAACTAAAAAATCCTATACTATGCTTAGGTACTTTTAAACTTAATCGACAAGAAGATGTTAGAGATTCAATTTTTTCAACTAGTGAAGATTATTTAGATGCTTATAGATACTTAAACGTACTTAAATTAGATGATGTTGAATATTTTTTAAAACATAACAAACTAAAAAAAATTGAGTCAGAGGAATATCTTAATTTTAGTATAAATAGATACTTTAATCCTCTAGGTCTGATAAGAATGATTATGCATAATATAAAAAATGATTTAAATAATCGTGAAACTAACTTTGAAAGGGCTAAATCAAATCTTGATTTGATAAAAAAACTAAAAAAGCCAAATAAAATAGAAGAAGAAATAAATAATTTATTAGATTGTATTGATAATAATATGTTAAATTTTTCAGAAATACATGATAAGATTAGGTTTATAATTCAAAATTATTTAGATAAACAATAAAAAAAAGATTTTTTTTAGTTTTTTTTATTTAGATAATTGTAATATGATTTTTGTAATTCATTTAAACATTTGGAGTACAAGACATGAAACAAATAATCTATTATATAGATGATATTGAATCAGATGATATATCTAATAAATTAAAAGAGATTATTAAAGATTTTAGTAGACAATACGATTTTATTGCTTTAACAGGAGAAAAACATCGCAATTCTGTTTTAAAAATTCAAAATGGTAATATAGAAGAAAACTCTTTAGTTTTCTTAGATGCAGATCTTTCTTATTTTAATGATCCTAATAACTTTAGTTGTAATGATATAAAAACTAGTGAAATAATAAAAGCTGTTACAAAAAATAAATCTAATATAATTATACTATCTGTTTTCTCCAAAGAAGATATTATAGAAAAGCTTAATATTTGTCATAATCAAGGGGCCTTTAGCTATGTAAATAAATCGCAACTTTTAGAGTGTAGTATTCAAGGTAAAGATTCAGATTATCTTTATATAAAAGATTTAATTAATAAAGCTTTTGAGCATACATGTTTTGTAGGTTTTAGAATATTATTAGATTTAGATAGTGATGGTCAACCTTCTGTAAAAATATTATCTGAAACTATTAATGAAAATTTAGGTAATTTTTCTGATATTAGACTTGAACATATAATTAATGAATATGTTAATTTAATACCTTTTATTAAAGTTAAAAAAAATAAAATAATAGAATATGCTTTAAATCCCGAAGAAAATATTATAAGGTTATTTAACTTTACCGCTTATGCAAAAACAATTTTATTTAAAATGCTATTTAATGTTGCTTACAATAATAAAACTTTTCCTTTTATTGAAAATTTTAATTCTAAAATTGATACCTCTACAACATTAAGAGATTATATTAATAATATAGAAGATGAAAATAAGATAAATAATGATAATCTTTTAGATACCTATATTTTGACATGCTTTAATAAAGATGAACAATTTATAACAAAAGCTGGAAATGATTTAAGATTGAAAATCAATAATAAATTAAAAGAAATTTTATCTATTGATAAAAATTTAATACAAAGATTTACTATACAAAATGATTCTAACATAGGCAAGTTTATTATAAATATTGGTAGTATTACAATGACAGATTGTTTAAGAAAAAAATATGATTCTATTGTAAATACCTCTTTAGATAAACCATCTAATAATAAATCTATTTCGGAAATAGAAAACCTTAAATTTGAACTACAACAATTACAGGAATTAGTTAAATTAATTTGTTTAAAGCTCAATATTGACTACGAATTATAAAAAAGATACTTTTAAGATAATTATTTGATTGAATTAGTATAATAAATAAAATATTCTTAATATATAAATTTTGGAGGAATAAATTATGAGTAATATATATTACATAGATGATCAAGAAGTAGGTAAAACAGGTCTTGTTGTCGAGAAATTAAAAAAAATTATTGATTTATATAATAATGAAAGTGATATAAAACAATCTTGTAGATTTATACCTCTTATTGGAATAAAAAGTTTTGATTCTGTTTTAGAAATTCAAAATGGTAATATAGAAGGAAACTCTTTAGTTTTCTTAGATGCAGATCTTTCTTATTTTAATGATCCTAATAACTCTAGTCGTACTGATATAAAAACTAGTGAAATAATAAAAGCTGTTACAAAAAAGGAATCTAAAGTTATTATGATATCTCAATATCAAAAATCAGATTATGAATATGGAGGAAAAAGTAGTAATAGCTCACAATGGTATGATAAATATAATGAGGAGGGTGCATTTAGTTATATTCATAAAGACGAATTATTAAGTATAGATTTATCTAACAAAAATAATTCTGAATATCTTTCTTTAAAAAGATTAATATATTGTTCATTCAATATGGTAAAAATGTCAGAATATAAAATTTCTTTAGGTATAGAAGGACAAGGGATGTATGTAAAATTAATTGATAATTATTCAAAAAAAGAATTAGGAAAAATAAATAATTTCATTAATGTATCAATAAATGACCTACTAGGAGATAATATAGAGGTTATTGGAGTCAATGGAGCTAGAGTAGTTTTATTTAGAATGATGTTTGAACTCGCTTTACTTCCAAAATCTCAACTAATTATATCTCCAAAAGATATATATAAAACTTTCAGAGATCCTAATTCTGAACTAAACTCTTTAATTTCAGTTATAAATACAAAGGAAATACCTAAATTTAATATTAATGGTGTTCTCACAAAAAATAAAACTGAAGCAAAAAAAAATAGAACACAAACAGAAGATTACTCAACAATAGGAAAATATAATCGTAAATTTGAAGTTTCAAATATTGAAATAGAAAAAGAACTACTTAAAAAGTATGAAGAAGAAAAAATTAAACTTAATAAAACTAACCTAAAATCAGATACATCTTTTTTATTAAATAAATCTAGTATTGATTATGAAAAAGAAATTCATGATTTAAAGAAACTAGTTACAGCATTAACAGAAAGATGTAAAGAATTGGAGGCTTTAAATCCAGCCAAAATTAATATACAAAATCTTCAAAATCAAATTAATAAACTTAAAGGATAATTTTAATGAGAAAAGTTTTAATATGTTCATCTAATAAAATAATTTCTAAAACCATAGAATTATTAATTAATGAAAATAATTCTTTAAAAGATTCTCATAAAGCCATAATTATGAATCTAGAAGACTTAAAAAAATTATGTGTAGATAAAGAATCTATAATAATATTAATACCTATAAATAAAGATGAAATGTATAGACATATGTGGGAAAAAATAAGAGTTGAGTATAAATTAATAAATCCTATCTTATGTTTAGGAACTTTTGAAATTAATAAAGAAAAAGATTTTAGAGATTCAATTTTTCATAATAGTGAAAGTTATTTAGAGGCTAATAGATACAGAAAATTATTAAATTTTAATGAAATAAATAATACGCTAATAAATCAAAGTCAATTAAAAAATTTTGAATCTTCAGAAGAACTTGATTCTTGTAAGAGTAAATACTTTAAAACTGATAATTTAATAAGAACATTTATTAACCATGATTTAAAATATTGTGACGACACTGAAAAATTATTATATGCCATAAAAAACTTATTAAATCTTGATAATAACCAAGAAAGAATAAGAAGACTTCAGAATTTAGAAAATAATACAACTTTAGTTAAAACTGATATTAGTAGTATCTATAAAGAATACCCATTAGAAAATTAATAATCAAAATATTATGAAATTAATACAAATAAAAGTATTTATGAATGATTTAAAAGAAACTTGGAACTATCAAATTTTTCTTAAAGAATATAATAATATTGCTAAAATACGTAATGGTTTTAACTATATACTAGATGAAATAGATTATCTTGAAGAACATTACAATGAATCTTCTTGTAAGAAGATAAAAGAATATGCTAATGCAGTATATTGGCACGAACAACTACTAGATACAATATCTGCAAAATATACTGGTTCTATCATTCCATCAGAATCTCATTCTTGGTATCTTGACGATGAATGAAAAAACGTGAATGAAGAATGACGAAATCCTAATTTTGTCCTTTTATTCAATACCTACTCTTATTGTATAATTTGTCTATATGAACATTTGTTTCTGTAAGAGAGTAGATAGTGAATAGTGAAAAAAAATTAAAGCCTTTACCATTTGGTAAGCAAACATTTAAGAATCTAATAGAATCAAATTGTCTTTATATTGATAAAACAGAAGAAATTTACAAACTTTTGAGTACAAATCAAAGTAGCTATTATTTTTTATCACGTCCAAGAAGGTTCGGAAAGTCATTACTTGTAAGTACATTAAAATCAATTTTTGAAGGTGAAAAAGAGTTATTTAAAGATCTATACATTTATGACAAGATAGAATTTAAAAAATACCCAATTATAAAAATAGACTTTAATAATCTTGATATGAGTACACCTGAAAAACTAAAACATCATTTAAATAGACAATTGGAAATAATAGCAGAAAGTTATAATATAGTATTTGATAAAGCTGATGATTTTAAGTTAAAATTTGTAGAATTAATAACTAAACTTTCTAAAATAGCTAAGGTTGTAATACTGATAGATGAATACGATAAACCAATAATTGATCATATAGATAATATACCAACAGCAATAGAAAACAGAGATATTTTAAAAACTTTTTATGGAACACTAAAAGGAATGGACGAATATCTGCAATTTGTTTTTATTACTGGAATATCAAAATTTACTAAAGTATCTATTTTTTCAGAACTAAATAATATAAATGATATAACAATGTCTAATAAACATTCAAAGATATTAGGAATAGAAGAAAAAGATGTTTTTAGTTATTTTGCAAATAGAATAACACTTTTAGCAGAAAAGTTAAAAATTACAGAAGAAGAATTAAAATCTGTTATTAAGAAAATGTATAATGGTTATTCTTGGGATGGAGTAAATTCCTTATATAACCCTTTTTCTTTAATCTTACTTTTTACTAATGAAAAAATAAAATGTTATTGGTTTGAAACAGGAACACCTTCATTTATACCAAAGCTTTTAAAAAAGTTTGATTTAGATATAAGATTATTAGAGAATTTTACTTTAGAAGAAGAATACTTTAGTAGTTATGAGATAGATAAAATAAATCCTTATGCAATACTATTTCAAGCTGGTTATTTAACTGTAAAAGAAATAATAGAGTATGACTTAGAGGGAAATAGAGATTATGTTTTAAGTTTTCCAAATAAAGAAGTAAAAGAGGCTTTATATAAATCTTTACTAAAAAATATCAATGACGAACAACCTGTAAATATATCAGTAGGAAGAATGATAATGTATCTAAAAAATAAAAACTTAGAAGATTTTTTTAATATGCTAATTACATTTTTTGACAGAATACCAAATCAAACACACCCTGAAAAAAATAGTCCTTACAGAAATAGAGAATTTTATTATCATACAATATTTCATGTTATTTTTTCTCTAATTGGTTTAAATGTACAATCAGAAATTTCAACATCAAAAGGTTTTATTGATTCAGTTATAGAAATTGAGGATAAAATATATATTTTTGAATTTAAACTTGGGAAAAACTCACAGATAGCCTTAGACCAGATTGAAAATAAAAAATACTATAATAGTTATAAATCTTCACTTAAAGAAATTATTTTAGTAGGTGTAAGTTTTGATATGAAACTTAGAAATATAAAAGATTGGAAAACTCAATCATGAAAAAACTCCCATTAGGAAAACAAACTTTTAAAGATTTAATAACAGAAAATAATGTTTATGTAGATAAAACCAAAGATATATTTAATCTTTTAAATGATAATAGTAAATATTTCTTTCTATCAAGACCAAGAAGATTTGGTAAATCACTTTTAATCACTACTTTAGAAGAAATATTCTTAGGAAACCAAGAACTATTTAAAGGATTATATATCTATGACAAAATTGAATGGAAAAAACACCCTGTTATCAGAATAGACTTTAATGCTTTAACATATACAGAAGGTACAGAAGGTTTTAAAAGAACTTTAACTTTTAAATTAAAAAGTATATGTAAAAATTACCATTTAAATATTGAAAGTAATGATTATAAAGTAATATTTGAAAACCTAATAATAGAACTATCTAAAATTAATAAAGTTGTGATACTTATAGACGAATATGATAAACCAATAGTTGAAGTAATAGAAAATATTGAACTAATCAAAAATAATAAAGCTATTCTTAAAAGCTTTTATGAAACAATAAAATCATGTGATGAATATATAAAATTCTGTTTTCTTACAGGAGTTTCTAAATTTTCTAAAGTATCAGTTTTTTCTAGTCTAAATAACTTAAAAGATATAACTTTAGATAAAAAATACTCAACAATGTTAGGTTATACACAAGAAGAATTAAAATTATATTTTAAGGATAGAATAAATGAGTTATCTCAAGAGTTAGAAGTTAGTTATCAAGAAGCAAAAGATATTTTAAAACTCTGGTATAATGGTTATTCTTGGGATGCTAAAAACTTTGTATATAACCCATTTTCAATACTAAATGTACTAGATGATAAAAAAATAAATAATTATTGGTTTAAATCAGGAACTCCTACACTTTTAATAAAATTAATACAAGAAAAAGAAATAAATGTAGAAAGTTTACATAATTTTGTTGCCTCAGATGCCTTACTTGACTCATTTGAGATAGATAATATAAGATTTGAGTCATTATTATTTCAAACAGGTTATTTGACAATAAAAGAGATAAAAAATCCTAAATCACCTCATAGGAAATATATTTTAGATTATCCTAATATGGAAGTCGAAGATTCTCTTTTAACTAGTATATTAGTAGGGATTACGAGTTATAGAAATGATCAAATAGTAATAGATGATTTAACTGAAAAGATACAAGAAAATGATTTATCTGGTTTTTTTGATATTTTTAAATATAGAGTTTTTGCAGAGATACCTAATGAAATATTCATAAGTGATAAGGAAAAGTATTATCATACAATAATTTATTTAGTTCTAACTCTTATAGGTGTAAGAATAAATGTTGAAGTTTCAACTAATATAGGAAGAATAGATGCTGTTATTGAAACAAATAATAATTTCTATATCTTTGAGTTTAAAATGAACTCTGCCACTAAAGCTATTAAGCAAATAGAAGAAAAGAAATATTATGAAAAGTATTTATTAAAAAATAAACCTGTATATATTGTAGGTGTGAGTTTTGATTCTGAAATTAGGAATATCAAAGATTGGAAAGCAGATATAATGACAAAAAATGAATAATGAATGACGAAAAAAACCTTAAAAAGATATTTTAAAGACATTTTTCTTACTTTTTAATAAATCAATTCGTATTAACATAAATATCATAATATTCAGTTTTTTTAATACGGTTTTGAAATTATGGAAAATGATGATTTAAATGTAAAATTACCAGAGATACCTAGAAAAAAAGATAGCAATTCAATACAAAAAAGACATTCAATGATAAAAAGAATGTCTATTGAAGAATTAAATAAACACATAAATAAATTTGAACAAGAAATAAATGAGCTAAAAGCTCTTGATTCTAAATTAGAAGAAACTAAAAAATTGAGTATTAATAAATCAATAGATATAAATTCTAAAGAGCAAGAATCTGAACTAAACTTAAAATTAATTAGAAATTTATTTTTGAGTATTGAAAATTCAAAAAAAATTCTATTAAATGCCTATAATGCAAATCTTGATATAGTATATTCTAATACTAAGTTAGAAGAATCTTTTAACCAAGATATAAATAGTATTATAAAAAATAATATAAATAAGCTTATTACAAATACTTATTCAAATAGAAAACTAAATACTTTACCAAATGATTTTGATTATCAATTTATAAAAGATGAAATACTTCAGTTTTTAGATAATGATATTATTGATATTAAATCATCTATAAAAAGATCTATAGAAATATTGAATAATACAAATGTAAAAAATATACATGGTATTTTTTCCTCAATTACACCCTTATTCTCTTCTATATCACATTTTGGAAATGTTGTAAAACAAACTGGATTTAGTAATGATGGTAAATTCAAATCATATTTAGAATTTATAGGAACAGAAGAACATACATCTTGGAGAGAAATAAATTCAAATAACAGAAGTGACTTAACTAAAGCCTTTAATTCTTTGATAAAAATATATGAAATATACAAAAAAAATCAAATTTTAAAAGAAGATAATAATAAAATAATTTTATTACTAACTAAATCTTCAGATATTCTAGAAGAAATAATAAGAAATCAAATTTTATCTTTATCTAAAAAAGAAACAGAGATAGGTATTAAGAATACTATTCTTACAATTTTAGTATTATCTTCTATCTATGAGCCTTTTGTTGGAATTTCTGATGTATTGAATTCTAATATAAGAATAAGCGAGTTTAAAAATAATATTATTGAGTTTAAACAATTCATACCTACTTTAATAAATAATATAAGATCAGTTTTTGAACAACTTAAAATACCTTCTTATAATTTTTCTACTAATGATAAATATTTAGAAGAGGTAGGACTTCTATACAAATTTCTTAACTTTACTCCAGATGAAAAAGAAGATTTTTTAATACTTAAAAAAGCTTTTGATATATATAAGAGTGATGAAAAAATATTAAAAACACTTATCTTAAAATCAAATTTATGCAAGATTGATTATAGAAATTTTGAAATGATAAATGATAAAGATATAACACTATTACCAAAAGTTGGTATCAGTAATAAAAAACTTGTTCCAATTTCTCAACTTTTTGAATTTTTAAAATCTAATAAGGAATATACATCAATATTAGACAAAAAAATATCTTGCCTTGCTAAAATACATAAATTAAACTATGAATTTAGTTCTAATTTTGGAGATATAAAAGAAGTTCTATATTTTGAAATAATTGATGATTTTATTAATACAATGAATCTAAAAGAATTATCTGTAGAAAATATAGGATTAGTAACTTGTTTACTTAAAATTATTGATGATATTCAAAATGATATTAAGTCAAAAGAAAATGATTATCAAAACTTGTCCAAAAATACGAAAGAAAATAAATTAACTAATACAGTTCTTATTCTACAAGATGTATTAAAAGAAGTCGTTGATAGATTAGAAATCCAAAGAGAAAGACACGAAACAATATCAAATACTTCTTATATAGACAAAAGATCTAATTTTGAAAACTTAAAAGCTTTAATACCAACTTTGCAAAAGGAGATACAATCTTTTATATCTTCATTGAATACTTTAATATCTGAATTAAAAGAACTTATTAATGGGACAAAAAATAATATTAAACAGAATCAACCCTATACAGCTCCTATATTAAAAAAAACAGTTATTAAATCTGTAGAAAAAAATTCTAATAAGATTTTAAATAAAGATGAAGTTATAGATCTTAAAAAGACAAATATAAAGGGTTTAGATATAAGTCAAATACTCAAAGATTTAAATATTAAACCTGAAGATAAATCATAAATATTTCCCCGTTTTTCACGAACCATTTTATACACTGAACAAAATTATGTAATAAAGTTTGTGTACACAAACTTTACTGGAAATACTAATTAATACTAACAAAGATATTTATATAAAACATAAATTTTAAAGCTTATAAAAATGAGGATATTTAATAGATAAAAATTAGGTGTTTTTAATAAGAATAAAAACGTAAGATTAGATTATTAAGAAATTAGTTAAGGAGATTAAAAATGAATCAAAGAATTTTAACAACAGTGTTATCAGTAGCATTTACTACTGTTTTTATGGGCTCATGTGCAACTAATCCTAATTCAATTGTTACACCTAGTACAATATCACCAACTCCAACAGCTATTAATAACAATGGAAGCACTGGTTATCCTTGGGGAGATAATAGTGATACAAAAATTACAGATCCTATTGGTAAAGGAACTTCGGTTCCTAGTGATATAAAAAATAATGGAAGTATTGGTAATCCTTGGGGTAATGATACTAATGGTACAACTTATAATAATATAGTAGTTCGTTCTACTGGAGGAAACCCTTCAGAATATACTAACACAGGTTTTGGTAGTCATACTGGAAGTCAATCATCTAATTTCGGTGCTAACAATGGAGGAACTTTTAATAATAACTATCCAACTGTTACAAGTGGTGGTATGTGGGATTCTAAAATTGAAGAAAAAATAGATTCTAAAAGATGGCGTTTTGGCTTAGGCTTAGGTTCTGGGAGTAAATATAACTATGCACTAACAGACTCTGAAAACAATAAAAATCAAGTAAATGTGTCAACAACTAAAGTAGGAAAAAATGTATTTATTGAAGTTAATTCAAATCTAATTGCAAAAGAATATGTTCTATCTTATGTAAAAGATGAAGATAATCTAATCATTAAAGATAAACAAGATAGTCCATATTTTATTTTAACTAATCTAGCTAAAGGAACATATAAAGTATGGTTAGAGATTGGAAAAAACTTAGTAAATTTAGAATCAATAGATATTAAGTAACTATAAAAAACAGCTCAGTTCAACCTCTAATCTTTTTTAACTTAAAAGACTAGAGGTTGAACTATTTTTACTAACCAAAACTAAGTATAAATTTTATATTAAACATGAATAATTTTATTTATATTAAAAATAATAAAAGATATATAGAATAAAAAGACATTTTTTAGATAAAAAATAGATAAAAAGATTTAATTTTAATTTATATAATAAAAATATATTAGTTCAAGTAATTATCGAGGAGAGGGAAATGAAATTAAATAAACAGAATAATGAAAAAGTAATTAAAGTACCTAAGCCATTCTTTCTTAAAGATGGTCTTGTTGTTATTGATGACAATGTTGGAAATTATGATAGTACCTATAAAATAAAAAATCAAGAAGATCAAGTTGTTTATGAATTTCCAAAGAATAAGAAAGATATTAAAGCCAGTTTTATAGATAACTGGAATGACATGTGGAATCCAGAAAAATCTCAAGAAATTAGAAATAGAATAAAAATATAAGGAGTAAAAAATGAGAAAAGTATTAAAATTATCAGCTTTAATTTCTTCAGCTATTATAGCTTCATGTGCTACACCTATAAATACATTACCTGTTTATTTAAGTAATTCAAGTACATCAAGCCCAACTTCAACCCAAACATATACACCAGCACCTATGTATACAAATTATTCTCCTGCAACTACAACAACTCCAGCTCCAACAAATGCAGTAACATATAATTCACCAACATCTAATCCAACTACAGAACCAACAGGTATTCCAACAAATTATCCTTCTAATAATGGAGGAGAACAAGAAATTGACGATGTAGAAGAAGCTGCACCAAGTGTGGATATAGATAAAATTAAAGATTTAATTAGTTCTATTGGAGAAAGCTCAAATAGTGGTCAAGCAATAAATACACCGACTCCTACTCCTACTCCTACAATAACATATAATCCACCAACATCTAATCTAAATACAGGAAATACAAGTACATCACCTCAAATAATAAATACACCAACACCAACTCCATATATACCAGAAAGCTATGAGCCATTAGTAAATACAAATCAAAATACTAATACTGTTAATCCAGCTGTTAATGTTAGCCCTGCTTCAGGTTCAAGAGGTACATTATTTACATTCAATGCTTCAGGTTTTACACCAAATGGAAAAATAACTACATATTTTTTAGACCCAGATGTTCCTGAATCTCATTATTCAAGTGCTGGTACTTATGCAGATAGATTTGGTAATTATACAAACTCATTTACAGCTACAACATCAAATAAAACAGGAGTACATAAGTATTGGATTGTTGATGAAGTTACAGGTAAAAAAAGTAATGTATTTGAATACACAATAACTGAAACAATCTCTGTAAATAATGATAGATACACAATAAGAATGCTACAAGTAGACGATGAAGCTACAGCATATATCAATGGGAAAACTTATAAAACTTTTTGGGGACATAATGGTTATAACAATAACTTAACTAATTATGTTCACCGTCCTGGAGATTCAGGTGATATTGATATAACACAAGATTTAAAAGCTGGAACAAATGAAATAAAGTTTGAATTATTTAATAAGCAAGAGTGTTGTGGTTACGCTCTTAATATCGAAATAAGAAAAAATGGTACTGTAATTTACTCAGACTCAGTACATCAAGAAGACAGTAGTGCTGGTATTAAATATATCGGCTCATTTTATGTGAATAAATAGTGAATAGTTAAATTAAAAAGGAGATTTGAAAATGAACATTTTAATTAAAGTTTTGGTACCAATTGTATTTTTAGTTACATCATGTGTTAATAATATTCCAACTACAAATTCAGATAAAGAAATTGATAATGCTATTGTACAAATAGATGAAAAAGACGAAATGCCTAAATTTGATATGGGAAAAATAATTGAATTAATAAAATCTCATGACAATAGATCAGGATTTAAAACAATGGCTCTTAGTGGAAAAACAAGTATTCAAGGTAAAACCTTAATAGGAGGTGTAGTCTCTAATAGTTTCTTATATGCTAATGGTTTTGAAGATAATAAAGGTTATGAACTAAACGCTGATTCTAATAAAGACACATGGGCTATAAAAATTAAAAGAAAAAATAAAGGTCAGGTTATTGTTGATAATCCTGAAAAATTACCTCTAAGAAAAAAGTTTATTTATCTCAATTCATCATTCAATTTTGATGAAATGTTTGTATTCTTTTTCTCAAAAGAAAGTGCAGATTTTAATGCTTCAATAAAAGAATATACACCTCAAGAAAGTTTTTTTGGTAAAGCATTAGATAATGTAAAATGTTGCTATAATAACAGAGATTTAGGAGCTGCTGGTATTGGAGCAGGTAGTGAGCATCTTGGGCAAGATCTTGTTGCGTCACCTGGTGATAAAGTTTATGCTATAGCAGATGGAACTATAAAAAGAGTAAAAGCACCAAGTGATGGTTATGGAGCTGTAATAATAATAGAACATGAATTACCAGATGATACAAAAGCTGTTTCCATTTATGGTCATCTCTCAAGAAAAAGAGGTTTCAATGTTAAAGCTGGTCAAAAAGTTAAAAAAGGTGATTTGATTGCATATATCGGGGATGATTATGAGAATGGAGATGGTTTGCCCCATTTACATCTAGGGATTAAATTAGGAGTTTGGGATACAAGTTACCCTGGATATTGTGGAACAGGAGAAAATAGAATCTTTTCAGGTTCTGATTATTCTGGAAAATGTTCATCAAGTGGAGGAAAATTTGTTCGACCTTTAACTTTTATGGAATCTGTTAATAGAACAGGTAAAAATCCTTACGCTGAGCAAAGTAAATAAATCCCTAGAAGGGAGTATTAACTTTGGGTTAAAACCCAGCCCCAAATTCTTTGGGGGAAACCACGGATTAAAAATCCGAGGTATTCTTAATACTAATAAAAAAAATTTAGAAAATCAAATATCATGTAAATCAGCAGGTATAAGTGCTATTGAAAATCAATCTGCTGATTCTAATATATCAATTATAAATTTACGTTCTCATAAATCTCATAAAATAAGAGATGAAGATTTTTCAAATTATAATTATTTAATTGCATTAGATGAATCTGTAAGAGTATTTTTAGAAAGTAAGAAATATTTAAATTCTAATATAAATATTATGTTGTTAAAAGACTATGATGATAATCAAGATAATGAAGCCAATATTAGAGATCCTTATGATATAGATGGAAATCTAGATAAAAAGCTAGAAAAACAAATGTTTGGAACTATAGAGAGATGTTGTAAAAATCTTTTGGAGTGCTTAGAATCCGAAATCTATACTAGATAATAAGTAAAAAGAAAAAAGTGATAAGACAAGAGTATTTCATTAACACCATTATAGATAAATATTTTTTGCAATTCAATTACTTTTAAGTATAAAGTAAATCCCTAAAAAAACTCTTTTATTAATTGATTTTTTGTTATTTTTTCTTGTTTAAAATTATAAAATTCATTTTCAGAATAAATACCTATTCCTTTTTTATTGTTAAATGTATAAAGAGTTACATGAGGAAAAGGTTCATCTAAATGTAATTCAGGAAAAGTACAATTTAAGATTTTAAATAATTCAATCAAATCTTTAGATTCAACTATTTGAATAATAGTATATTGATATTCTTCAATGGAATCAGATTTTAGTTTTTTTATAAGATAAAAATCATCAATATAATTAATATTCCATTCAAAAGAATTTATTTTATCTTCTATAAATTCTTTTATTTTTGGATATTTGATAATCAAATCTTTAATTTTTTTTCCTGTCTTATTACCTATGATTGTTAAATGAAATTCATCTTTCAGGTTAAACTCCATATCTTTAAAAGAAAATTGTTTAAAAAAATCTTTAAAATGTGAATTATCTAAACTAAGAATATAGGTATAATTTTCATCTAACATAATTAAATAGTATTGTTATTAATAGACAATAATAACTCATCAACGTGTTTATTCTGAGTATAGGTTAAAAGCTGATTCATGTTTTTATGTCCTACAAGTTTTGAAACTAAATTAATAGGAGTTTTCTTTTCAATCGCAAGATAATTAATAAGAGCATATCTTAAACTATGAGTATTCCAACCATAATGACGAGTAAGAAACATTCTGATTTTTTTAGATAATTCTTCTATTGTGGTATTTTTAATCTCAGATTTAATTCTTTCAAGAATTTCTTTAGTTATAAGTTCAGGAAGTAGTATCTTTCTTCTAAAACCATCTTTTCTCTTAGCAATCTTAATAACCGCAACTTTTGACTCAGGTTCTAAAATAAATTTTCTTATAGCTTCGATAGTTTCACTTATCCTACTTCCATTTTGAAGCTGTATAAGGGATATAACTAAATAAGTTAGTCTTTTCAATTCATGTTGATTAATATAAGTTTTGGAATATATATTATTTATCTCATCAGTAAATTTTTTATGAGCATCAGAATAATTAACACCTTTATCAAAAGTACCATTTATATTATCATCAATATTTTTAACAGATTTTTTAGTATCTTGAGTTTTAACTTGTTTTTTTATTTGAATCATTTTATACAAATTTCAAAATAATCATAAACTTCAGTTTAGCATAAATTGTGCGGTTATAATTACTAATAAATGGTAAACTACTATTATGAATATATTTAAAAATAAATTATGAAGAATTTACCTTTAGGAACACATACTTTTAGAGATATTATAGAAAAAGAAAATCTTTATGTTGATAAAACTAACGATATATATAAATTAATTGAAAGTACAAATAAATATTTTTTTCTTTCTCGTCCAAGAAGATTTGGTAAATCATTACTTATCAGTACTCTTGAAGAAATATTTTTAGGTAATCAGGAATTATTCAAAGGATTATATATCTATGACAAAATTGAATGGAAAAAATATCCTGTTATTAGAATTGATTTTACTGGCTTAACCTACAGTCAAGGTATAGAAGGTTTTCAGAAGTCATTTTCTGCTTTAGTAAACTCATTTTATGAGAAATTCGGTTTTCAAATGGGTAATAATGACTACAAATATGAGTTTAGAACTCTTTTAGAAAAAATATCAGAGACAAAAAAAGTAGTTATTTTAGTTGATGAGTATGATAAGCCGATAGTTGAATATATAAAAGAGTCTGAAAAAAGAGAACAAATGAAATCAATAATAAAAGATTTTTATTTGGTTTTAAAGGAATCAGATAAATATATAAAATTTGTTTTTCTTACAGGTGTATCAAAGTTTTCTAAAATATCAGTTTTTTCAGGATTAAACAATTTAAGAGATATAACTCTTGAAGAGAAGTTTTCAACAATGCTTGGTTATACTCAAGAAGAATTACTTAGTTATTTTAATGAACATATAACAGAAACATCTAACAAATTGAATGTTCAGGAGAATTATTTAAAAGAAACTTTAAAAGACTGGTATAATGGATATTCATGGGATGGTAAGCATTTTGTATATAACCCTTTTTCTATATTAAGTGCATTTACTACTAATGATATAAATAATTATTGGTTTCAAAGTGGTACACCTACTTTTTTAATAAATCTAATAAGAGAGAAAAATGTTAATATAGAAAAACTAGAAAACTTTATAGCTTCAAGCTCAATGTTAGACTCTTTCGAAATAGATAATATTAAAGTAGAATCACTTCTATTTCAAACAGGATATCTTACAATAAAAAGTATTGATTCACAAAAATTAGGTTTTCAAAAGTATTATCTTAACTACCCAAATATAGAGGTAAAGGAATCTCTTTTAACTAATATCTTAGATGAATTTTCATATAATAATGATAGTAGAATATTAATATATGATTTGGTTGAGCACATTGAAAATAATAATTTAGATAAATTTTTTGATATTTTAAAATATAATATATTTACTCAAATTCCTAATGAGATATTTATGGCTGATAAAGAAAGATATTATCATACAATAATTTATTTAATTCTTACTCTAATTGGTGTTAGGATAAAAGTTGAAGTACAAACTAATAGAGGAAGAATTGATGCTGTTATTGAAACTCAAAGCCATATTTATATATTCGAGTTTAAAATGATTTCTAGTAAAAAAGCAATTAAACAAATTGAAGATAAAAAATATTATGAAAGTTACTTATTATCAAATAAAGAAGTCGTTTTAGTTGGTGTTAGTTTTGATATAAAAGAACGAAATATCAAAGATTGGAAGATTAAAGAATTAAATCAACCTAAATAAATTAGGCCACTTATTTGTGCTAATACATTACTAACTGCACAATTTTTTATAAAATATAGTATTGATAATCTTTTACAGGTTTTTATAGTTTTATAACTTATTTGCATAATAAATATAATTTCGTTAAAGTTAACTGTAAAATATGTTTCTTCTTGAGAATTTATTTTTTAGTATCATAATACATCAAGAATTTAATTTTTAAATTCTCACGGAGTTAAATTTTGAGTTAGAATATCAATTTTTGAAAAAACATGAAAAATCTAAGGAATTTGATTTCATTAGATTTTTGACCTTTTTCTAGTTTTATTTGTTAAATATAAAAATTTATTTTATTTACTCTTTAAATAAAAATACAAGAAATCATTATACTAGACAAGAAGTGAAAAGAAAAAAGTGAGAAGACAATAGTATTGCAGTTACAACATTGTGGATAAATATTTTTTGCAAACCAATTACTTTTAAGTATATACAAAGACTTTTGTGATAAATCAAAATATTTACAAAATTAGATTTCAAATATTATAGGTTCATGCTTAGGTTTATATTGTTCATCTAGACTACAAGCATTTATATATGTAATACCATCTTTTTTTATTATTCCATAACTTTGATGTATATGTCCAAAAACACAAAGCTTTGGTTTTATTTCTTGTATTCTTTTTGCTAAATCTACACAACCTACATATTGACCAGAATATGTCATATCAAGTATATCATAAGGAGGAGAATGTGTTATGAGTATATTTGTATCTTGGGGGATTAAATCCCAATGTTTTTTTATATCTTCTCCTCTATCTCTATTAAAAGCCCAATTATAAAATCTTGGAGAAAATGGTGTACCCCAAAATTTTAAACCTTGTATTTCTATTCCAGAATCTTCAAGATAAATTGCATTTGTAATAAGGCTTTTAGCTAAATTTGGATCAGATTCAAATAAAAGATCATGATTCCCTGCTATTATGATTTTGTATTTATGAGGTAATTTACCAAGCCAATTATTAAAAGAAGTAATTTCGTCAAATTTTCCTAAAGTTGTAAAATCTCCAGCATGAATTAAAATATCACCCTCTGGGATATTAATACCATTATGTTGATTAT
The DNA here is from genome assembly GCA_046328075.1 of Candidatus Sericytochromatia bacterium. Lineage (GTDB taxonomy): Bacteria > Cyanobacteriota > Sericytochromatia > UBA7694 > JACMQJ01 > JAXLXG01. The sequence goes on from JAXLXG010000023.1 coordinate 79,850, forward strand.
GAGTATCAGAAATACAAATTATTTTCATTTATAATATCTAGGTTTAATTTCATGTTTCATTTAATCATTATAAAATGAAATATCAGAAAAATTCAATAAATTTAAAATTATAATTTTAGCCACTATATCAATTAAAAGTCTTGATAATACATTAGTTAATTATATAAAACAATTTCAAACTTATAGTTTTCATATAAAAAGTTTGTGTCCACAAACTCAGAAAAAAAAGAAAGGTTTTTAGAACATAGAGAGATAATAGGTTATCGTCAAATATATGATATTGAAAAGCTTGAAGTTAAAGAAATAATATTAAACTCTAAAAGTATTAAACATAATTTCTTGCTCATTTCTTGATATATTTAAATTTGAAGCTTTTTGATTCCATGTAGAAATGTTTTTTTTAAATCAACA
>JAXLXG010000024.1:0-79362 GCA_046328075.1 Candidatus Sericytochromatia bacterium
TACTCTTGGTTACGAGTTATATCTCTATGTCTTTCCATAACATAATAACCCTTATTTGTAAGCTCTTCAGAAAGTTTACTTGCAATTGCTACTGAACGGTGTCTACCACCAGTACAGCCTATAGCTATTGTTAAAAGAGATTTTCCTTCTTCTTTATAATGCGGAATTAAATATGTTATAAAATCTAAGAATTTAGTTAAAAAGTGTTGTGTAGCCTCTTTATCAAAAACATAATCTCTTACATCTTGGTCTAACCCTGTATGAGGTTTTAATTCTGCTATATAGTGTGGATTAGGTAAAAATCTTACATCAAATACTAAGTCTGCCTCAATTGGTAAGCCATATTTGTAACCAAAAGACATTATAGATATTTTCATTGATGCAGATGAAATTTCTTTGTCAATAAGTGTTTTAGAAATTAATTGTTTTAATTGGTTTAAACTTATATCAGATGTATCTATAATTTCGTTTGCTTGAGGTTTTATTTCTTCAAGCATTGATCTTTCCATTTGGATAGAATCCAATAAAGCACTTTCTTCACTTATTAGAGGGTGTCTTCTTCTTGTTTCGCTATATCTTTTAATCAAAGTTTCATCAGATGTATCTAAAAAAACAACTCTTGGAGAAAAGCCTTGCTCTTTAAGGCTTTTTATCTCATTATTTAGGTCTGAAAAAAATGTCCCACCTCTTGTATCAACAACAACTGCAACCATTCCAAATTGTGTTGAAACTAGTTTAACAAAAGGTATGAGTAATGCGGGTAAAAGATTGTCAACACAAAAATATCCATTATCCTCAAGGATTTTAAGAACACTACTTTTACCACCACCTGAAATTCCAGTTACTATTATTAACTTAAAATTAGATGGAATATTATCATCCGTACCCAAAATAAAAATTACCTAACTGTATTATTCATATCATCTGTAATACTATTATACACAGATATTATTTTTGAAACAGCACTAAATAATTTTTGAGTATTAGATAAGAGAGGTAAAGTATCTGCTATTGTTGAAGTTGATTCTTCTAAGTTTTGTTGTAAAACTTGTGTTTCTTTTATTTGTGCGTTAGAGCCATCTTTCCAAATATCCTTGACATTTTTTTGAACAATATTTTGACTAAAGTTACTATCTTGATTTCTTTCTACTATTGTGATATTTGTTATATCAAATGCTTCATCCTCATCGTTATTTGCTCCACTTCCTACATTTGGATCTTGAATACTATTTCCAACAGAAATATATCCTCCTTGATAGCTAGATTTATTTGCAAGTGTTAAAGTTGCAAGGTTAGCTCCATTCTGTAATAGTTGAGCACTGATTTTTCCATCTGCAACACTTAATTTTATTGTAAATTTTTTTGCAGCAACTAAAGCACCAAATGGATCATCTAAATTTGGTCCTGTTACATTCACTGAACCTACTAAATTTACACCACCTCTTCTTAAAACAAATTGATTATTAATAATTCCAGCAAAAAAAGTGTTAGTAGCATTATCTTGAGTATCATAAGTAGCTTTTCCAAAAGTTAAACCAAAGGAACCAAAACTTCCTGTTAAATTACCCCCTGATTCTCCAGAACGAATATGGAAATCCATTTCAGTTTGAAAATCCATGTATTTTTGACCACCATAAATTGCTTGAACATATCTAACAGTTCCATCTGTATGATTAACAGTCATTTTCATAGTTCCATTTTGTACATCATGTTTAAAAAAACTTCTCATGGGAACTGCTGGTAATGGTATAGAAGGAACTGCAGTTAATGAGTCAGAAATTAAACTTGTATCAATTCCATCTGTATACTGTGAAAAATCATTCCTTACAACTATAGGAACTCTTTTGCCAAGATCAAATTTAGTATATCCATATTTTGAATAAATTAATTTATAATCATCTACTATATCAACTACTAATAACTTTTTAGTTCCATATACACTTTGACTAAAAGAGCTAACTCCTGCTGTTGGGTTAAATCTAGAATCAAAAATAGTATTACTTGTTGCAATATATTGAGACTCCCCTTCTGTATTAACAGCAAAATTCTCAGATGCAGGAACCCTAATATAATCGAAACCTGTAGAAAGAACTCTTAAACCTTCAGCTGTAACCAAATAACCATCTGTATCAAAATTAAATTGTCCATCTCTTGTTGCATATCTATTTCCAAGCTTATCTTCAACAACGAAATATCCTGTACCATTTAAGGCAAAATCTGTTACTTGACCTGTTTGTGTTAAATTACCTTGAACAGAATCTAAAATTCTTGTTTTACCAATCTCTAAACTAGCACTTGGTATTGTAATATCTTGGATTTTACCAATAGATTGAGTTGTTCCATATCTTCCAACTTCACCTGTTGTCATAGAAACACTTGTTTCTTTATAACCTATTCTTTTAGAGTTAGTTAAATTTGTATCAATAACTGAAATCCATTGATTAATATTTCTGAGTGATACACCACCAGCTATTCCAAGATTAGTCATTTCTTCTCCTTAAAATTCTATTATAAAAATTAAGATCCTAAAGAATTTTATGATAATTATAATTTTATAGATTATCACTTTTTACATAATTAGATCAATATATCTTAATATAATGTCAAGTGATTAATTATTAATTATATAGTAATTAAAATCATGAGTTTTTTAAGATTTTATAAAAGATTATTAAGTACTTAATAAGTATCAGATAAATTTAGTAAGTTTTTTAGACATAATTTTGTTTTGCTCTTATACTTGAAATATTAAATTAAGAAGCAAATTAAAAATTAAGGTATTTTTAGATTATGGAAGATAATAGCCTTTTAAAAATCAAGATAAAAAAAATTTGGATTAAACCTGAACTTAAAGTTATAGATATTTCAGATATAACTCTACAAGGTGCAACAGGTACAGGTATAGACGGTGGTATATTTAGTTAAATATTTTAAAAAATAAAGTAAGTTCAAAATAGAGGGGAAATGTAATGAAAAAATCTATTTATTTTTCATTGTTATCAATTATTTTTATATCTTCTTCATGTACAAATAATTTTAATACAATAACTAACAAAGATACTTTAATAAATAACGTAATCAATAATTCATCTAATAAAACAATTTCTGGTTTTGTAGACTGGAGCGATGGATTTAAAATAAAGGCAACACTAGCAGATATTGCTCCTTATGGAACTGTATCTATAATTTACCCACATAATCATTCTACTAAACCAAATAGAACTGTTGCTACAGGTGTAACTGACGCTACAGGAAATTTTACAATAACACCAGATGGTACATTTACTCCATTAGATAAAGAAATTTTTATCTTAGAGGTAACTAAACGAATTGGTGGAGTTAACAACAATTTAATGTCATTAAGAACATTTATAAGATGGAATCAATCTACTAATAATTGGAGTAGTATAACTACAAATGGTGTTGTAATAAATAGAAAAACGACGGCTTTAACTCTCATAACTAACGCTGAAAATTTTGATCCTGAAAGAACAATTGGAACTGTAAATAGTAGTGTTAACCCAACAACTACAACAGATGTTACATTTATTCCCTTAAAGAATATTTTTGTAGGAACTGACACTTCTTTTCAAACTCATATATTTTCAACAAATAGTGATGGCTCATCATCTACAAGTCCATCACAAATTTCAGGAATTTCTACAAATAATACTACTCCTGTTATTTCAAAAGATGCTTCAAAAGTTTTATTTATTGGTAATGATGGAACAACAAATCAAATTTATGTAGCAAATACAAATCCACCTTATAACCCAACTCAAATTTCAACAAATGGTTCTACCAATAATCAAGCACCTAAATTTTCAGATGATGGTAATAAGATAGTATTTGTAGGAACTGTTTCAACTGTAAATCATATATTTGTTGCAACATCTAATGGTTCTGGAGGATATAACACTCCTGTGCAAGTATCATCAGGCACAACAATAAATAATACTCCTAGTTTTTCTCCTGATGGAAATAAAATTGTATTTGTTGGTAGAGATACAACTCCTAATATTTTTATAGCAGATACTGTGTCTCCTTTTAATCAAACTAAGGTTTCAACTGGAACTTCTACAAATAACTCAACCCCTAGTTTTTCTCCTGATGGAAATAAAATTGTATTTATTGGTAGAGATGCTACACTTGCTACAAATATTGTTTATTTAGCAAATAGTATATCTCCATTTAATCCTACTTTAAGATCAAATAATTCACTGGTTACTGCTTGTGCCTCACCAAGTTTTTCTCCAGATAGTTCTAAAATTGTATTTAGAGGAACAGAAAACGCAGTACAGCATATATATTTAGCAAATGTAGGAGATACAAGTTTACCTGATAAGGTCACAAGTACAACAACTTCAAATAGTAATCCTATATTTTCACCTGATGGAACAAAAATTGCGTTTACTTGTACAGATCTCACTGCACTACAAGTATATACTTCTAATACTATATCACCTTATACACTTTCTAAACTAAATGGTGCTTCAACATCTAATAGTAATATAAGTTTCTCTGCTGATAGTTCAAAAGTAGCTTTTAATGGTCAAGAAAATACTGAGACAAATATATATGTTGCAAACTCTGATGGTTCAGGTTCTCCTGTTAAAATAACAAATGCAACTACAACAACAAGTAATAGTACTCCTATATTCACTAGAGAAACGAAATTTACTTCTACTCAGATAGATAATGTCTCAAATCTTGTTTTAAATGTTTTAAATGCAAATTATGACCCTGTAAGGTATATTGCAAAACAAGGTAGTAATTATGTTACAACAAATCCGTAAGAAATTTTAAAGGAGAATTTTAAAATGAATAAATTAATTAAGTTATCATTAGTAACAATATTATTATCTTCATGTACAAATAATGTTAGTTTAACTAATACAGATTTAAATAAAGACTTAAATAATAGAATAAAAAGCTCATTTACTAATATAATAAAAGGAAAAGTTGATTGGGGTAAAAATTTTTCAATAAAAGCAACAGTAGGCGATATCGCACCATACGGAACAGTATCTTTATTATATCCACATGATCATCTTACTTTAGCAAATAGAACAATTGCCACAGGTTTAACTGATTCTAGTGGAAATTTTAATATTAATACAGGATTTAGCCCTGTTAATAATGAAATGTATATTTTAGAAGTTTTTAAAAGGCTTGGTGGTATAGGAAGCCATTTAATGTCACTTAGAACTTTTATTAGATATAATGGAACTGCTTGGGAAACTATATCATCTCCTTCTATTGTTATAAATAATAAAACTACAGCTTTATGTATAATTTCGAATACTGAACCTATTTCATCTTCATTAACCATTGGCACAATAACAAGTAATGGGACTACTCCTAATGATATTGCTACAACATCTGTAACTGCTACATTAATTAATAGTGTTTCAACCCTTGTTGATAATGTGTTAACTGCAAATTATGATCCTATGAAATATATTGCCAAACAAAGTGGAAATTATGTAAATACAAATCCATAGTTTACAATATCTTTTAATAGTATATTTGAAAGTCTTATTTAAGATTGGAATAAAAAATGGCTGATAATATAGATCCTAATACTCTTTATATATGTAGAGCATTAAGATGTAAAGGTAATGGTTGTGACTCTCTTGTTGAGGTATTAGAAAAAGTTTTAAAAACAACAATAGATAAAGGACAAAATAATGACGAGATAAAACTTGAAACAAGCTTATGTATGGGGCATTGCTCTAATGGTCCTAATATAAAAGTAAATAATAAAGTTTATAATCATGTAGATAAACAAGTTTTAAAAAGAGTTTTAGTTGTAATGAAATCAAAACAAAATAATCAGAATACAAAATAAAGGTAAAAATTATGGATATAAAAAAATTTCTTATTAAAGATGAATGGTTTGAATCAAATATTATTTCTGAGATAAGAAATCCTTTTAATAATGAAGTTGTATCTAAAGTATATAATGCAAAAAGAGAGGATTTTAATAAAGCTATAATTGCATCAATTGAAGCATTTGAGCAAACAAGGAAACAGTCAAGATATAAACGTTCTGAAATTTTGAAAAATATTTATCAGATTATAGAAAAGAGAAAAAGTGATTTTGTGGATTTAATTGTTGATGAATCTGCTAAACCAATAACTTATGCTAAAGCTGAAGTAGATAGAGCAATAGCAACTTTTAAAATTGCATCAGAAGAAGTGTTGAGATTTGGTGGGGAATTTTTGCCACTTGATATTACAGCAGCAACAGAAGGTTATAACTCTATAACTTCTAGATTTCCAATAGGAATTATTGCTGGAATAAGCCCTTTTAATTTTCCTCTTAACTTAACAGCTCATAAAGTAGCTCCTTCTATTGCAACAGGAAATGTAATGATATTAAAACCTCCTCACCAAACACCATCAGCTTCTTTACTTTTGGGAGAAATTGCCTTAGAAGCAGGTATTATTGCAGGTTCTTTAAATGTCTTACCTGCATATCCGGAACAAGCAGATTGTTTAATAACAGATGAAAGAATAAATATGATTAGCTTTACAGGTTCTGTAAAAGTTGGTTGGGATATTAAAAATCGTTGTGGAAAGAAAAAAGTTTGCTTAGAGCTTGGAGGAAATGCAGCTGTTATTGTTGATAAAGATACTAATTTAGATTTTGCAATACCAAGAATTGCTGTCGGTGCTTTTTCTTATGCAGGTCAAGTTTGCATTTCAGTCCAAAGAGTAATTGTAAATGAAGAAATTTATGACGAATTTTCAAAAAGATTTATTCAATATGTTAAAGAAAAAGTAAAACTAGGTAATCCTAGAGAATCTGATACTGTATTAAGTGCTTTAATTAATGATGATGCAGCAAATAGAACAGAATCATGGTTAAAAGAAGCTGTTAATAATGGTGCAAAAATTCTAACTGGTGGAAATAGAAGTGAAAGACTGTTTGAAGCAACCGTTTTAGAAAATGTTTCAAATGATTCAAAGATAAATTGTGAGGAAGTATTTGCTCCATTAGTAACTTTAAGTAAATACAAAGATTTTAAAGATGCAGTAAAAATGGTAAATGATTCTAAGTTTGGTTTACAAACAGGTGTTTTTACAAGAGATATAAAAAAAATATTTTATGCTCATGAAAACTTAGATGTTGGTGGTGTAATAATAAATGATTATCCAACATTTAGGGTAGATAATATGCCTTATGGTGGTATTAAAGATTCTGGCTTTGGGCGTGAAGGTATAAAATATGCTATGGAAGATATGACAGAATTAAAAGTAACAGTATTTAATCTTAATAATTTAAGTATGTAAATATACTAAATTATGTGTATAACAATTAAGAAAAAATGAATAACTAATATTTATAATCAATAATGAACTAAAATATATTTTAATTAGTAATATATTTAGTAATTATCTGTGTTCTTAATCTTTTATCGAATCATAAAGACATTTATATTAGTGAATATATATTTTAAAAATTCAAGCATAGTAGTAAGATACCAAGGACCTAATAATATCATAACTGAGAATACTGCTATCATTTTTGGAACAGCACTAAGGGTTTGCTCTTGAACAGAAGAAACTGCTTGAAATAAACTAATACAAAAACCAACTAATAATGCTGTTAAAAGCAATGGTAGTGATAATGTTATAAGTAATGACAAACAATAGTAACCTACTGTTAATATTATATTATTAGTCGTAAGTTTTACCTCCAGAAATATTATACAACTTTAAATTAATAAAATCACTAAAACTATTTCACTATTTCATCTTGAGATTATAAACATAAGCAGGAGGAAAATTTTTATAAACACGTCTTTTACTTATTTCATATTTATTTCTAAAGTCACTTAATATATTATGAAGTCTTTGAAAATTATCTTTTTTATCACCATTAAGAATTGCTTTTTTTATTTTTGGAAAAACCATATACTCAAAATATGAGATCATACTTCCCTTTTTCATTATTTCTTCATAGTGCTTAAGTATTGCTTCAACAAACTCTGGAGCAAATACATTAAAAGGTAAACATGAAACCATATAATCATATTTATAATCTGGCTTCCAATCAATAATTGAAACACAATGAACATGAATATTAGGATAATCTTTAAATTTTTCCTTTAAAACTTCAACAAATTGAGGATTATATTCTATAACATCAAATTTATCATGAGGTTTTAATTTTTTAGCAATAACTTCTGTCATTACTCCTGTACCAGGACCAACCTCTATAATATTTACAGGTTTTTTACCTGTTTTTATATAATCTGTTATTTCATTTCCTAGATTTTTAGAACTTGGTGCAATTGCTCCCACTTCACCTGGCTTTTTGGCAATTTCTAGTAAGAAAACGCCAACGTTTTTTATAAACTTATTTTCCATAGATAAATACTAATAATAGATATAAATACGCGTTTTATAATATCACAGTTTATATACTATTTGTTAGATTATTAAATTTAATTTTTATAGATGAAAAAAAGAGCGTCCATTAGAACGCCCTATTAAACAAAGAAAAGTAAACAAAGGAAAAAATCTTTTATAATTTAAAGTTAAAAATTATCAATTTTATTTAACTCTTAGTAACTAAAACTTAATTTATTTAATAAAACAATTATATTACTATTCTAATAAATTTTAAATAGAATTTTTAGATTTTTTTGTGAAGTTTTTATAAATATATTGTTAATTTACTTTACTGATTATAATTTCATTTTTTATTAAATTAATTAATAGACCATAGATTAATAAACCAATCTATTAAGTCTAAATATTTATCTTCGTTTGGTTCTTCACTTAATTGTCCTGCTAAAGGGAAAAAATAAACTAAAGAATATAGCAAAACTTCTATATCTTTCTCAGGAAATTCTGAGTTTAATTCCCCCTTTTTGATTCCATCTTTAAGTATAAAAAATAAATTTTCATACATCCATTCTGCTTCTTCTTTTATTCTTGTTGGATAATATTTTAAGACCGCTTTTGTTATTTCTATATCATGTGGTGAGCTGGTTCTTGTTCTTTTACTCTCATTAAATCTTTCTAATAAGTATAATTTTATTTTCTCTTTGCTATTAATATTAGAATTTATAATCTCTTGTGCCTGTTTTTTATGAAGTTTAGCATATTCATTAGCACACGCAATAACTATGTCTCCTTTATTTTTAAAATAAAGGTAAAGTGTTCCTACTGCTATATTACAATCATTTGCTATTTCTTGCATTGTTGTTTTAGAAACACCATAATGCCTAAATCTTTTAATAGCAGAAGCAATTATTATTTCTTTCTTATCCAATTTATTTTTTTCTCTTTCTTAAACGAAGTTTGATACCACCCTTTGCAATAAGTGTAAATGTTGGATCTGCTTCAATTTCATTATTATCAATTAAATCAAAGCTGAAATTTTGTAGAATCGAATTTAAAATTAATTGAGCTTCAGTCATTGCAAATAATTTACCTATACACATTCTAGATCCTGCTCCAAATGGAAAGTATGCAAACTTATGTCTTTTTTCTACTAAATCTTTACTAAAATGTTCTGGATAAAATTCCAAAGGTTTTTCCCAAAACTCTGGGTGTCTGTGGGTCATATACTGTGATAAAGCAATTGGAACTTTCTTTTTTATAAGATAACCATTAATTGAATCATCTTCAATAGCCTCTCTTGGTAATCCCCAAGCAGGAGGATACAATCTCATAGTTTCCTCAAATGCCATTTTTGAGTACTCTAAATTATCTAAATCTTTTAACTCAATTTGTCTATCAGATAGAACAGAGTCAATTTCATTGAATAAAATTTTTTCTTTATCCTTATTTTTTGCAAGTAAATAAAAAGTCCAAGCTAAAGCAGCACTAGTTGTATCATGACCAGCAACAACCATTGTTATCATTTGATCTCTAAGTTGATTGTCTGTTAATGTATCTCCTGTTTCTGGATCTTTTGACTTTATTAAAGTGTTAAGTAAGTCATTATAATTTTCTTTAGAGTTTCTACGTGTTGATATTATTTTTTCAACAATGGAATCTATTTCTTTTTTATCATGGACAAATTGTTTATTTTTTTGAGTAGGAATCCATAAAGGTAAGCTCATTGGATTAGACATTTTATTACTTACAAATTCAAAAGCACTTCTTAAAGATACACTTAGTTGATTTGAATTATCACTTATATCTAAGCTAAAAAGAGCATTGCTTAAAACTTTGATAGTAAGTTTAGTCATTTTTGATGAAATATCAATGATATCCCCATCTTTAAAATCATTCCATGTATCTAATTCTTCTTTTATTGATTTAATTAAAATTGATGATAAACTTTCAACATTCTTTTTAAAAAATGCTGGTTGAGATATTCTTCTTTGTTTTAACCAAATAGAACCTTCACTAGTAAACAAACCATACCCTGTAAGTGGTCTAACTGCATTGTAAAAAAAGTCAGGTTTCCTATAATTACTACTTTGTAAAATATGTTGCACAGCATCAGGATGAAAGAATATATACATATATATACTAGGTAATAGTTTTACTTTTACATAATCGCCACATTCTTTTTGAACTTTTATATAAAAATTTAATGGATGCTTGTTTACTTGTTCAATATTATCATTAAAAGAATTTCCTTTATAAATTATAGGTTCTTTTAATTCTTTTGTTTCTATCATAATTAAACCTATTTATGAATAATGAATAAATTATTACAATATTCATTGTACATTAAAAATTATAATAATAAAACAATACCTTAGACATGATTATACATGAATAAATCCTATGGAAGTAACATTTTAATAGTTTTAGGTATATAAATATTAGTATTGAATTTCTGTAATAATTTTAAAGTTTCATTGAAATGTTAAGCCCCCCGATAATGTGAAATTAAGTCTGATACCAGAGTTCTGATTTTTTTATTTGAAGTTCTAAATTTATCAAGAAGAATATTTGATAGATTAACCATAAACATAGATAAGTTAGCAGCATTATTTACAGTGATTTCTTTAACATTCATAAAATCTTTAGATCCCCCAAAATTCCTTTGCATCTCTAAAAATTAAACTCTATTTGAAACCTTGATGAATAATAATCTATTATTTTCTGATAATCTAATTCCAAATCTGTTGAAAAAAATATTACATGAGCAACCTTTTTTTATCTATAATTTTTCTTAATAACTACTAAATTTAACTTATCATCAAAAGTTTACTTAATAAAGTCATATTGTAGATCATAGTAATTTCATTATCCTTAATTTCTTCTTTTACCATATATTCTGAAGGAAGATTCTTATAATCAAGTCTTTTTCCATATTTCTTAGGTCTTCCAACACCAGAATAAGGCTCAGTATTTTCAAAATACAATTCTGAGTTATGCTGTAATTTTGATATTAAGAGCATTTTGAATTTCTTACAAGATTTGCACAAGTATTATTTCCATATTTACCATCACCAACAAAATGTTTTATCTTTAGATTTAAAACATTTTGTACCTTTGTCAATTGTTCTTGTAATAATCTGAAAGTAGGAGCTAGAACTTCATTTTTATTCTTATTATTTTTACTGCCTTTTGGACGACCTCTCTTATTACCTTTTGACTTTTTAGCTTTTTCTTTTTGGCTTTAGAAATCTCTTTCTCTTCAGGTGTAAATATTAATTGACTCATTAGCTAGTAATGGATAACTTTTATTCTTTTCTGGTACTATTATTGATAAACCAGAAAAACATAAACTTTTTATTGGTTTTTTGAATTATGCTACTGAAAAAATAATCTATTCCATAAGTCTTTTTACCTGATTTACTTGAAAGTGTTTCATCACTTGCAAGTATAAATGTTGAACTATTAACAAATTTACTAATTAAAAGCAAATTCATTTCAAGCAAGGTATTACTCTATTGTAAAACCTCTCTATTGTTTTATAACATGCTTCATCTTTTGTATATCTAGAAATATTTAACATTGTCTTACTACCTGACATACTAAGCAAGGCAAATATTATTAACGAAAATGTATTAAAGTTTTTTGGAAAATATTTTCTTAAACAATTTATTATTAACAATATTTCTGGCATAATTAGTATTAAAATCCTGTTATTTAATTCTTTTGCAAAATTAATTTTATTACAGGATTTATATTTTGGTAAATTCTCAAATGTCTAAGGTATTGATAAAACTATTTAAAAAAAATAATCAATCAAAGATAAAGAAAATAAATATATAAAATGACCTACTTAACAAAATAATAAAATTTAACTATTAAATTATTAAACTAATGTTACAATAAAAATATGATTAATAAACTAAAATATAAACACTTTATTAAAATATGATTAGGTAGATTAATTATGGAAGTCGCAAAAAGACTTGGCGAAGAAATTAAAAATATAAGAACTGATGTACTTAATATCACTCAAAAAGATATGGCAGAAAAGCTTGATATTAGTATAGTTTATATGTCCTATTTAGAAAAAGGAAAAAAAATCCCATCTAAAGATTTTTTAGATAAAATGTATAAACTAATTGGTAAAAAATCTATACCTGATGACATTTTACAGTTACTTACTGATGTAAAAAAACAAAAGAAAAAGGAAAATTTTGTAAATACACCAACTAATGTGGTATATCGTTTAGAAGAAGAAGGTTTATATAGTTATACAAAACTAAAATCATTACTAAAAAAGAATGGAAGTAATTTATCTGTAATTTATGGAATCTTAACCCTATTAGTAAGAGAGGGTAAAATAAATGAAGCTAAGAAGCATCTATTACAATCTTTAATTAATATTGAAAAACCAGAAGAGAGAAAATGGATTGAAGCCTCTTATTATGAATTAGAAGGTAACTTCCCATTTGCTATACAATTAATGCATGATTCTATTGCAGAATTTGATAAAAAGAATAAAGATGGAGAGCAAAAAGACATTAAAATAAAAGCTAGATTATTATTTGAAACAGCCTGTATACACTTTAGATATGGTCAGCACTTATATTATAATGGTCATAAAGATGAATGTGTTGATAATTTTTCTAGTGCTTTAAAATATCATGAGTCATTAAAAAATTTATCAGATGATCCTTTTTATATGATGGATTATGCTGGTATCTTTTTTTGGTTAGCATTACTTAATGTTAATCCCGAAAAAAACTGGCAATCTTATATAAATCAGGTAAAAACAGCCTTAGTTCAAAATTATCAACAAGGAATGAAAAATTTTGATGTTAAAAGATGGAAATCACTTTACTCTAAACAATATATAATTTCAACTGTTTCTTTCTTAGTAAGGGCTTATGCTCAGTTAGCAAAATATAAGTCAAAAGAAGAAAAAAAATTATTGTTTAATGAAGGTGATTTTTTATTATCTATTCATACACCTATTGATATAAGTATAAATAATAATGAGTATTATAGATATTACTTTAATAAGGCGTGTTTTTATTCTTTAAAAGCAGAATTATCAGATTCAGATAATGAAAGAACTAATAATTTAAACTTAGTTTTTAGTATTCTTGAAGAATCAGCTAAAGCAGATCTAAAAAATAAAATAAAAGTAATGGCATTTGATCTAGAAAATTCAACAGGTATAAAATTTTTTAGAGAAAATAGACTAAAAGAATATAAAATACTTCTTCAAAAATTAGAAAATCACTGATATTATTAAAGAATGTTGAAAAGTTTTTAAAGGATCTTGTTATGAAAAATTATACATTACTGCTATTAGCTTTATTAGGCTTTACTTCAGCGTGTAATAATAATCTTCCTAATACTAAAAATGAAAGTATAAAAGTTGTTAGTTTTAATTCTGATTCTAATACAAATTTTAATCTTAAAGAAGGTCCCAATACTACTGGTACATTAAAGGAAGGGCCAAACACAACAGGAACACTTAAGGAGGGCCCTAATACCACTGGTACATTAAAAGAAGGTCCCAACACAACAGGTAGTTTAAAAGTTACAGAGAAATTTATTTTATTAGCTCAGCAAGGAGAGAATTATGATTACCCAGTAACACCTGAATTAATAAAAGATATTGATATTGTATACTTAAAAAGTAGAATTTCATTAAATCCTAAGGGTATCAGACTTAAAGGACAAGAAAGCTTTAATATATTATCAGATAATGAGTTTACTACTGCTGAGTATGATGGAAATGGTGGCTTTAAATTTAGAATAATTTCATCTAATGATGATATGTTAGTTAAGTTTAGGATGATTGATGGTACTCAATTAACAATACCTCTTATAAATGATGAAAACAGAGTAAAAGCTGTAATAAATAAAGATAAAAAGGACTCATTAGCTAAAGCAAAGTCTATTGATTCAGAACAAGCATATATTATAAAAAATGAATCTAATAGCCAACAATCTATCATATCAATTGATAAAGATAATAATAAAGAATATTATTTGGCTGAAGACTTAGAAAATAAAGTTAGTAATGGATATAAAAAATACAGTTTAAATGAAATTAAAACAAATAATAGTGAAAAAATGTCAATAATATCTGGAATAAAAGAAATATCTCCTATATCTAGGTTTATAGGTGCATGGACACATAGATTTAAAGACTACAGAATGTTTTTACATATATTTGATCAAGGAAATAATAAATTCTTATGGATTATAAGTTTAGATAATGTTATATATCAAGGTTATGGAAACTATGATAATAGTAATAATGAAAACTTAAGAATTTATAGTGTAATAAATGATAAAAAAATTGATATTAAAGTAAATAGTGTAAATAATAATATTTTAAATATTGTTTCTGAAGATAATAATGATCAAATTATTAAGGCTTTAAATATTAACCTTAGAAGAGCCATACTTTAGTATAATAAGTAATGAGAAAAAGAAGATTAGAAAATTTTAAAACTATACTTCATTAATTTTGTTAAATCAATATTCTTATGGAATTTTATTAAAAAATAGAGTTTTAATGTTTAATTTTTTTATTAACATAGAAACTAAATAAATTTTTCTAGATTATATCCTTTTAATCTATTATGATAATAATATAGAACCTTTATATCTTTTAAAATTAATGTATCACCATCTTCTATCAACAATCTGTCTAAATAATAAGTGTTGAAATTTTTAAGTGCTTCACTCATTATTGTTTCACTTGTTTCTATTCTGACAATTGGATCCATTGAAATCTTATTCTCTGATTCAAGCTTTTTTATCTCCTCTCCTATTTTTTCTATAAGAGGATAAATTTCGTTTTTGTTAATAGTCGCTTCCTCTGGGGTAAGTTTTACAAGTCTGTATAAGTCCATTTTAGGATAAAGTTTTTGTAAGTAATTAAATATACAAAATCCTATAATATGAGTAGATAAAATGACATTGTTTTTAAAAAACTCTTCAATTATTCTTTCTCCTAGTTCTTTTGTGTATTCTGAATCTCTTTGATCAGAATGAACTATTTCACCATTTGAAATAACATATCTAGTTGGATCAACCTCACGACCATGATTATCATAAGATTTCCCATTAATATCAACTTTATTTCCAAAAAGATCAAAAGCAGAACCAAACCTTATATGTAAAGTTGATTGCATACTAGCACTTTTATATAAGAAGTTTATAACCTTTGCAAAACTTGAAAACTCATCATCTTCAATGATATATCTAGCTTTTCCTAAGTCTTTTAGATAATCATCTATTAGTGTTTCTGCCTCTAGAGTAATATGATAATTAATAGTGCAAGGTACAACATAAATATTAGGATTTTCTTTTTTACTTTTTAAATTATTTATATATGCTTTAACACTAGTTCCTAATAAACCAAGCTTTAATTTATTTTCTACTCCTCCAGATCTTGCTCTTGTTCCTCCAGGAAAAAACAAACTATGATAATTTCTTTCTAAAATAACAGTTGAATAATTTTTTAAAACATTTTTATATAAATCATTTTTTATTCTTCTATCAACTCTATAAGCCCCTAGATTGTGCATAAAATAACTTAAAAGCCAATTTGTAAAAAGATTTTTTCCAGCTCCATAAGTAAAAGGAGGTAAACCAATTCGATATAAAGCCCAACCTATAACAATTGAATCCATATTACTTAAGTGAGTAGGAACTAATATTATTGTTCCTTTTTTTGATAAAGCCTGTAATTCTTTTATTTGACCACTAAGTATAATCATTTTATCAATATCATCTTCATTAGGTGGTGTAAAGCTAATACTTTTTAAATTTATACTACGAAAGAAAAAAGACATAAAACTTGGTAGTAATTTAGTTGTAAATTTATAAACTTTAGGATTGAAATTTCCAATAATATCATTAGCATAGACTGAAATTATATCTTGTAACATTTTTACTTTTTCTGACTCAGTTGCATTAAGCATTCTTTGATATCTTTTACGCCATAGAGAAAGTTCTTCTTTTTCCTCAGGGCTTTTTCTTGCACTTTCAAGCCTTTGTATTTCATTATATGCAGTATCAAGAATAATATGGTCTAAACCATGTTTTTGAGTTTCTTCTTCATAAGTTCTATTAATAACATCTGTTAATATATCCTCTTTGTCTTGTATTTGTCTAAAAATACCAGCTTCATGCATTATTTCTGTCATATTTTTTTATTGCTAAAATATCAATTGTTAAAATTCTAACAGTTTTTAAGCTTCATTAAAACTATTGATAGAAAATTAATTCTATTATCTTAAAAACAATCTTAAATTATTATTAGTTTTTAATAATTATCTTATTAAACATATTATATAATACGCCTGTACATTAAATTATGGATAAAATAATTCTATAAAAGAATATTTTATAATTTATTATTTGTACAGGAGAATTGTTAAGGAAACTAGAATATGTCTATAGTTAATAGCTATAAAACTTTAGATAGCTTTGTAAAGTTAGAAAGTGCTTTTAAAAAAGAGCTTGAAAAAGTTGAAAAATATATCAATTATGTTGTAAAAGAACAACCATTATGGTTTCAAGAAGTAATTAACCATCTTGTAAAAGCAGGGGGTAAAAGAGTTAGACCTCTCCTTGTTTGCTTAAGCTATTCTATTGTAAGTAATAAAGAAATTAATGATAAAGTAATAGCTTTGGCTGGTATTGCAGAATATGTACATACAGCAACACTTTTTCATGATGATGTAATAGATGAAGGTCATGAAAGAAGAGGTAAACCTACTGCAAATAAAGTTTATGGTAATCATACAGCAGTTTTAGGTGGAGATTTTATTTTAGGAAAAGTTTTTTCAGAACTAAATAAGTTAGGTAATCCTGAATTGTTAACAACAATGATTGATACTGTTTCTAAGCTTATTGATGGAGAAATTCATCAAATGGATATGAAGATAAAATCTAGAGTAACATTAGAGGATTATGAAAGATTAATATATTTAAAAACAGCTAGTTTATTTGAATGGAGCATGGTTGCTGGTGGTTTGATTGCAAATAAAGATAGTGAAACTGTATTAAACCTTAGAAAAATGGGCTTTCATATAGGTAGAATATTCCAGATTATAGATGATATATTAGATTATACAGGAAGTAATATCTTAGGAAAGAAAAGACTACAAGATTTTCACCAAGGAAAAATAACCTTACCTCTTTTATTTCTTTTTAGGAAAGATGAAAAGTACTTTTATTCTTGGAAAGAAATGCTAGAAAGTAATGATGAAAAATTAGCAGATAAAGTAAGTAATGAATTTGTAAAAAGAATTAAAAAAGATGATCTACAAAAAGAAATGTTATCTTACTTAGAAGAAGATATTAATTCAATTAAGGATATTCTTGATAATAAATTACCAAATTCAGAATTTCATAAATATATGAATAATTTAATTGATTTTCTTGTATCAAGAATTTATTAGTATTATATATATAATTTATTATTAATTTTTACTACAAGACCTTAGACGCTTTTACTATATATATAATATGTTAAATAATCTATGTAAATTAATTTATTAGTGATTAAATAGAATTATGTTTTTGTCTCATTAAATGATAAAGTTAACTAGAATCTTTATTTTTCCTATAATATTAGGTTTATTCCTAAGTGCAAGTGATATTCGTTCAATCAGAAATCAAAAAGATCTTAGTTTATTTGTTAAAAAAAAATTTCATAAAAATATTGATGAAATTTTAGGAGAAATATGTTTTGCTACATTCAATTATAATTATCATAAAAAAAAATTACAAAATAAAATTATTAAAATTGATTTAGATGGTAATGGTAAACTGGATTTATTATTAGAACAAACAGAGATTATTTTTGCAATATTTGATGAAGGTAATAATAAATATAAATTATATCCAATAAGCGAACAAAATTTTTATTTAAGTAAAATTATTAAAATCAGTCATGAAGCTAAATTACCAGTAATTTATGAAAAGATTTATGGCGTTAATTTTCCCTTTCAAAATTCAATAACAAAAAAAATAATTTTTAAGAATGGTAGTTTTATTGAATTTAACCCAAATCCTAAAAAATATAAAGTTGATAAAATTGATTTTAGTGTTAGTAATGGATTATCTATGTACAATTTGAAAATAAATATTAATTCAAATAGAGAAGTTAATTTATATCAAGTTAACCATTTATCTCAAATAGAGAAGAAAGCAAGATTTGTATTAGATGAGAAGTCTTATAATGAAATTATTGAATTATTAAATTATATCGACTTTACTAATTTAAAAAGTAGTTACACTGTTTTCTCTACAGATAATAGTTATGGAGATTTAACTATTAAATATAATAACTCTAAAGTAAAAAAAATAAGTGATTATGGAATGACTGGCAGTATAGGTTTATCAAAATTTTATAATTTAATTTCTTCTTTATCAGAAAGATACAAGTGGCAGAAAATAAAAGTTATTAAGCACAAAGAACCATTATTGGAAAGTCCTAAAGATATATTTAATTTAACAGGCATTATATCTGGTAATAAACCTACTGTTATTATTAATATTAATAATGAAAGTAAAATCTTAAGAGTTGGAGATTATTTTTATGGTATTAATAAATATTCCTTATTAAGTATTGATTTGAATAAAAATATAGTATTTATAAAAGACGATAAAAATCAGACTTATGAATTAAAGTTTTCAAATTAAAAAATTAATATATTTGAAATACTTCAAAATATTTTCTATACATTTAAAGGACTTTTACTTTATCAAAATAGTTAAATTTGATTACAATTAATCTTAACTTAATTTTAAAATCATACCTTTTTGTCCGATATAGTAGTATAATTTTTATATAAGACAAAAAAGTCTGATTTAAAATTTTGGTAGTGATTTATGAAAATATCAGCTTTACAAGAATATAGTTTAAGATGCTTGTTACAACTTACAAAAAATGGTAGTGACAAACCTATGTCTGCTGATGAAATTTCAAAAAAAGAACTTCTGTCTTCTGCTTATGTTGAAAAAATACTTCAAAAACTTGCAAAAGCTGGTTTTGTAAAAAGTATTAGAGGAACAAAAGGTGGATATGTTTTAACAGAAGATCCTAAAAACATAAGTATAGGTAGTCTAATGAGAGTTATTGATGGCTCTCCAATGTCTGAAATGTGTGGTCATTTCTCAGGAACTAGTGAAGAATGTACTCATATTAGTGGTTGTAGCATAAGACCTTTATGGACAAATATTTATAAATATATTTATGCAGTTCTTGATAAAACTAGTTTGTATGATTTGTTAAAAGAAGAAGAAAATATAGCCGTTTCAATAGAAGAAAAGTTTATGCGTTCTCTTGAAACACAATTAAAAGTTTAATCTAAATAAAGTTATTTTGGAGGATAGAATGTCTGAAGATTTTTTAGTAATAGAAGATTTATATGTAAGTGTTGAAGATAAAGAAATTCTTAAAGGTGTAAATTTAAGAATAGGGAAAGGTGAAGTTCATGCTCTTATGGGACCAAATGGTTCAGGAAAAAGTACTTTATCAAATACAATAATGGGACATCCTAAGTATAGAATTACAAAAGGTAATATCTATTTTAGAGGAAAAAATATAGTTGATATGACTCCAGATGAAAAAGCAAAAATGGGAATATTCTTAGCTTTTCAATACCCTTTATCTATACCAGGGGTAAGGATCTTTAATTTCTTAAAAAATATGATGTCTTCTGTTCAAGGACGTGAAATACCTGTTGCTGAATTTAGAACAATTTTAAAAGATAAATTAAAGTTACTTGATATCAAACAATCATTTATCAAAAGATATTTAAATGAAGGCTTCTCAGGTGGAGAAAAGAAGAGAAATGAGATCTTACAAATGGCTCTTTTTAATCCAAAATTAGCTTTACTTGATGAAACAGATTCAGGTTTAGATGTTACAGCTCTAAAAATAGTTTGTGAAGGAATTAATAAAATTCTTAATCCTGAAATGTCAACAATAATAATAACTCACTATAAAAGAATGCTTGAATATGTAAGACCACAATATGTTCATATTATTATGGATGGTAAGATTGTTAAATCTGGTGGAGAAGAATTAGTTGAAATCATTGATACACAAGGTTATGATTGGTTAAAACCTCAAGTTTCTGAAACTGCTGAATTAGTTGGCAGTGCAGTTTAAATAATTGGAGAAAAATCTTATGACAACCGCTACTCAAAATATTGGAATTGATGATTATAAATATGGTTTTCACGACTCAGAAGAAAACTATGTGTATAAAGCAAAAAAAGGTTTAAATGAGGAAATTGTAAAAGAAATTTCTATAAAGATGAAAAAAGAACCTGAATGGATGACACAATTCAGGCTTGATTCATATAAAACATTTAGAGAAAAGCCAATGCCTAATTGGGGCAATACAGAAATGTTAAATGAAATTGATTTTGAAAATATTCATTATTATGTAAAATCAACAGAAAAACAAAGTAGAAATTGGGAAGATGTTCCTGAAGATATAAAAAATACATTTGATCGTCTTGGTATTCCTGAAGCTGAAAGAAAATTTTTAGCTGGTGTAACAGCACAATATGAGTCAGATGTTGTTTATCATAGTATTAGAGAAGATTTAGAAAAAATTGGGGTTATTTTTACCGATATGGATACAGCTTTAAGAGAGTATCCAGAAATAGTAAAAAAATATTTTGGAACAGTTATTCCACCAGAAGATAATAAATTTGCTGCTTTAAACTCTGCTGTTTGGAGTGGTGGAAGTTTTGTTTGGGTTCCTGCTGGTGTTCATGTAGAGATTCCATTACAAGCATATTTTAGAATAAACACAGAAAATATGGGACAATTTGAAAGAACTTTAATAATAGCAGAAGAAGGAAGTTCTGTTCATTATATCGAAGGTTGTACAGCTCCTACATATAGTAGTGATTCATTGCATTCTGCTGTTGTTGAATTAATAGCAATGGAGGGTGCAAAAATACGTTATACCACAATTCAAAACTGGTCAAATAATGTTTATAACCTTGTTACAAAAAGAGCTTACGCTTATAAAAATGCAACTGTTGAATGGATTGATGGTAATTTAGGTTCAAAGCTTACAATGAAATATCCAGCAGTTCATTTATTAGGAGAAGGTGCAAGAGGTGAGATTTTATCTATTGCAATGTCCAGCACAGGTCAACATCAAGATGCAGGAGCTAAAATTATTCATGCTGCTCCAAATACATCTTCAATTATAACTTCTAAATCAATTTCAAAAAATGATGGTAGAGGTTCATATAGAGGTTTAATTAAAATTCTTCCAGGTGCTGAAAACGCAAAAAGTCATGTTGTTTGTGATGCTTTAATTCTAAATCCAGAAGCAAGGTCTGATACATACCCTACTATGCAAGTAGAAGAACAAAAAGGTGTAACTGTTGAACATGAAGCAACTGTAAGTAAAGTAGGAGAAGAACAACTATTTTATTTAATGAGTAGAGGTTTAAGTGAATCAGAAGCAAAAACAATGATTGTTAATGGATTTGTTGAACCTTTTACAAAAGAATTACCAATGGAATATGCAGTTGAACTTAATAGATTAATTCAACTTGAAATGGAAGGTTCAGTAGGTTAGATTTATGACAGTAGAAAATATAAAAGGTATTTCAGAAGATGCTTTTCAAGAGCTTCTAAAACAACAACCAGAATGGTTAAAAGAATATAAAAATAACGCTTGGGAAACATTTAATAACTTATCAACAAAAAAAGAAAAATTTGTTGATATTATTGATAGTTTAGAAATTGAAAATAAAAGTTTAGTTAATGGTCTAAAAGAGCCTGTTAATTTAGATAAAGAAAAATGGGGAGAAGTTTCTGCTTATTTTTCAATAAATGGTTCAAGTTTTTTAAATAATGAATTAAAAAATAAAGGTGTTATATTAAAATCATTAAAATCTGCATTAGTTGAAAATGAAGATTTAGTAAAGCCTTATTTATTAAAAGCAAATATAACATCAAGAGATTCAAGATTTACAGCTTTAGCTGAAGCTATGTGGAATGATGGTATATTTTTATATATTCCTAAAGATCTTGATATTGAATTACCAATTCATTTTTTAAAATGGACAGATAAAGGTGGAAATCAAAATTTCTATAAAACATTAGTTATTGTAGAAAAAAATAGTAAAGTAACTATAATTGATGAGTTTTCTTCAGAAAATACTGATGATTTCTTTTTAGTAAATGGTGTAAATGAAATTCATGCAAAAGATAATTCAAATGTAACTTATTTACACTTACAAAACTTTGATTATAATGCTTTTAATTTTTCATTACAAAAATCTATAATTGGTAAAGATGCAAAACTAGTTAATTTATCTGTAAGTATTGGTTCTCAATTTAGTTACGAAAATATTCGTACTTATATGGAAAATGAAGGTGGACATTCAGAAATTTTAGGTCTTGTTGTTGGTGAAAATGAACAAGTTTTTCAACATGAGACATTACAATATCACCCTGTTCCAAATGCTACAAGTAATTTTCATTTTGAAGTTATGTTAAAAGATAAATCTGAATCTGCTCATAATGGTTTTGTTCAAATAGAAAAACCAGCACAAAAAACTGATGCAAGACAACTTATTAGAAATCTTCTTTTAAGTAGAAAAGCAAAAGCAGAGGCTATACCAAATCTTGAAATATTAGCTGATGATGTTAAGTGTGCTCATGGAGTTTCTCTTGGTCCTGTTAATCCAGAAGAATTATTTTATTTAACATCAAGAGGATTTACACAAGAAGAAGCAGAAAATTTTGTTATAGAAGGTCATATTGAAAATGTTTTAGTTGCTCTTGCAGGTAAAATGGAAGAAGAAGATGATATTGAAGAAACAAGCTCAATAGAAAACTATTTTCAAGAAGAAGTAACTCTTTTAAGTAGAACAAGAGATTTTGTTCTTAATGCTTTAGCAAATAAAGGATAATTAAAATGCCAGAAGTTGTTTTTAGAAATCTTTCAGAAATAGAACCAGATAAAGTTAATGTAGAGAGATTTGGAAGAACTAGAGTAGCAGTTGTTATGTATGAAAACAACTATTATGCTTTCAAAAATGTTTGTACTCATGCAGAAGTATCTTTATCTGATGGAATTTTATGTGGTAAATCTATAGAATGCACTATGCATGGAGCTAAATTTGACTTTACTACAGGTGATGTACTTAAAGCTCCTGCTATTAGACCTCTTGAGATGTATAAAACAAGAATAGAGAATGATAAACTTTTAGTAGAAATGGATTAAATCATGAAATATCTACACACAATGATTAGGGTTTTAGATCTTGAAAAAGCTCTTGATTTCTTTGTAAATAAATTAGGTCTAATTGAAATAAGAAGAAAAGATAGTGAAAAGGGTAGATTTACACTTGTTTTTTTATCAACAGGTGAAGATGAACCTACTATAGAATTAACATATAATTGGGATCAAAAAGAAACTTATACTACAGGTAGATTTTTTGGACATCTAGCTTATGAAGTTGATAATATCTATGAAACTTGTGAAAGGTTAAAATCTCTTGGAGTGACTATTAATAGACCTCCAAGAGATGGTTATATGGCATTTATAAAATCACCTGATAATATTTCTATAGAACTTCTTCAAAAAGGAGAAGCTTTAGAGCCTCAAGAACCTTGGCTTTCTATGCCAAATACAGGTGATTGGTAATTAATCATTATAGCCCTGTTTATTTTCATTCTTTGTTAAACCTTGATATTTTTCTACAAGTTTAAAAAACTCTTTTCTATAATCATTATTATTAACTGAACTTGAAGCTAATGATAATGTATCATTTAAAGTTGAGTTGCCTCTAAACTCTGAATTTCTAAGTATCATTCCAAATTGAGCAACTGATAATGCAAATCTTAAATCACTTGAAACTTTTGATAATTGTATTTCCTGATCTTTAAGAGTTTTTGTAATTAGATTACTTTTATCTTCTTTAGGATTTTTATATCTAAACTTTACAGTTAAAATTTCATCATTAACAGACTCTATAGTTTTATTTGTTTCTTGGTATTTTAATTTATCAACACTTTTAATATATTTAGAATTTATACCAACTGGAACAATTTCATATAAGGCTGTTACAGAGTGACCTGAACCCATTTCACCTGCATCTTTTTTATCATCATTAAAATCTTCATTATTTAGTTTACGATTTTCATAACCAATTAATCTATAAGCTTGAACTTTATTAGGGTTAAACTCTATTTGTATTTTTACATCTTTTGCTATTGTTAAAAGTGTTGACCCCATCTGCTCTACAAATACTTTTTTTGCTTCTTTAATAGAATCTATATAAGCATAATTTCCATTACCTTTATCTGCTAATTGTTCCATTTTTGAATCTTTATAATTACCCATTCCAAAACCTAATACAGATAAGAAAACACCTTTTTGTCTTTTTTCTTCTATTAATCTAATTAATTCTCCTTCGCTTGAAGCACCAACATTAAAATCTCCATCTGTTGCAAGTATTACTCTATTATTTCCATTTTCTTTAAAACTCTGTTCTGCTAATTTATAAGCTAATTCTATTCCTTCTCCACCAGCTGTTGAACCTCCTGCTTGTAAATTATCTATAGCTTGTATTATTTTGTCCTTATATATTCCAGATGTTGGTTCTAAGACTACACCTGCAGACCCAGCATAAGCAACAATTGAAACTCTATCTTGTTCTCTCAATTCATTAACTAAAAGTTTATATGCTGATTTTAAAAGAGGTAATTTATTTTCATCTTCCATTGAACCTGATGTATCAATAAGAAATACAATATTTGCTGGAGGCATTTTTTTTGTATCAATTTTTTTACCTTGTAAGCCAACTCTAACTATTTTATTTTCCTTATTCCAAGGAGATTGTGTCATATCAAGATTTATGGAAAATGGATCTTTACCTGTTGGTTGAGGATAATTATAAGTAAAATAATTTAGCATTTCTTCTATTCTTACAGCGTCTTTAGGTGGTAATTGATTACTATTAATAAATCTTCTTATATTACTATATGAGGCTGTATCAACATCTATTGAAAATGTTGAAAGTGGATTTTTTTCAGAAGTTAAAAATATATTTTCTTCAATATTAGAATATTCTTCTGTATTAAAATCTTGTTTTTGCTTTTTATATTCAGGCTCATTTGGAGCAATAGCACCAGTTGTTGCAGGAGCTACTTTTAATGCTTGATTTCTAACCATTTTAGGGGCTGGTTTTGAAACATAATTATTAACCATCTCATCTTTAGCTTCTGATTTAATTTTTTTATCTGATTCTTGTTTATTTGTAGATACTTGATTTGTAGTTGTATCTTGACTCTCTTTTACATATCTGTCTGAATTGATACAACCACTAAGCATTGTAACTACTGCAAGTAAAACAGTTGTTTTTTTTAAGTTATTCATAAAATTTATCCTCCTAAAATTTTTATCTTATATTTTTAGTTAGACGGATAGATTTTTTTAGTTTTTGAAAAATTTTATGATTTAGATAAAATTTTTCAAAATATTTTTTATAAACCTAAAATGATATTAACTATTTTGTATTAATTATTTTTTTATTGTATAGTCGTATTCTACATTTCCTTTGGTATCTAGTATTTGAAAATACATTTTATCCTTATCTATTTCAAACCAAGAAAAACCTAAAGTAGCTCTAGAAAATAGAGTTCTATCACCAGAAAGAGCAAATCTTAAGCCTGCACCTGTTCCAATAACTAAATATTCAACCCCACAATTCTTTTTAAGATGTTGTTTTGTATGCTCATGTCCTGATAAATAAATATCAACTTTATTACAAAGAGTTTTCTCTGTAAGCTCTGCTAGTTTACCTGTTGCATGACCATAAACACCGTAAGTATATCTAGGATGATGTCCAAAAGCTACTTTCCATTTACCTGTTGTTCTATCTATATCCCTTTTTAATCTAGATATTTGCTTATCAGTAGGATTATTTGTATCTAATGAAAAAAAGTCTACATCACCATAACTAAAATTATATGTTCTACCTAACATAGTCCATTTTTTACTTTTATCAGTATAATCAATTTGAGCTTGAACATTTCCTCTATAATCATGATTACCAAGAGTCATATAAAAATTTAAATCTATATCTTTATATGGATTTTCAAATTTAGTTATAAACTGAGGATCATCTACACTTTTTACTCCACTATTATAAATATTATCTCCAAGTATTATTACAAAATCACAACCACTTTTATCACATTTGTCTTTCATTGCCTTAGCTACATCATATTGAGATTGTGAACCTGTACCTGTATCACCTACAGCTATGAACCTAACTTTTTTATTGTTATTTTCTGCTTTTACACTAGTTGTTGATAATAAAAAAGGTGTTACTAATAATACTGCTAATTTTTTCCTAAAGATGACCATATAAAGTTATCTGCTCCCATTTCACATATTCTTATTTTTGTTTTTAATGCTTTTTCAACATCTTCTATTGTATAGTTATCTAAAAACAGTTTATCCTCTTTTCTTATAACCACAGAAGGTATAATTAATTCATTTCCTAAATTTTTATCTTTTAACTGATATATAATATCTGTTGCTGTAAGTAAACCTGTTACAGTAATACCTTTACCATAATAATTATTTTCTATAGCTACTAAATTAACTTTTAGATTTTCTACCTCATTTAACCTTTGCACTGCATCTCTTAAATATTTCTCTGCTATAACACCACATATAATTGTTACTTCTCTTTTTTCTGGAATAGATTCAGGTATATATTTTTCATTCTTTTTAAATATATGATAAAACTTTCTTGTTGTTCCGACACCATCTTCTGTATATTTAAAACCATCATAATGATTACTAGAAGGAATTTTTTTATCTGCTAAATAATAAAACTCATCTGCTAAATAGACTATTGTTTCTCCATATTCTTCTTTAAACTTCTTTTGCCATTTTTGTACTTGTTTTATTGTATCTAATGACATATCTTTATCCCATTGTCTAAGATAAGATAAGTTTTTCCTAAATTGGCTTAATCCAGAAGGAACAACCGCAATACCTCTCATATAAGGTCTTAGTTTAACTAAATCTTGAATTGTTTTATCTAAATGCTCTTTATCATTATAGCCATAACATAGAACTATCTGACAATGAAAACTTATATCATTTTTTGCTAAAGACTTAAGCTTTTTAACGATTTCTCCTGCTTTTGGGTGTTTTACCATTCTTTGTCTAACTTCTGGCTCAGTTGCATGAACTGAAACATATAAAGGACTAAGTTTTAGTTGATAAATTCTTTTCCATTCATGAGGTTTTAAATTTGTAAGAGTAATAAAATTACCATCAGAAAAAGAGAATCTGTAATCATCATCCATTACATATAATGATTTACGCATACCTTTTGGTTGTTGATGAATAAAACAAAAAACACAAGCATTATCACATTGTGTTATTTCAGGTGGTATAACTGATATTCCTAAACTTTTATTATATTCTCTATGAATTTCTGAGTAATATTTTGAACCATCTGGTTTTTCAAATTCTACTTCTAAATATTCTTCTGAAATATTAAATGAAAAATCTATTTGATCGTTTATTTCTATTCCATTTATTTTTACTATTTTATCGCCTGATTCTAAACCTGAAGACTCAGCCAAACTACCTTTTTCTATTTGAACACCTAAGCTCATTTATTTATTCTCATTCAATTATTTTAACAGTCAAAATTATAACAAACAAAAAAAGCTCTATATAAAAAATAGAGCTTTTCTTAATTTAAAAAGTATAAATTATTTATACATTTTCAGCAGCAACTGCTTCTTCTGTTTTAGGAGCTTCTTCTGTTGCTTCAGCTTCTTCTTCAGGAACATATTCTTTAAATGTTAAACTAATTTTTCTTTCAGAAGGCTTGAATTTTTTAACTGTTGCTTCAACTTCTTTACCAACAGGTACAACTTCTTCAAGATTAACTGGTTCATCAGAAATTTCTGTGCTAGGTAAGAGAGCTTCCACACCTTCAGCAATTTCAACAAAAGCACCAAATGGAGCAAGTTTTGTTACAACACCTTTAACTTTATCTCCTTCTTTGAAAGCTTCTTTTATTGCTTCCCATGGATCATCTTGCATTCTCTTTAAGCTGAGTGAAACTCTGTTTAAGTCACGATCAATCTTAAATACTTTAACTGTTACTT
Organism: Candidatus Sericytochromatia bacterium; assembly: GCA_046328075.1. Taxonomy (GTDB): domain Bacteria; phylum Cyanobacteriota; class Sericytochromatia; order UBA7694; family JACMQJ01; genus JAXLXG01. The sequence continues at coordinate 28,553 of JAXLXG010000024.1, forward strand.
GGTCACCTGCTTTTAATACTTCACTAGGGTGAGCAATTCTCTTCCATGATATTTCTGAAATAGGTAATAAACCATCAATTCCACCAACATCAACGAAAGCACCAAAGTCAACAAGTCTAACTATTCTTCCTGTAATTGTTCCACCTTCATAAAGGTTAGCAACAACTTCAGCTCTTAATGGGCTTCTTTCATCTTCAAGAGCTTTTCTGTGTGAAAGAATAAGCTTATTTTTCTTTTGATTAATTTCAATAATTTTTAATGGTAATTCTGAACCTTTAAGTTCTTCTAATGTTTCAGCAGTTGTTCTTAATTGTGAAGCAGGAACAAAACCTCTGATTCTGTGTAGTTCAACAAGTAAACCACCTTTAACAACATCAATAACCTTAGCTTTGATAATTCTGTTAGCATCAGCATCATCTTGTGCAAAATGCCATCCTCTTGCTTGATCAACTCTTTTCTTGGAAAGAGTAACTTGTCCGTCTTCATTTGCTTCACGCAAAACATACAATTCTAACTCTTCGCCAACTTCAAGAACATCTTTAGCAGATGCAGGTGAATTTGCAGCCATTTCTCTTAACGGTAGAAAACCTTCTGATTTTCCTCCAACATCAATTAATGCTTCGTTACGATCAACTCTAACTACTACACCTTTTACAATTCTTCCTTGCTCGAGATTAGTAAATGTAGATTCATAATCTATATCAACTAAATCTTCTGTAGCAAACTCATGTCTTCTTGTGATTGCCATTACTTAATATATACCTCTATTTATATTTATTTCATTGGGGATTTTTAACTATGAAAAACGCAATGATAAATTGAATATTATATAATAATTGTGTTATTGTGAAGATGTATATAAATAATTTTAGATACTTTTATTTAAGAAATAATACGAAATATAAAGAATGACAATTATAGGCTCAATAAAATCTTTTCCAAATATTAAGGATATACAAAATGTATATATCCCTGATGACTTAATTTTAAATACTTTAGGTAATAATTTGACTTTTTTATCTGATTTTATACCTGCCGATATTCATTTATATAAACTAATTGATACAAATATTTTAAAAACTATTTTTGAAGCTAAACCTTCAATTTATCCTTCTTTTTATAGAAGAACACATATTAATCATAGTTTCCCATTTAAGGAAAATAGTATATTTCATAAAGTAATAGAAGAACAAAAAATGTTTGAAGGTATTCAAGGGGATTTATTTAATGGACTACCTATGTACCAAGTTGCTTATCCAATTTTTAATAAGAAAAATAAAATAATAGGTATTTTACTTATTGAGAGAAGTTTTAACGAAAAAAATAGATTAGGCTTAAAAGAATGGCTATATGAAACTATAATTACAAATATAATTGATTCTATTTTAGAAAATAGCTTAGTTGATACACGTTCTTTACCATCAATTTATCCAGCTGATGGAATTATTATTTTAGACTCTAATGGTATTATTAATTACTCAAACTATCCTGCTATAAACACTTTACAGTTTATTGGTTTAAATACTCCACTTGAAGGAGATAAATTTGAAGAAGTTTTTAATATAGGTTTGTGGAGGCTTATAGAGCTAAACTCTTTATATGGAGAGCAAGATTTAGATATTAATCAATTTGTTATAAATATTAAGTCTATACCTCTGAATAATTTTATTTTATTAATAATTAGAGATATAAGTGAATTAAGACATAAAGATCAAGAAATAAAAATAAAATCTACAATAATAAAAGAGATTCACCATAGAGTTAAAAATAATCTCCAATCAATTGTATCATTACTGAGATTACAAAGAAGAAGAATAGATAATCCAGAAATGAAAGAAATTATTAATGATAGTATTAGTCGTATTAATAGTATTGCTGTAGTTCATGATTATCTTTCACAAAAAAATGTTGATGTAATAGATTTAACTGAAATGTCAAAAAATATATTTTTTGAAGTAACAAGTAGTGTCACTTTACCTGATAAAGAAATAACTTTTAATGTAGAGTCTCCAGAAAACTTATTATTTTCATCTGTAAAGGCTGTTTCTGTAGCTTTAATTTTAAATGAAATATTGAATAATACTCTTAAACACGCTTTTACAAATCTAAGTAAAGGGGAGTTAAAATTAAAACTTGAAGTTAAAGATGATAATTTAATAATATCTATTTATACTAACAATTAATTGGTTTGCATTTTTTTAATATGAAATTTTAAAGTAAGTAATGACTTAAGTTTAGATTCATATTTATTAGTATTGTTAAAGAAGTTCATAATATTTTCTTTAAATTCTGAGAAAGTTCTATAGAAAGTAGAATTTATTAGCTCTTTTTTTATAAACTTCCAAAGCCGTTCAATAATATTAAGATTAGGAGAGTATGGAGGTAAAAATATTTGTTCTATTTTAGATGTTTTAAGCCATTCTTCTAGGATTTTATTTTTATAATATCGAGCATTATCACAAATGACATAAATTTTAGTTTTATTAGGATTTCTTAACTCAAGTTCTTTATATAGCTCAATTGTACTTTCATATTTATTGTAGGACTTTCTATTGCTATTATATCTGTTACATCATTAGCATTTAACAAACCATTTATGTTTAATCTTTGCCTACCACTTACTGCTTTTATTTCTTTTTCTTCACCTTTCAATATCCAACCATAACTACTCTTTGTATTATGTTGAGGGATGAACTGCATCTGCAAAATAAATTGATTCTATTTCTGGTAAATTAGTATTTAAAAATTCAAATTCTCTATAAATTCTAGTTGCTTAACTACATCATAATTACAAGTTCTAAACTTTGTTTTCTTATAACTAAAACCTAATTTGTGTAACAAAGACTAGACCTTCTGGTGTGTAAATTACATTAAATTCTTGCTCTATATAATCACAAATTGAACGACTTGTTAAGTGTAAATTTGTTGACAATTCTAATTTCAATAAATATTTTTGTTCTATACTTAATTTACCTGTATTTATATGATAATTACTAGATAAGTATTTATCTAAACCTAATGATACATAACTATTCATATATCTTCTAACTGTTGATATATCTATTCCCAAATATCTTGAAACAAACTCAAATGATAAACCATCATTTAACATTAAAATTGATGTTATTTTTACATAGTCTTTTTTATACTTCTCATTTCTTTGAAGTTCTCTCAGAAGTTCTATTTCTTCTAATGATAAATTTAATTTCTCTAACATATACTAACAATTAATTGGTTTGCATTTTTTTAATATGAAATTTTAAAGTAAGTAATGACTTAAGTTTAGATTCATATTTATTAGTATTGTTAAAGAAGTTCATAATATTTCTCTTTAAATTCTGAGAAAGTTCTATAGAAAGTAGAATTTATTAGCTCTTTTTATAAACTTCCAAAGCTGTTCAATAATATTAAGATTAGGAGAGTATGGAGGTAAAATATTTGTTCTATTTTAGATGTTTTAAGCCATTCTTCTAGGATTTTATTCTTATAATATCGAGCATTATCACAAATGACATAAATTTTAGTTTTATTAGATTTCTTAACTCAAGTTCTTTATATAGCTCAATTGTACTTTGCATATTTATTGTAGGACTTTCTATTGCTATTATATCTGTTACATCATTAGCATTTAACAAACCATTTATGTTTAATCTTTGCCTACCACTTACTGCTTTATTTCTTTTTCTTCACCTTTCAATATCCAACCATAACTACTCTTTGTATTATGTTGAGGATGAACTGCATCTGCAAATAAATTGATTCTGTTTCTGGTAAATTAGTATTTAAAAATTCAAAATTCTCTATAAATTCTAGTTGCTTAACTACATCATAATTACAAGGTTCTAGCTTTGTTTTTCTTATAACTAAAACCTAATTTGTGTAACAAAGGAACTAGACCTTCTGGTGTGTAAATTACATTAAATTCTTGCTCTATATAATCACAAATTGAACGACTTGTTAAGTGTAAATTTGTTGACAATTCTAATTTCAATAAATATTTTTGTTCTATACTTAATTTACCTGTATTTATATGATAATTACTAGATAAGTATTTATCTAAACCTAATGATACATAACTATTCATATATCTTCTAACTGTTGATATATCTATTCCCAAATATCTTGAAACAAACTCAAATGATAAACCATCATTTAACATTAAAATTGATGTTATTTTTACATAGTTCTTTTATACTTCTCATTTCTTTGAAGTTCTCTCAGAAGTTCTATTTCTTCTAATGATAAATTTAATTTCTCTAACATACATTCACAATATATCTTTTTTAGCTATTTGACAAATATTTTTATTCTTTTATTGCAAACTAATTAATTGCAAGTATATGATAATGGTGTTGGGTTACCAGAAAATTTTAATCCAAATAAAGATGGTAATCTAGGTTGGAAAATAATTAGAACTTTAGTAAAGGAAGACTTAAAAGGAAATTGGTTTATAGAATCAAAAAAAGGGAAAACTATAATAAGTATAGAAATCCCTTTTAATTATATTTAGATTAATAAAGACTAATTTTTATAGTCCTTTCTCAACCTGATTAGTTCCAGATCCTAAACCATCAAGAGCACCTAAAGTTGTAATCATATCTTCTAATGCCTTTAATTTTTTCTCAGCAGCAGCAAGTTTTTCCATAGCTGCAGCCAATTCAATTGCAGTTTTTTCCATTCTATCTCTTGCTGCCATATAAGCTTGTATTTGAGGTACAACTGCATCTGCAAATGAAACTAAAGCATTAAAAATATACTTAGCTTTTTCTCCTGTACTAATACCCATATTTGATTTACCATCTTTAAGAAGTTTATCTTCAAGGGAAGTGGATAATTCTTTAACTCTATTATCAAGTCCTGTTTTCTTTGAATTTTTTACATTTTCTGGATCAGTAGTACTGTCTATTTTATTTTTTTCATCATCAGCACTTCGTTTAATTGCTCCTTTAAAAGCCTCTTGAGCATCAACAGCTTCAACACCTTTAATATCATGAGCTCTCTCATTAAATAGTTCCTCTGCTGCTTTTGGATCTGCTTTCATTAAACCTTCAAATGTAACGTTACCTTTAAGGTCTATACCTCTCTGCTTTGCTTTCATCTCTATATCTTCTTGTGAAATTGTTGCAGCTTGGAAATATTGAACTTGGTTTTGACCAGGAGCTGTAGTTGCTCTTAATATAGTTTCACCTTTTTGTGATACATCAAGATTATCTGCTGCTACACTAGACATCTTGTCTCCAGCAGTTCCTAACCCAGCATTTTGTCCTTTAAATGTTGTTTGAAGGTCTCCATTTGTATTTCTTGTAGCCATACCATATTTTACAGCCATATCTTCATCTACAAATCTACCTTTAGCAATCATATTTTGATCGCCAGTTACCTTATAAATTGTATTTCCTTGAGTGTCTGTTTTTATCTTACCTTTTTCATCTTTTTCGGAATCTACCTTTAAGCCATATTTGTTACCTAGATCTGTTACACTCAATGAGCCATCAGGAGCTTTAGTTAATAATCCTGCTTTTATAGCTTTATCAACATCAACTTCTCCTGGTTTACCATCTTTCCCAACTTTAAACGTAATACTTTCCTCATTATTTGGTTTAGGTACACTTGAGCCTATATATATATCATTACCAGACATTCCACCAATAACTTTTGCGTTATTTTTACTAATTGGGTCAACACCCGAACCAGCATTAGAGTCTTTTAATTTTTGTTGTCCTTTTAAATCTCTATTAGCATTCATTATAGAATCAGCTGCTGCTAAACCAGCTGTAAGATAAACACCAAGTAACGCATTATTAGTTGCTTTTACTTCTCTATCTAATTGAGATTGAATTCTCTCCACTGTAGCTTGAGCAAGAGCAACTTCATATTTAGCTTTAGCTTTCTCAAGGTTCAATTGGTCACTTCTTTGAGCTTCAGCTGTACTTGTTTGTTGTACAGAGTTTTGAACTCTCTCCAAATTATCATTTTGAATAGTTTGGCTTTGTTCACGTACTTGTATTAATTGTCTTAAAGCACCAAGACTTTCTAAACTCATCTTATTAATTCTCCAAATTCTACATCCAAAATAATAAAAAATTAAGAACCACGACCACTAAAGACATCAATTTGCATTTCTAACTTTCTTAGTTTCTTACTAGCAGCATTTAATTTATCTATAGCTGCTTGAAGTTCTTCAAAAGTTTTATCTGCTTGTTCCTTCATTTTTAAATATGCTTGGAAATATGGTGCTGATTCTTCCATGGTTTTAACAAGAAAATTCATTCCATATTTACCTGTTTCTTTTAGATGATCTATAAAACCTTTATCATCTATTTTACCTTGTTTTCCTAAATAATCTCTTAATGACTGTTTTGATACATCGATATTCTTCGCTAAACCAGCTCTATTTACGTTGTCTGTAGCTTGTTGCTGAGTTAATGAGCTTATTTTCTTTGTTGTTGTCTTATCTTTAGCGGTAACTTTAGAATCAGATTCATTACTTATTCCACTTATTATATTTGATGCCTTTGAAGGCTCACTACCCATTAAGGCTGATAAATTTGGAGTAGCAAATAATTCAGGATGTTCTTTTTGCAATTTATCCTTACTTGGTTGATCAAGTTTATTAAATTCATTAGCATCAAATTTACCATCTTTAAATACATTAGGATAATCCTTAGACAAAGCAGTTTTTTGATCAGATGATAAATTATCATAATTAATTTTTGCTTTTTTATCAGGAGTAAACTTATCAAAATCTTTTTCAAGCACTCCAGCTAAAAGTTTTCTTGCTAATTCTTGACCATTTGGAATAATTGATTGTATCTCATTAAAACTCATATTTTTATATTTACTATCACCTAATATCTTAACCTTATCATCAGCAGATATATCATTTATTTGAAAATATAAGCCATTTTTAGGATCACTATATTGTACGTTTTCATTACCATTTTCATTTTTTTGAATTAAATACTGTGTATCTTTAGGAACTAACGCAGATTTAACACTAGAAGCAAATACTTTATCAGCAGCTAATGCTTTTACATTATTTGGATCTTTTAGTAGCTCTGCTAAATTTTTATCTTTATTAGCATCACCAAATATTCTTGCTTTATCATCTTTTGATAATATTTTATCCATTTCGGATATTTCATTATCTGTAAATGTTACACCTGTTTTCCCGAATTTATCAGAAGCAGAAGCCAAACTTGGATTTGGAGTTGCTTGATACTCAAGTTTTTTAATAAAATCTGGATCAGCAAAGAGTTTCTTTTGATTATTTTTATCTTCTAATAATTTAGGTATATCTGCATCAGATACTCCCTTACCAAAAATAGCTTCTTTCTGAGCTTGTGTTAAAGTGGTAGCAGCAATATTAGATATTTCAGCTATTTGATATGTATCCATATTTACACTAGAGTCTCCATTACGAATAGCATCTTTATTGGTTATAGCGAATACAGCAGCTAATGTTTTTGCATCTTGTACCCCTTGTTGCTGACCTTGATAAGAGGTTCCTCTAGCTGTTGATGTTTTTTCAGGTTTAATAAGAGCATCTGTTAAGTCAACAAGATTTTTGGCTTCATCTTGTGTAACGCCATGACCTCTAGTTTGAACAAGTTTATCTGCTAACTCAGGTCTTAACTGATGTATTTCATCAAATGATAAAGATGATTTTCCAGTTTGCTTCTTTAATGCTTCATAATCACCACCAAGTATTCTATCTTTATCATACTCAGTAATTGTAGCTGCCATTGGCATTGAAGAAACTGTGTCCCCACCTTTACCAGTATCATACATATATACTGTTTCTGAACCATCTTTATTTTGTCCTGATAGATATACAGTGTTAGCACCTGTAGGTAACTGAGTAATACTAACTTTAGTTCCCTCTGGTTTTAAGGAAGGAGCTTTTAAATACTCAGGTGTATCGCCAAGTTTTTGTCTACCATTAAGATCATTAAATAAATGACCTAAATTACCAACGGCATTAGAAATTGTCGCAATACAAGCAATATTTTTAGCTAATGATTCTGCTGCTCTTTCTCTAGCTAACTTTCTCTCAAGTTTTCTTACATCTGCTAAAGCACATTCTCTAGTATATTCTGCATCAATTCTTTGAACCATCATATTCATTCTACTTTGAGCAGTTTGTATTCCTTGTTGCTGAACTGTAGAAGAAACTGATTGAAAGTTCTGTGTTGTTTGCTTAGCACCTTCTAATCTTGTTGACTCAAGTTGTATAAGAGAATTTAAACCTTCAAGACTGCTCATTTATATAACTCCTTAAATTTTAATGTTCAAAAAATTCTTAAATCAAAAACCTATTATAACTTAACACTTAATTAAGCAAAAAATGTCATTATAATCCTAATTGTATTTTATGAATTTGATATTACTTTCTTGTTTTATTAAATAAATTGTTAACAAACTCTTATCAAATATAATATATTGTTTAATACAAAAAAAATTATTTAAGTATTATAATTTTAAAAATTAACAATAAAAAAGATGTTACCAAAGGCAACATCTTCTTAACAGATACTTAATTAATCATCGTGTAAGTATTCATCAAGTCTTTTTCTTTGACTATAATGTCTTAACTTTCTTAAAGCTTTTGCTTCAATTTGTCTAATTCTCTCTCTGGTAACACCCATTCTAGTTCCAATTTCTGCAAGTGATCTTGGATGGTCATCATATAAACCATATCTCATAGTTAATATTTCTTGCTCTCTTGTACTTAATATAGATAAAACTTCTTGAATATCTTCAGACAAAAGTTTATTAATAACAGTTTTAGCTGGATGAGCACTATATTCATCTTCAATTAAATCAACTAAACTTCTATCATCATCTGGTCCAATAGGAGTTGCTAATGAAATTGTCCTTTTAACTATTCTTTTAAGTTGACGAATCTTTGTTAAAGGTAAACTTGTTGCATCTGCTAACTCTTGATCTGTAGGGTATCTTCCTAATTCAAATGTTAATTGTCTTCTAACTTTCTTTAATCTTTGAATTGCTTCTGTTGCATGAACAGGAAGTCTGATATTACGACCTTTGTCTGCTATAGCCCTTGTAATAGCTTGTCTTATCCACCATGTTGCATAAGTACTGAATCTGTAACCTTTTGTGTAATCATATTTTTCTACAGCTCTGATTAAACCTGTATTTCCTTCTTGAATTAAATCAAGTAAAGGTAAACCTAAATCACAATATCTTTTTGCGATACTGACAACTAATCTTAAATTTGCTGTAATTAAGTGATTTTTAGCTCTTGCATTTCCTTGTTTTATTTTTTGAGCTAATTCAACCTCTTCTGTTGCATTTAATAATGGAGTTTTGCCTATTGAGTTTAAGTAAACTTGTATTGAACTTATATCCTCATCTCTACTGCCTTTAACAATCTGTTCATCGATGTCAGAACTTAATTCATCTGTTTCTTCTTCTAATTCAGAAATATCCATACTTTCTGATAAATCAACAAAATCTTCATCTTCATCAACATCTACTTTTTCTATACTGAGATTTAAGGACTTTAAGCTTAGCTCTACTGTGTCTGATAAAATCATTTGAAAATCAAAACCCTCCAATTTTTTTATAATTTTCGAAGCTCTGCATAGATTTTGTATACAAAGACTAATATAAACTAAAGTAAATCTTTTTTTAAACTTTACTTAACTAATTTATCTTAGTAAATATTAATGTTATCACAAAAAAAGCCTTAAGTCAATTAAGTTTTTTGCTTTGAAAGTATTGATATTAAATAGTATGAGACTTTATGTACTTTATACAATTAAGTTTTATTAACAATCTGTTATATACTATGAATTTTTGTAATAAGTGTCACAATATGGATAAATACTAAGTTTCGTTAACTAACATTTTATAAATCTCTTTAGAGCTTATATTAAATTTTTTACTTAGGATTTTACTTATGTCTTTTTTACTTATATCTTTTTTATTCATTTCAAAAATTTCTTCTTCTAAAGTCTTTTCATTTATGATAGTTTTTTCTAAAACTTTATCTATAACAATACAAAACTCACCTTTAATATCATCCTTAGAAAAATGAAATATAGAATCATTTATATTTCCTCTAAAAAACTCTTCATACTTTTTAGTAATTTCTCTACAAATACAAATATTAACATTACCAAGTTTTTCATTTAATTCTTCTAATGTTTTTAATAATTTGTGAGGTGATTCATAAATTACTGATACATTTTGATTAGACTTAATCTTTTCAAAAATTAAATCTTTATTCTTAGGCTTATTTGGTAAAAAACCATAATAACTAAAATTACTTATATCAAAACCTGATACAACTAAAGACATTAGAAATGCTGAAGGTGCTGGAATAGGAATAATTTTGATATTATTTTTTATAGCTTCTTTTAATAAAATACTTCCAGGATCAGATATGATTGGCATCCCTGCATCTGAAACGAGGGCTATGTTTTTGCTTTCAAGCAGTAATTTTATAAGGTATTCAGAGCATTTTATCTCATTATGTTGATGATAACTAATCATTTTTGTTTTTATATCAAAGTGATTAAGTAATTTAATAGTTTGTCTAGTATCTTCACAAGCTATAAGATCAACTTCTTTAAGAATTTTTATAGCTCTAAAAGTCATATCTTCAAGATTACCGATAGGTGTTCCGCATAAATACAAATTACCTATAGAAAGAAATTCAGACATTTTCCTTGATATTTTTTATATAGAAATGAAAAATACCCCCAACGGGATTCGAACCCGTGTCTACGCCGTGAAAGGGCGTTGTCCTTGGCCTCTAGACTATGGGGGCACAAACATGATCCGGGCGGGATTCGAACCCGCGACCCTTTGATTAAAAGTCAAATGCTCTACCAGCTGAGCTACCGGATCACGCTAATGCTTAATTAAAAGCACATGATGGATATTAACCCGATATAAAAACTTCGTCAAGGGTTAGTTTAAAAATTAATTGTGTATAAATTTTAACTAAATACTTAAAACTAACAATAAGACTAGGTTAAGAGCAGTTGAAAACAAATATTAAGAAACGAATGCTTATTATAAATAAATTGATTTTTATACTAAGATTATATAACTATGATATAATTCATAAGTCGGTTGGGATATATAAAAACTTAGTTTAGGTTTATTATAGTTTTGGATTATAAACCTAAATAATTATGTTAATATACTTTAAAGTTTTTTAGATTTTTAAACCTTAAAAAATATTTTTTTAAAGAAGTGGGAGATTTCCCACTTCTTTGATTTAATATATTATTTTTTTAAGTGGAGTAGTTAAAATGAGATTAGATGCTTCTTTTGCTGATGTATTAACTCAAATAGAAAGAGAGAGAGGTATACCAGCAACGGATTTAAAAGTTGCAATAGAAGTTGCTTTTTTGTCAGCTTATAAAAAGAAGTTTGGCATTAAAGATAATGTAAATATTTTCTTTAATGATAATATGTCAGAAATTAACATAACTACAAAAAAGAAAGTTGTGGGTGATGATGTTGATGCTTCTAAATATGAAATCTATCATGATATGGCACAAGAAATTGTCCCAACAGCAGAAATAGGTGATGAGATAGATGTTCCTGTTGAAATAAAAAATGAAGATTTTGGTAGACTTGCTGCTCAAGTTGCAAAACAAGTTATTAATCAAAAACTTAGAGAAGTAGAAAAAAGGCAGTTTTTTGATGAGTATCAAGATAAAAAAGGACAAATTGTAACTGGAACTGTACAAAGACTTGAAAAAAATAACGTAATTGTTAGATTTGGAAAGCATGAAGCTGTTTTATTACCAACAGAACAAGTACCTGGTGAAAAATTTAGATTGGGTGATAGAGTAAAAGTTTTTATAGGTGAAGCAACTCCTAATCCAAATACTAAAGGTTCACAAATTGTTCTTTCTAGAACTAACCCTGGTTTTGTTCAAAAATTATTTGAACTTGAAGTTCCAGAGTTAACTGATGGGACTGTAATAATTAAATCTATATCTAGAGAAGCAGGATATAGAACAAAAATAGCTGTTGCAACAATGAGAGGTAATGCAGATCCAGTAGGTGCTTGTATAGGTACTAAAGGAGCTAGAATAAGAGCTATTGTTGATGAGCTTAGAGGTGAAAAAATTGATGTTGTTAGATGGAGTAATAATCCTGTAGATTTTATATCAAATGCTTTAAGTCCTGCAAAAGTAAGTAGTGTAAGAGTTCCAAATAAAGATAAATCTGTTGCTCATGTTATTGTACCTGATGAACAATTATCTTTAGCTATTGGGCGTGAAGGTCAAAATGTTAGACTTGCAGCAAAGTTAACTAATTTTCATATTGATATCGAAAGTGAATCTCAAGCTAGGGCTAAATCTACTGGAAATTAATTTAATGGCTGAAATAAAAAGGCTTTGTTTAGGATGTAATAACCTATTTAATATCAAAGATTTGATAAAAATAAAGTTATTTGAAAAAAAAATAATTATTAATCCCAAACATTATATATCTGGACGTGGGGCATATTTGTGCTATAACATGGAATGTATGAATAAAGCTAAAAGATCAAAAAGATTGGAAAAAAGTTTTAAAGGTAATTTAAAAGTAACTGAAGAAGTGTGGCAACTTCTTAATGTAGTTTTAGAAGCAGTGTCAGAAAAATATGACAGCTCGAAGGGAATTAGTTTTTATGGCAAGTAAAAAAATTAGAGTACACGAACTAGCTAAGGAATTAAATATTGATAATAATAAAATTATTCTTCAGTTTCTTGAGGACAATGGAATAACTGGTAAAGTTGCAAGTAGTGGTTTAGAAGAAGAATTAGTAACTTTAGTGAAAAATCATTTTTCTAGCTCTAACTCTAAAAAAGAAGGTAATATTAAAGAGTCAGAAAATATTAAAACAAATAACAATAACGGCTCATATAAAAGTAAAGATACTCAAGAGTTAAGTAAAATAAAAAATATGGATAATAAATCCAATAATTCTGATACTATTATATCTAGTAGTATGTCAGAAGGTAATAATTTGAAAACTGAGAATGAAATAAAATCTTTTCCAAAAGAGAGTAAAACCTCCATTTCAAGTTCTATAAAAGAAAGAATGGCTCAAAAAACACAAAGTTTAAAAGATAAATTTAGCTCTAGACCTAACCTAAAGTCTAAGCTTGAAAGTAAAAATAAAGAAAGCAGTGAAATTGAAACTCCTAAAGAAATTGTAAATCAAGAAAACACATCAAATCCTAGAGTTATTACAGAACCTAGAAATAATCAAAATTCAGATAATAGAGATAATAACAGAAACACTAATTTTAGAGATAGAAATAATCAAAATTCAGATAATAGAGATAATAACAGAAACACTAATTTTAGAGATAGAAATAATCAAGGTTCTGATAACAGAAACACTAATTTTAGGGATAGAAACAATCAAGGTTCTGATAACAGAAACACTAATTTTAGGGATAGAAACAATCAAAGTTCTGATAACAGAAGTAATCAAGCTCTTGAAAATAGAGATAATAATTCAGAAACTCAAGATAATGGTTATAAAGCTCCTGTTAAATTATTTAGTATGAATGATAAATCACGTTTTGGTGATAATAAAGGAAAAGATAATAAATCTCAGTCTTTTGATAAAAAAGCTTTTAGTCCTTTACCAGAACAAAGAAAAAATGATGGTGTTGTAATTGATCCTACTAAGAAAAAAGACAAAAATAAAAAGGACAGAGATAGTGCTGGTTCTAAAAAGAAAAATATAGAAGAAGAAAGATTATTAGCAAAAGCTTCTATTAACAAGAAGAAAAAGAAAGAAGAAAAGAAAGAAGAAATTATAGAAGAAAATTTATCGAAAGAAATTGAAATCTATGATGGAATGAATGTTAAAGATGTTGCTGATAAATTAAGAGTAAAAGAAACTGATATCATAAGAGAATTATTTATGAAAGGCATTATGGTAACAGTTAATCAAAGTCTTAATAAAGACACTGTAGAAAAAATAGTTCTAAGTCATGGGTTTACAATTAAAGCTGAAGAGAATAAAGAAGATGAGATCCTTGAGCATAAACTCGAAGAAATGTCACAAGATGAGTCATTACTTGAAACTAGACCTCCTGTTGTTACAATAATGGGTCACGTTGACCATGGTAAAACATCTTTACTAGATGCAATCAGAAAATCAAAAGTAACAGAGGGTGAAGCTGGTGGTATTACTCAGCATATAGGTGCTTATCAAGTTCATGTTCATGATAGACTTATAACATTCTTAGACACACCTGGTCACGAAGCATTTACTGCAATGAGAGCTAGGGGTGCTAAATCAACAGATATTGCTGTATTAGTTGTTGCGGCTGATGATGGTATTATGCCTCAAACAATAGAAGCTATTAACCATGCTAAAGCAGCTTCAGTTCCAATAATTGTTGCAATAAATAAAATGGATAAACCAGATGCTAATCCTGATAGAGTAAAACAACAATTAGCAGAACATGATCTTGTTCCTGAAGATTGGGGCGGAACAACAGTAACAGTTCCTGTATCAGCTAGATCAAAAATGGGTCTTGATGAGTTATTAGAAATGATTATTCTTACAGCTGATTTACAAGATATTAAAGCTAATCCAAATAAACCAGCACAAGGTGTAATAATAGAATCTAAGCTTGATAAAGGTAAAGGTGCTGTTGCAACAGTATTAATACAAGCAGGAACATTAAGAGTTGGAGATAACTTTGTTGTTGGTACTGTTTATGGTAAGGTGAGAGCTATGTTTGATTATCTTGGTAATCAATTAAAAGAAGCATCTTTATCAACTCCTGTACAAGTAATTGGTTATTCAAATGTGCCTGTTGCTGGTGAGATTTTCAAAGTTGTTGGAAGTGATAAAGAAGCTAGAGAAATTGCAGAAAAATTACTTGAAGCAGAAAAAGAAAAATCTTTATCGCCTGTTAGATCAATTAATCTTGAGTCTATATCTGAACAAATTGGTGAAGGTAAACTAAAAGAACTTAATTTGGTTGTAAAAGCAGATGTTCAGGGTTCTTATGAAGCTTTAGCTCAATCATTAATGAAGATAAATGTGGAAGATGTAAAACTTAGACTTATACATTCTGCTGTTGGTGATGTAACCGAAAATGATGTAACTTTAGCTGCAGCATCATCAGGGATTATTATTGCTTTTAATGTTAAAGCAGAGCCAAAGGCTATTGCTTTTGCTGAAAAAGAACAAGTAGATATAAGAAGTTATAATATCATTTATCGTGTTATTGAAGATGTTCAAAAAGCACTTGAAGGTTTATTAGAGCCAGAATTTGAAGAAGTTCTTACAGGTAAGGCTGAAGTTAGAGCTATTTTTACAATTGGTAAAACAAGTGTTGTAGCTGGTTGTTATGTAACTGAAGGAAAACTTGGAAGAAATGCAACAATCAAACTAATGAGAGGAACTGAACTTGTACATACAGGAAAAATAAATGCTCTTAAAAGATTTAAAGATGATGTAAAAGAAGTTCTTACAGGTTTTGAATGTGGTATATCATTAGATAAATTTAATGATATAAAAGAAAATGATATTATGGAAGCTTATGTTATGCAAACTAAGCCAAGAAATTAGATAAAATTAAAATAGCATATTTTTAATTATGATAAATTATTTTATCTAGATTGGATAAGTGATTATTATGGGAAGCAATAGACCTGTTAAAGTTGCAGAAGCTGTAAAAAGGGAAATGGCCGCTTTACTCTTAAGAGATATAAAAGATTCAAGAGTAAAAAATCATTTAACTTCTGTGACAGAAGTAGAAGTAACCAATGATTTAAGACACGTAACTATTTTTATAAGTGTTTTAGGTGATAAAGAACAAAAAACAAATGTAATGAAAGGTTTAGAATCAGCTAAAGGATTTATAAGAAGTGAAATTGGGCAAAGAATAAATTTAAGGTTTGTTCCTGAAATTCATCTTAAATTAGATGAATCCTTAGAAAAAGGAGATAAATTATTAGCTCTTATGGATAAGTTAAAACAGGACGAACCAGCAACTCAAGTTGAATAAAATTTTAATAAAAAAACTCCTTTTTAGGAGTTTTTTTATTATGCTGATTCTATAGAATCTAATTTTTTCTTTTTTTCATAATTTTTTATTATTGAATAACTCGCAAATGCAACTAAAGCTCCACCAATTACGTCATAAAAAAGATGTTGTTTTGTGCTTATTACAGACCAAATAACAAGAATTAACCAACTTATACTTAAAAATTGTATTAAAGGCTTTTTCTTTTTTACCAGAAAAACTGTTGCTATTATAGAATTAGCTATATGTAAAGATGGAAAGCAATTATAAGTATCATCATTTTTCTTAATAAGATACATAAAATCATAACTTATAGTACCTTTTTGTAAATAAGGTTCATAGTTATCAAATATTATAGTTGTAGGTAAAAGTATAAAAAATATTGATGCTATAACTGAATTTATTAATATTATCTTACAACATCTTATAGAATCTTCTTTTGAGCTAAAAACTACACCAGACATAAATAAAAAGAAAAAAGACATATAAATCCAAACAGCAGCAGGATGAGGCTTTATAAATAAATCTATAGAAGTTAATTGTAATTCTATAGGTTTAAAGGGGGTAAGTTGTTTAACCAAATAATAAAATGTGGCTACTATGGATTGTGTAATTAAATAATGCTTTAAGTTAGATAACATATTTCCTAATGAAAAACCTTACTATTAAGTCTTTTCATTATATAACTCAAACTAATATTTAAGTCAAATTATATGGAAAAATTTATACAAAAAGAAAACTTTGAACAATGTGGTTTTAATCCATTGTAAAAATACAAATTATAAAATTTGAAGTATAAAAAGAAAACTCCCAATATTTTTATTGAGAGTTAATCATATAAAGCTAAAGATTAATTGTTTTTTCTATTTCATTTATTAAAGCATTTTTATCTTGTTCAAAAAATGACATTAATTCAAAAATCTTGTCGCTAAAACCGTATAGGCAAAAGATTTTGTCTTCAGGAAATTGAGATGTACCATAACCCATAAGATCAAATGAATAAATAAAAGGATTACATTTGTAATTAGACTTGTATTTATCAAAATCTTTTTTAGGCGTATGATATCCAACCCAACCTTGCATATCAGAAAGAATTATAATTCTATCATAAGCTTTCCTAAGAGCATTAAATATACAATGAAAATCTGTACCACCTCCATTAAATCTTAATGATTTAGCAATAGTTAAAGTGCTATCATTTGGATTAATATTCATAAATCTTGCAGATGTATCAAAGAGCATAACTTCTGCATTATCATTGGCTTTTGCTAAAACAGTTGCAAAAAGAGAACCAATTTCAGCAGGACGTCCAGACATACTTCCTGAAACATCTAAAGCAATTAAAGTTTTTCCAGAAAATTTTGGAATATTTTTAAGAGAAATATCTACAGCTTTATTTAAAGCTATAATTATTTTTCTTGCATAAAAATCTTGTATTTTCTCTATTTCAGAAATAGCTGTAGAAAATCTAAAAGGTAAAACTTTTGATTTATTTATAAGTTTTTCATCTATTAGAAGTTCACAAACTTTATCTGTTAAGTGAGGAGCTTGAGATAATATGTTTCTAAGATTTCTAAGTAATGCAAAATATCCTATTTTCTTAGTTTCTATTAGTTCAGTCCAAGCATCAGATTTTAAAAGCTCTTTTTCTTCTTCTGATTCTGCTTTTTGTCCTGCTTGAGAAAGTTTTGTTTCCCAAGTATCAAAAGATTTTAATTCATCTTTTATTAATAGATTAAGAGCTTCAGAATTTTTTTCAGTTCCTTTAGGTCTTATTAAATTTACAAGGTCAACTAATTTAACATCTTTATTCTCTCCTCTGTATTTTGCGAGTTGATATGCATCAAACTTATCAAAAGCTAATTTAAAACCTTTTTTAAGAGAATTTGGGATAGGTCTTTTCTTTCCTTTTGTATTAGTATTTAAAGAATTTAAGTAATAAGAAAGAATTTCACTCATGTCATCAACTCTAACAACAACTTTTTCAAAGAAATTCTTAGTCCATTGTTCACCTTTTACAAGTTTTGCAATTTCTCCTGCTGCAACATGACTAACAGATCTCATTCCAAATTTATCACGAGCAAAAATAGCTGTTTTTGCAATAAATTTTTTGTCTTCTATTTTTTCAATTAATTTAACAAGTCTTTTAAGAGAATCATCTTGCTTTTCATAAAATGAATCTTTTAAAAAAGAGCTAAGTAAAATAGCGACTAACTCTTGTTTAGCTGTTAATTTATAAGCTTGTCCACCTGCAAAGTTATTAACAAATTTATCTTTTAATGCAGTTTTTATTTTGTTGAATTTTCCCATTTTATTTCTCCTTTAAATACATAGAAATTTTCGACCTATTTTTAATTTTTTATCAGAGAGAAAAACTATATAAGTGTGTTTTTCATAATCAGTGAAGTAACACTTATATTCACTACTCTGACTAAAGTATCGGTAATAGGATTTGAACCTATAATCTACTGATTAAAAGTCAGTTGCTTCACCAAGTTAAGCTATACCGATAAAAAATATCGCATACGGGATTTGAACCCGTGTTCACTCGGTTGAAAGCCGAGTATCCTAACCACTAGACCAATGCGACTTATTTAATCAAAAAACTAAGAATAATTAGCTTCTCTCGACAAAACTTGCCGAGTAATTAAATAAGTCTTTTTCCTTAATTATTTTCATAATATTTCTCCTTAAAATATTTATAAAGTTCTACGGATCAGAATTGAACTGATGCACTCTGGGCTTCAACCAAAAGCTCTACCAACTGAGCTACCGTAGAATAAATATCGGTAGTAGGACTTGAACCTACAGTCAATGGAGTAGAAATCCAACGCTTTATCCAATTAAGCTATACCGATAAAATGGAGAATATCGGAGTCGAACCGATGACCTCTGTATGCAAAACAGAAATTTTAACCATTAAAACTAATTCCCCCAAGTGGAGTTTATAGGATTTGAACCTATGACCTTCTGTATGTAAAACAGACATTCTACCAAGCTAAACTAAAACTCCTTAAGCGAATAAAGGGAATCGAACCCTTGTAACCAGTTTGGAAGACTGACACTTTACCATTAAGTTATATTCGCATGGCTGACAGATTGGGTTTCGAACCCAAGACCTTTTCCTTAACAGGGAATTGCTCTACCAACTGAGCTATCTGTCAATAAGTGCCGACAACAGGAATTGAACCTGTAACACCTTGCTTACAAGACAAGTACTCTACCAATTGAGCTATATCGGCTTATTTAGATACAGAGAAAATTTAAAAGAGTATCTTTAAGTGCTCTACCACTGAGCTATCTACACCATGTTAGGGTGTAGAACGGGACTCGAACCCGCGACCTCTCGCTTAAAAGGCGAAGTAACTCTTTTGTCACTACTGTATCAAATTTTAAAATGTGAAGAAAATTTGAAAGAGGCTTTTTTAAGCGTGATGGACTCGAACCATCGACCTTTTATTATAAAAATAATAAATGCTCTACCATCTGAGCTAACACTTTCTTTGAAGTAACTCTTTCGTCACTATCACATCATAATTTTAAAATGTGGAGAAAATATTAAAAGAGACTTTACCCAGATGTTTTACCACTAAACTATATTTCCTAAGAAATAATCAGAATCGAACTGATGGCCTCTGCCTGAAAAACGAAGTAACTCTTTTGTCACTACCACATAAATTTTTATGATATGGAGAAAAAATTAAAAGAGGTTTTTCTGTCAATTGCTCTACCAACTGAGCTAATACCCGAAGGTATGATGGACTTGAACCACCGACCCATTGATTTTGGATTGAAGTAACTCTTTTGTCACTACCATATCAAATTTTTTTTAAAATTTTCATGTAAAAATAAAACAATATTGCATAATTAGCAAATTGAATAAATAAATTATTATATGAAAACTTAAAAAATATCTTCTAATAGACTTTTAATTGAAAATTTAAGCTATTAAATAATTAACTAAAATTACTCTATTATTAGATTTTGTATTTATAACTTTTAAATGTTCTTTTTTATAGCTTTTAAACTTTTTTGTTTTTCCAGCTACATGATAAACGAGTCTAACCATTGGTCATACCTTCCTTTTATAAAAAATATCACTAGCCATAACAAATCAGTATCAACTTATAGTTTTCAAGTTAAAACAAGAAACTTAAAGTTAATGCTAATTAAAAACCCTATAATCTAAAAAATAATAATCAAATTAATTATTAAAATCTAAATTAGAATTTCATATAATCTAATATTTGTAATGCTTTCCGAATTTTTCTTTGTAACCTAATTTCAAATAAAACTTGAAACTAAATTGTTTTTAAGGGATTTTGTTTTTGGTTCTAGCTATTAAGCTACAAAGAAAAGTTTATCTCTTAAACACATCATAGCGTGTTGAGCCTTCGGTTGCATTAAACAACGGAAGACTTGGCTTATTCGCCTCTATCCCCTGTTTATTAATACTTCCTAACACTTTTCTAAATACCTTTATATAACTAAAATTTTCGATATTTATATCTTATTCTTTTTGTCAAAGATAATCAATGCTCATATAAGTATAAAATAAGACATAAAATAACTTATTTTATTTATAATATATTTAATCTTAAATTATTATCTTTTATCTTTAATTATATATGTTTATCTTTTATTTCTTAAAAAGAATACTAAATGTTGAATAAAAACCGCAATACTGTATTATAAAGTATTACATGATTTGCTATATTTATATTCTCATAATAGATAGTGCAATAAAATATTTTATTTATTTTATATATTTAAAAGTTACTTGAAATACTATTTTCTTCTATGGTGTTTTTGAATAGAAGGTTTATTATTATTTTCTGTATTATTTATGATACTTATAGAACCATCTGTTTCTAATATAGCAGAATGAACATCTTTAACACTTGTTGCACCATGTTCTCTTATTATTGACTCAAGTTCATCATGTGTTATTTTTACTTTCTTTAAGTTCTCTTCTTGATATAAACCATCATGAATTAATATAATCTGCTCTCCATTAAGAATCTTTCTTAAATTAGGTGAACTATAAATTAAATTGGAAATTAAGTAACTTATTAATAGTAATGTTAATGCAGACACTATACCACCAATTAATGAGGTATTGTTTCCAACCATAGCATTCTGTACAGCATTAGATATTAGTAAAACTAAGACAAAATCATTAATACTTATTTGACCTAAATGTTGTCTTCCTATTAATCTTAAACCAATAATTATAGTAAAATATACAATTACAGACCTTATTACTACTTCTGAAATTTCATTCATATTATATAATAATATCTTAATATTTACTTAAATATGGTAAAAAGAAATCAAAAGAATCAAACTCATGTTTATAATTTAGTAAATTAATTTGTATACTATATTTTTCATCTATTTTGATTATGCCTTGTAGTCGTGTTTTTTTTGAAAATAAAGAAAAAACTTTATTTTTTGTATATTTTTTAAATAATTCATTTATTTCTTTTTCATAATTATTTGTAGAAATGTAAATTATAGACTCTAAACTCTCTAGATTTTTCTTTATTCTTATAGAGTCTTCTATAAATGCGTTAACAGATTTAAAATCACCATTCCCAATTTTAGCAAAAATAATTGGAACATTTATTTTATTATAAAAAACAATTGGAATTTCATCAGCTATTATATTTGTAAAATATTTTACTTTAGTAATTTCTGGTATATTTTTATAAATTATGAACATTTCTTGTTCTTTTTTAGAATGCTTAACTGTAGCAAAATAGTTTTTAATAAGCCAATTAGAAAACTTAAAATATAATGAGTTATAAATTAATTTATTAACATTCTTATCAAGATTGTTAGAACTAAACTCAAGACATATATTTTCTTTAATTTTTTCTTCTATTTCATAAGATAAATTTTCATCATTCTCTAAGAAGAAACTATAGTCTGATATTTTTTTATTTTTTTTAGAGATTAAGATTGTAAGATTTTTAAGTATTAAATTAATACTGCTTTTAACAATGCCTTTATTATAAGTAAATATATTTATAGAGGAGTTTGCTAAATCAAAATCTAAAAGAATATTATTATTATTATTAACAATAAACTCTCTAAAGTTATTTTGAGATAATCCTATAACTACATTAGAGTTTATATATGAAATATAGGATTTTTTTGACTCAAAAAATATCTTTTCAGAGCCAATGATATTTTTAATCATAGAAGAAAGTTCTTTATAATAGTCAGAGCTACTTCTTTTTATAATATAATCCCTTATGCCTTCTTTTAATAGCATATCTGATAACATTTTATAATCATTTGAAGATGTAGTTAAAATAATAGGTGAGTCAGACTTATTTTGACTTATAAAGTCTCTTGCAGTTCCATCTCCTAAATAATAATCCAGTATTACCAAATCATATTTATTTTGATTTACTTTTTTTATAGCATCAAAAATACTTTCTGATATAACTAACTCATAAGGTAAATCATTTTCTCTAAAATATTTTGTTAACAATAATTGAGCAATTTTATCATCTTCTATATATAAAATATTTTTCTTAAATGCTACTTGCTCAGTTATTTCTATTAATCCATCAAACTTATTTTTCTTAATAAAAAACGAGAGAAAATCTTTTAAGTTTGTATTATTTTTATTTAAATCTTTATATATCTCTATTCCATTGCTTAAAATATTGCTTATTACTACAGGTAAACATGGGAGCGAAATAGATTCTTTATATATAAAAGAATTACAATTTTCAGGAATACTTTCATAAGCTTTATCACCAATCTCATTATTTAATATATCTAAAGCACCTATTAAAGAATTATGATAAAAAAGTAATAAATAAGTATGATCTATCATAATAAAACCATTAAAGTTTTCATTTTCTTTTAGAACATAATTTATATTTTGAAAGGTTACTTTATTCTCTATATACTCACCGTTTTCAATTTTTATTACTTCGTCTATCCAATAATATTTATTTATATTAGGATTTTTTATGATATCAGATTCATTATCAATTTCTTTATAAAATATACTTTTATATTCTGAGGTGTTAATAAAGTTATTATTTACTTTAATCATTTTATGAGCATAAGATTCATTAGTTAAATTTATCTCTAAAAAATTATTTTCAAGTAATGTTTCTTGATCAGCATAAATTGCTATTTCTTTTTTTAATTCTTTTATATTTTCAAATCTATTATTAGGATTTTTCTCTAAAGTTTTCATTATAATATCACTTAAACCCCTAGGAATTTCTGGATAAATATCACTTGGTGATTCGGGCATATCATACATTATAGATTTTATAGATTTTAAAATATCATCTGTATAAAATGGGTTTTTACCAACTAGCATTTCATAAAGGGTTACACCAAGTGAGTATAAATCACTTTTTTCATTTGATGCTGAAGAATCGCTTAACTGCTCTGGTGATGAATAAAGTATACTTCCAACAATTTGATCATTACTATTATCTTTGTCTTTATCAAGTAGAACTATTCCAAAATCAGTTAGTTTAACAATACCTTTATTAGTAAGGATTATATTATCAGGTTTAATATCTCTATGTATAACTTTATTATCATGAGCATATTGCAAAGCATTACACATTTGTATTGCTACATTAACAACCAAACTATGAGGGATTCTTTGTTTTGATTTTTCTATTAGTTCATTTAAATTATTGCCTTCAAGATATTCCATAATCATATAGTAAACATCGTCTTGGCTTCCAAAATCATATATAGAAACTATATTTGGATGAGATAATTTTGCTATTGATTTTGCTTCATTTTTGAATCTTTCAATAAATTCCTGACTATTAATATTATCTTGTACCTTTAATACTTTTACAGCTACAAAACGCTCAAGCCTTTTATCAGTAGCAAGGTAAACGTCGCCCATTCCACCTGCTCCAATTTTTCTTTCTACTTTGTAGTTTTTTTCAAAATCACTAATTAGACTTAACATTAAAATTGTACAATTACTCAAATATTAAAAGAATTTCTTTGTTATTATATCAGTTTATTATGTTTTAAATAATAGTTTATTTTAAATGCTAATAAAATTAACAGTTGATAAATTAAATATAAATCATTATATATGATCTCAAAATACACTAATTATATTCAATAAATTTTAAATTAAATTATTTTTTTGCATTAATGTTGAAATAATCTATTTGACATTTAGGTAATACTTTTACCATAAGTTCTAACAAATTAGTATAGTCCTTTTCATTAAAAGCATAAAGTTTACTTATTCCTGTTTTATTAGTATTAAGCATATTTCCTGAGATATTGCCAATAATATTATTTTCTATAACAAATTTAATCTTATATTTTTCAGCTAAGTTTTTTATTAACTCATTTTTTAATAGGTCAAATGAACTACCTTCTGTTAAAAATATATCTTTATTTAACTCTTTATTTTTTGTAGTTAAAGGAATAAACTTTATATTTGTATCTAAATTTTGTTTATTAATCCACGTTATTATAAGATCTCCATTATTATCTAAGATTGGGTATATATTTTCGATTCTATTATTATAATTATTCACTTTAGTTAAATTATCAGTTATTTTAAATAATGAGCATATAGGGTTACCATTAGAATCAAATTTTTCACCCCAAAATTCATTTAATAAATCTGATTCTTGTCTCCAAATTACAACAAATTCAGCATTATCATTTATAGAAACTAAAGGTAAATCAAAAGTTATATATGAGTTATTATCAATTCTTTCAGCTTTTTGACCTATATTTATTTGTCTAACTAGTTTTAATTTATCATCAAAAATATAAACTTTACCAATTCTATCAGTTACAATTAAATATTTCCCATTAGCAGATAAATATGATTTAAACCCTTTAATTGCTTTCATATCTGAAGATAAAAATAAGATATTTTGATTTACCAGAACTTCCCCATTTTTATTAAACTTTTTTGCATAAAAAGTACTAGAATCAGACCATATAACTACAAAATTTCCCAAATTATCTATTTCTACCCTTGCAGATGTCCCGACATCATAGACACTTGATCCTAAATCTGAATTTAAAGGATATTTAATTGTATCTATTATAGGTTGTTTTAAAAGCTCAAAATTTTTTATTTTAGATTCTTTTTTGTATATACTTATCAAGTAATTTGTGAAAAATGTTTTTGTTAAAATTTTTCCATCATTATCTACATTTATTTTATCTATAGATTCAATATTAACAGAATCTCCATTAATATTAAAAACTTGTGATTCCATAGAATAATTGTAATTAGAATAAATATTAGATAATTTATACTTAGGTATTAAGTTTAAAAAAAGTTTTTCTCCTATTTCTTGAAAATTTAAAACCTCATTTGGTATTGTTGATGAATAGTTTTGATAATTAAATAAAAACGGCTCTTTGTCATTTCTTACTTCTATTTCAATCAACTTATCATACATTTTATTTTTAGATATAACATATACACTTGTTTTTCCTTCTTGGTTCCCAGATAATACCCCTTTAGAATCAATGGAAACAATTTTTTCATTCTCTGAGATAAAATTAAAATCATTATATAATTCATTTTCTGATATTTTTACTTGAGCAAAAATATTATTTTTATCACCTTTTCTTATAATTAATATTTTAGGAAAAACAGATAGAATAGGGGTAAACTTTTCTGGTTCAGGTGTGTTAATTACTGATTGTATTAATGAAGAACTTGGAATAGGAAAAGAGTTTTGCACTAATCTTTCTTTAGATATTAGTTCTGAATTTTTTTCGTTAGTAGAGCTTATAGTTTTTATTTCACAAGAAAATAATGCTAATAAAAAAAAGGTAAAAATTTTTTTCATTTTTTTATACTTTCTTTGTTTAATATATTAATTACATAAATAATTAAAACATATTTTTAAACAAAGGCTTTAATTTTCTTCAATATCTTCTAACTTAAGAAACTTCGTTTTATACAGAAAATAATAATCCCGAATATCTTATTAAATATAATTTAAGAGCAAAAATTAGTATAAATTATGAGTATTAGGTTGTATTTTTTATGAATATTATATAATTATTTATGTGTTAAATATTTGACTCAAATATTTTTAATAATAAATCAATCATATCACTTTCAAGAGTTCCTATACCTTTAATAATATAAGCACCACCATTTTTCCAGTCAATAGAATTATCATAGTCAATAGAAGAAGTCTTAATATCAATAACCTTAACTCTTAGCTTTACTTCTGTTGCACCTTCAACTAAAACAAGACCAAGATTTAAATTTAGTATAGGTCCTAATTCTTCAATTCGTATTGTTATTATTTTATCAATTTTTGAATCTTTTGTTTGATTTAATAGTTCTGTATCAGATAAAGAAATACTTTCTTTATTATTAAGATTCTTTACTACTTTAAAATCTGAAAAACATTTTGAGTTTGAAAAATATTTATTAATAGCTTTTGAAGCGATTTCTTCTCTAAGATTTTTTTCTTTTTGATTGTCCCTCCAAGCCGTCCCCCAAAAAACTAAAACAGATTTTTTGGAGCATAATTCTTTTGTTGTACCTATTTTATGAGAATTAATAATTGTACTTGCACAACTATTTAACATAAGAACTAATAAAAAACAAAAAAAATTATAATAAGAGAAAAATTTCATATTATTTATTAAAAAATTAAAATAGAATAACTAATTCTATCATATTAAATATATTAAGAGTATTATTTGAAAATTTTATTATAAAAATATACTATCTTACAATTTAAATATATGAACAAAAATTTTAAGAAAGTTTTTTAATAAATTAGTGATAACTAAAATAAAGTTTTATATAAAATTTATTCTTGATATAATAAAGAAATAAATTTTTGTTCAAGGTTTTTTATGACTGTTATAGGTAATAGTAATAATTATTCAGGTGCTAATGATACACCTAAAAAAGCCTTGCCTAAAAAAATAGATATTTCAGACTATGATGATACTCAAGGTAAAGATCTTGATATTAAAAGTTTCAAATCAGATGTCAGTAAATCTTTAGATACAAAAGCTGAAGATATACAAATAATTACATCAAAAACAGGTCTTAGAGCAAAGGTAAAAGATTCTAATAAAGAAATTCCTATAGCTTTTGCTGATAAAATGGATTTAAGTAGAATGGCTAAATATGCTGTTTTAAGTTCAAGACCAGATTTAATAAATTTTGGTGATGATAAAAATGAAAGAAAAATAAAAATTACAGACTATACTGATGGATTACCAAAAGAAAATCAAATACAGTTATTTAAAGATGATATTGCTAGACAGTTAAAAGAAGAAATAAAAAATATTGAAATAGCTCTTGTTGATAATCATATTGTAGCTCGTAAAAGAGATTCTGGAGATAATTATTTAATTGAGTTTACAGATCCTAGTGATGAAGCAAGATTTTTAGACTATGCTCAAGAAACACAATCAAAGAGACTTGAGGATTTTGGAATAAAAAAACATGAGGGGGTAGTATCTATTGGTGGAAGCACTGGTTTTCCTGATCCACAAGGTAAAGCTAATTTTACACAAAACTTATCATATAGTACTTATATAGGTAACTCTGGTGAACATAGAGTAAAATTAGATTTAAGTACAGATATCGGTTTAACACAAGCTCCTAATATGAATAATTTAAAAGAAATTTCTATAACTTATCAGAACTCTCAAGTACCAATAGTGGGTTCATTTGGTGAAGTTAAAGTAGGCTATAAAAATGGTAAATTTGATTTTGACGGTAAATTTGAATATCTTGATCTTCAAGTTGATAGAATTTCAAAAGAATACCTTAAAGACCTCAAAGAAGGTGATGCTAAAACAATCGCAATTACTGCTGGTGCTGTAGCTGCTGTAGGAGCTGGTGTTTGGTTAGCTGCTGAAAAATTACCAGAAGAAAAAACATTTAATATTCCACTTAAAACAAAGATTTATGGAAATGGTATAACAGATATTAAAGCGAGTGTAGATCCATCTGTAACTTTAGGAAATGGCACTTTTAAAGTTGGTTTGACAAAAGGTGGAGTTGAAGCCAGTCATAATATAGCTTCAGGGACAAATATAAGAGAAAAAGTTGCTTATGACTTAAAATCAAAAGAATTAGATTCAGAAGTTGAAGTTAACTATGATAGAGCTAACCTAAAAGTAATTAATAAAACAGGTTTAGGAAATTCTGATAATAATAAGACATATATAAGTATTAGTAAATCTCATACTTTAAATGACCAAGTAAATATCGCTTATGGATATTCTCAAGAATTAGATAAAGACTTTAAAACAAATAATCAAAGTGTAAATGTAGGTGTTGATTATGCTCCTAGTGAAAATGTAAGAGTAAATGTTGGGGCAGGGGTAAATATACCAAAACCAGGTCAAAAAGCATCTGTAAGTGTTAATGCAAGAAGTGCTTATAAATTCTAATAAATTATATTTAAAATTTTAGGAATTATTTCAAATTTGGCTGGTGTAAAACCGCATTCTTCCCCATCTGCCTCGATCCTAACTTTTTCATTTGAATCAATTGATAATGTTTTAGATTTTTTTACACCAATTTTATGAAATTTTAAATGAGTCCCTTGATAAACCTTTAATATATTTTCAAAAAACTCAACTTTATTTATATCTCCTATTGTTAAAATATCAAATAACTCATCATCTAAACTTGCATCTGGTAAAAACTTCATTCCACCACCACAATATTTACCATTTGCTACTATTATATTGCTATAAATATTTTCTATAGATTTTTCATCATAAGTTAATGTCAATTTTTTATTCTTAAATTCCATTGCAGTTGAAATTGTTTTTACTAAAAAAGTAGTAAAACCTCCTAAAACTTTTGATGAATTATTTACTTTTTTTACGACATCTCCACCTAATCCTATATTTGAAGCATTAAGGAAATATCTTGTTATTTTATCTCCTGATTTACTTGTTGCAGTTACTTTTCCTAAATCAATTTTTTTTATATTATTATCAACAATTTTATATATTGCTTTATCAATATTAGATGGTATTTCAAGTGTTCTTATAAAATCAGCACCTGTACCACCAGATATTAAACCTAAAACTATATTATCTTTTATTATTTCATTATTTATAAAAAAACCATTAACAACTTCATTAAAAGTTCCATCACCACCAACAGCAATTATTCTATTATAATTGCCTTTAATTGCATTCCTAGTTAATTCTGTAGCATGTGACTTATCTTTTGTTAATTTATAATCAAATTCACCAATTTTTTTTAACTTATCAACTAGTTTAGTAATTTTTTTACCAGTACTACCATCAGAAGATTTAGGGTTAATTACTACAAATGTTTTATAATCTATTGCCATAAATGTTATTAAATTAAATAATGAATTAAGATATTATATACTAAGTAAAAAGTGAAAAGGTATGAGAAAAGAAGAAAAGAGTTAATAATTTCAATATTTCTATTGCATTAATTTTTTCAACCAATTTTACTTAGGTATATACAAAAATATTCTCTTTTGGGTTTAGATATGAAAAAATATACTAATAATGAATTAAATGATTTACTAATAAAAACAAATTCTATATGGGAAAATATAGATTTTAAATATATAAAAGCTGAGTTTATTTTTAAGTCTTTTATAGAGTCGATTAATTTTGTGAATTTTGTTTCTCAAATTGCAGAAGACTTAAACTATCATCTCAAATATATCATAAATTATAATAAAGTAATTTTTGATGTTTTCACACATTCTGAAAATGCTATTACAGAACTAGATATATTAAATACTTAGAATGTACCACAATTATATAAAAGAAAATTTTAAAAGGAAATTATGAAAGTTAATTGCTTAGTTTTTATTGCAACAAGTTTTGATGGTTTTATTGCAAAAATTGATGGAGGTATTGAGTGGTTAAATAATCCTAAATACTCTGAAAGTCAAATAAAAGGAATTAGTTTTGAAAAGTTTATGTCTTAATGTAGATGCTCTTGCAATGGAAGAAATACAAGAAAAGTTTTAATATTTGGTTTAAATTATGAAAAAGAAGTTATTGTTTTAACAACAAAAAAACTTGATATTCCTAAAGACCTAAAAGATAAAGTTAGAATTGAGAATTTAGAACCAAAAGATTTAATTAATAAGTTATCTCAAGAAGGAAAGAAAAATTTATATATAGATGGTGGAAAAACTATTCAAAGCTTTATTGATAATAAACTAATTGATGAAATGATAATAACTCAAATACCTATTTTACTAGGAAAAGGTATTAGATTATTTGACGAGTCTGATAATGAATATCATCTTGATTTAATTGATAGTCAAAAGTCAGATAATGGCTTTGTTCAATCAAGATATAAAAATAATATACTAAAACATTACTTTGTTTATATTTCAGTTAAAAATATATTTGAGAAAATTTTAAATTCTTAAACTATTAAACATATTATCAAACTAAGTTAAAATATATCTAATAGATGTAAAAAACTTTAGGAGATTATAAATTGCAACTTGCCAGAGTAATAGGAAATGTTGTTTCAACAGTTAAACATCAATCACATAATTATCATAAATTAAGGTTATGCAGCCTTAGAACTTGAGAGAAGGTAAGCCACACACTGTTACAGATACAGTTCAGGCAGGAGAAGGAGATTGTGGCTTTATTACTACAAGGAACAAAAAGTTAATGCTCTTTAGGTGCAATGATGCTCCTGGCCTGAGCTTTAATTGTTGGAATTCTGTTGATAGTGTAGACAGGTAGCAGGGGTATAAGGAATTTGCTACGGCAGCCAGGGTTACCTCCTAAAAACTTATAATCTATCAGAATCAGATAAAATACTTCTCTTGGCTCAACAAAATAGTGGGTTATAAGAGCAGTAAAGCAGGAATTAAAAAAGCAAAAAGAATTTGCAGGACGACTAACTTTTAAATGTTAATGAGTTAATAATTGTAAAGGAAAAAGAGGCACATAACAGAATGTGAAACCCCAAAAAGCTCAAACTTAGACTTTGATTATGATAAACTAATTTTACCATTATTTCTAGGGGAATTAATTACCTTATTTAAATAGTGATGGTAATTTCAGAATATATATGAGTTGCTAGTTGATATAATTTAAGAAATGGAAAACTAATAATCATATTTTATATACATTTGGGTTTTCCAGGTTCAACTAGATATTAAAAATATTAGGTTATCAATCAACCTTTCTGAATGTAATATATGTGCTGATGAGATACCAGATATAAATCTTAGACTAGGTTTTAGTCTAAGTACAGGAAGTATTATTTGTGGTAAATGTTTAAAAATGACATCTAATTATAAGATAATAAATGATAATATTAGGAATATACTAATTAATCTAAAGATCTTAGATATAAACTCTTTAGAAGATGTTACTGCTGAAAATAATTTACTTGAAAGAATACAAACAATTTTCAAAGAATATCTTTCAAACCTATCTGAAAGAAAAATAAAAACTCTAAGTATTATTTAAAAGTTTACACAAGTAATAAATAATATAAACTATAGTACTTTTAAATGATGTTGTTATTTAAAGGTTTAAGTTTTAGATATGACAAATAATGTAAGCTTTGAAAAATCAACAAAAAGTGTTGATAAGAAATCTAATCAAATAGAAATAAAAAATAAAACAGAAATTTCATTTACTATAAAAGATAATAAACTAGAAGAAAATAAAGTTGATTTAAAAAATAAATTTGAAGATAAAACAGATAATGTAAAAGATATAAATTCTAGTATAGTTAATCCAAATTCTTTTGATTTTGAAATTGAATTAGATAAAGATGAAATACAACAACTAAAGACCTATGAAAGACAAAAGAAACACCAACAAAATATAATTGATAAAATGAATAGTATGTCAAAAGAATATATAGATTCTTCTACTTTCATGAATAATTCTAGAATTTCAAAAGTTGGTGAGCAGTTACTTAATAGTAAAAAGACACTTAAAGAATTATCAGAAGATGAAATAACACAATTTAAAAATATTTTAGATAAGTATAAAAATGATGAAATAGTTAATAGTGAAGATTTACAAGCTTTAAAAAATATTACCTCAAAAGTGGATTCAAAAAATCATCATAAATCAACTTTTAACTCTTTACTAGATACTTCAGAAAAAGTAATAGGTGGAGAAAATGTTTTTAATGAAAAGTATACAAAAGCTACAAAAAAAGTAGATAGATCTATTACAAATTTAAATAATGAAATAGAAAATTTACCACCAAACAAAAGAAATGGTTTTACAAGAGCTTTAGGTGTCCTAATGAGAAAATATCAGATAGCTTTAGATTCAGGAAATGAAGTACAAGTGGCAATGTATGCAGCACTCTTGGATAAGATTATAAATGCTATAAAAGAAGGTAAATCTGGGGAAGATATAGATAATATAATTGCTAATTATGATAAATTAGTTAGAAGTTTATCAAGTAAAAATTTAACTGATGAACAAAAGATAGAACTTATTAAAGATTATGTTGGTGATAAAGTTTTTGCTTTTCTTAAAGATGCAAGTGATGATAAGTTAAATGAAAAAAATAATACACCTCAATATTCTAATAGATTTTTTGTTTCACAAGTAATAAAAGATTTGGGAGTAAATTTAGATACTAATGGTAATATAAATTTTCATGAACCACTGTTAACAGATTTAGAAAGACAAGATTTAAGAAAAACAACTTTTAGTCAAATTAAAGATGTCTTAGATAAAGTACCTAATTTTAAAAAAGCGTTAGAAAGTTTTGAAATTTCAAATAGAGAATTAATCGATATACAAAAAAAATTAGGTGAAGTTATAATAAATTCTAAAATATTAAATAATAAATCTAATCAAGCACAAGAAGAGAATATAAGAGAAAGAATAAATGATTTAATAAAAAATGCGGAGTCTTTAGAAGATAATCTTAATCTAGATATAGAGATTGGAGAAGTAACTATTCATTCTTTATTAGAAAAGTTTAGAGAAATAATTATAAAGTTAGATTTAGATATTAGAAATAATTTATTACATCATTTAGAGTCAATTTTAATTTCTCAAAAGAATACACTATATATTGAAGATATGAAAATAAGAAGAGAAAGATTCGAAAAAATTAGAGAAGAAATTAAGAAGTTATTTCAAGGATTAGCTTAATATACTATAAACTCAACTATTAATAAGAAAATATTTACTCACAAGAATTATGAATGTATAATTTACTACCTATTATAATTTTATACTTAACATTTTTAGCGGAGATTAGATAAATTGAAAGGAATTATTCTTGCAGGAGGAAGTGGAACAAGGCTTTATCCTATAACTATACCAACAATAAAACAGCTTTTACCTATATATGATAAACCCATGATTTATTATCCTTTAGCTACCTTGATGTTAGCAGGAATAAGAGATATTTTAATAATATCTACTAAAAGAGATTTACCAAGTTTTATAGAGTTATTTGGTGATGGAAGTAATATTGGATTAAATTTTTCTTATAAAGTTCAAGATGAACCAAAAGGAATTGCTGAAGCATTAGTTATAGGTGAGGAATTTATTGATAATGATAATGTATGGTTAATACTAGGTGATAATATATTTTTTGGTCACCATTTACAAGAAATGCTTGAAAATGCTTCTAAGAAAACTGAAGGAGCAACAGTATTTGGTTATAATGTTTCTGATCCTGAAAGGTATGGTGTTGTTGATTTTGATAAAGATGGTAAAGTTTTATCTATAGAAGAAAAACCAATAAAACCAAAATCAAATTATGCTGTTACAGGTTTATATTATTATGATAAAAATGCGGCTCAAATGGCTAAAAGCCTTAAACCATCTGATAGGGGTGAATTGGAAATCACTTCTCTTAATAATGAATATCTAAAAGCAGGAAAATTAAATGTAGAATTAATGGGAACTGGTTTTGCTTGGTTAGATACAGGAACTTATGATTCATTACTTGATGCTGCTACATTTGTAAGTATTATAGAGCAAAGACAAGGCTTAAAAATAGCTTGTATAGAAGAAATAGCTTATAGATTAGGATATATTGATAAAGTTAAGTTAGAAGAACTTGCTCAACCACTTAAGAAAAATAGTTATGGAAAATATTTATTAAATCTAATCAAGGAGTAATAACCATTAATGCCTTTTGAATTTAAAAGACTAGAAATACCAGATGTTATACTAGTACAACCAAAAGCCTTTGGAGATGAAAGAGGTTTTTTTGTTGAAACATATAAAAGAACTGACTTTGTAAATTTTGGTATTACTGATAATTTTGTACAAGATAATCATTCAAAATCAATTAAAAATGTTCTAAGAGGTATGCATTATCAAACTCATCCAAAAGCACAATCTAAATTAGTTAGATGTGTCCAAGGAGAGATTTTTGATGTAGCTGTTGATATTAGGAAAAACTCTCCTACTTATGGAAAATGGGTTGGTGAAATATTATCAGATGAGAATAAAAGACAATTATATGTTCCTGTTGGTTTTGCTCATGCTTTTTTAGTTTTATCAGATACTGCAGAAGTTGTTTATAAAACAGGTGAAGAATATTCTCCTGAGAATGACGCTGGTATTAGATGGGATGATCCTAAAATAAATATATCTTGGAATTGTTTAAATCCTATTGTTTCAGATAAAGATGTTAAATTACCATTTTTAGATGAAGCAAAGAATAATTTTTAAGTCTTTTAAATAAGGTCTATTATTAATATAATTGTAGACCTTATTAAGTAATTTCCAAAACTTTTTGGTTATTTAAACTATCAAATATCCTTAAAACTGATAATTTATCTATATTTAATCTATTGTGAATATTAGAAATATCAATATTTTTATTAAGTAGAGCTATCAACTCTTTAGTTCTTAAATCATGGATATTATTAATATCTCCTATAAATTTAATTTTTTGATTATCCAAATATTTATCTATAAGTTCATGATATTCATTGAGAACCTGCTTTGCTTTTAATATTAACAAATTTGTAGGCATAAATTCAAACTCAGATTTTTTTGATACTTCTATATCTTTAAAATTAAATTTTCCTGATTCCCAAATAATTAGCTCAAAAAATGCATCTATTGCATTTAAGTTTTTATAATCTACATAACAACTAATTATATTACCTTCTCTAAAAAAAACTTCTGCTTTATTAAAATCACTTATAATAGTTAAAATACCTGTTCTTTTAGATTCACTATAATTACTTATTTCTTTAATTAAATCATAATTTTGGAATCTATCTTTTTTAATATTTTCTTTCTGTAAAAAATTAAGACTAGAACTCTGAGTATCTTTTATCTTTGTATTACCTAAATGTATATCCAGATTTAAAGCATTTAATCTAATTCTTTCAAAACTTAATTTGTCAATTATATCCTTTACTCCTTGATATCTATCATTAGGAGCTTTTTCTAAACATTTTAATATTATATCTGATAATATATTTGAAACATTAGTTCTAATATTCTGTGGTTCAATTGGAGTTGAAAAGAAAATATTTGTTATTATTTCTTTAGCTGTATTCCCTTTAAATGGTAATTTTCCTGTTAAGATTTCATACATTAGAACACCAAAAGAAAAAATATCACTTTTAAAATCAGGTTCTTTACCATATAGCTGTTCTGGTGACATATAAGATATAGTTCCTGTAAGTAATTCATTTGAAAAAAGCTCTCTATTTGTATTATTTATTGAAATGCCAAAATCAGTTATCTTGACTTTATTATTTGAAAGTATCATTATATTTTCTGGCTTTATATCACGATGGATTATACCTTTAGAATGTATATATTCTAGAGCCTCAGCAATTTGTATAAATATATACAGTATATTATCTATTGATAGGTTATTATATTTTTTATATATATCTAGGTTTTTCCCATCAAGTAATTCCATAACTATTGCATTATTACTTTTTAGAATTTCAATTACACTTATAATATTAGGGTGTGATAATGATGCTAGTGTTACTGCTTCTCTGTTAAATCTAAACATTTTTTCTTGTACTATATTTTGTGAAAGATTTTCATCTAAAATAAGCTTTTTTATTGCAACAAATCTTCCAATCTCCAAATCTTTTGATTTATAAACTATACCGGAAGCACCTCTACCAAGTTCTTGTGTTATTAGATATTTACCAATCTTTTCTTGATAGTCTAAAATTGAGTTATCCATTAATCACCATAATTAGTTTTAAATAATCATATATAATTACTAACTATATTAACAGTTGATTAATATTACTTCGGTGAATTTAGTATAAATTTTTTGTGAAGTTTTTATGAAGATAAAATATAATAGTTTCTTATAGAATGACAAATTTTAATTTTATATAAATAGGATAAGCATAGAGCATAAGATAAATAAGAAAATTTAACTTGATTATTTTCATTTTCGTAAGTTAGTATTATGAAAAGTTCTTAAAATCTGTGCTTTATATATTAATTATTTTTTAGCTTGAGAATTTATAGCTTTAATTTTTTATATCTGCTGCTTCTTGATTTATCATAATCAGAACCAAGTTCTTTACGTCTTGTTGCTTCATATTCTTGAAATTTCTTCAAAAATATTCAACTTTCCTCGTCCTTCAAAAGCTAGTATGTATGAGTACAAATTCTATCTAAAAAGAAACGATCGCGGTTTATAACCATTACATAACCATTAAAATCAAGTAAAGCATTTTCAACATTCTTAATGTTGTTGTAATATCTAAATCATTTGATGGTCTATCTAATAATATAAAGTTTCACCTTTACGAAGTAATTTGGCTAAATAAGCTC
The DNA here is from genome assembly GCA_046328075.1 of Candidatus Sericytochromatia bacterium. GTDB lineage: Bacteria > Cyanobacteriota > Sericytochromatia > UBA7694 > JACMQJ01 > JAXLXG01. The sequence continues at coordinate 65,368 of JAXLXG010000024.1, forward strand.
TATTCCTTTCTCTACTCAGATAAAACACTAATAAGTTTTTGTTGATTTTTACTCTAAAAGCAAATTTACTCTAAATAATCTCTAGAGTTAACATCTCTATTTCCAACTTTTATAAAATCTATACCATCACACAGCTTGAAAACTGTTTTATCACTGTCAATTAAGTCTCTATGTTGATCAACACAAGAAACCTCAACTGCTTACCTAATCTTACTTCTCCAGAATCTGGTTTTTCTATCCCTGTAATCATTTCAAATAATGTAGATTTGTTTTCACCCCATTTTACCATTTGAGCAATAATGCTACTAGGTTTTAGGTTTAACCATATTCTTGATTAATTCATTTCCGTTATAGCTCTTGCTTATATTATTTACTTAAATTAAATCCCTAAGTCTTGGACTTGTGTTATTGTAATTCCATTTGATCTTACTTAACCCCAGAATCAACTTTTTTATAGTAATCATTAACATGAGATTGATTTTTTGTTTGCTCTTCTGATTCATTTGATCCATTCAAATTTTTAAGAGTTTGAAGTTCAAAGTTTTCAGTCTTTTCTGTTTTTTCAAGTTTTATGGTTTTTTGTTCTAACTAACTTGAATAATTACCTTCATATGAGTTCTTTTCCATTTTTGGCTGAGAATCCATTTTGTTATGTTGCTCCAAGAAATAATGATCATGGGTTACAATTATTACTGTTCCTGTATTCTTTGTAATTACTTTTCTAACTATTGAACTGTTTTGCATCAAGATGGTTTGTAGGTTCATCAAGTAATAAAATATCAGGTTGTTCTATAAGGTCATAAAGTAACTCTTCTTTTTCACTACCTGAAAGATTTTTTATACTACTATTAGCTTCAGGTAAAAGTAATGCTTCTGATGCTACTTGTATTTTGTGTTCTAGATTCCAACCATCAACTTGTTCAATTTTTTCTTGAAGTTCACCCATTTTATCTAAAGCTTCTTCCATTTTGTCTGGATCTGCCATATCTTCTGCTAATTTGTCATAATCAACTAGCATTTTTTTTATATCGGCAAATGCTGTTTCTACATTTTCATAAACAGTTTTGGTTTCATCTAAAATAGGCTCTTGTGGAACATAGCCAACTCTAATACCTTTAGCAGGTTCAGAATGTCCAATAAAATCTTGGTCAACACCAGCCATAATTTTTAAGAGAGTGGATTTACCTGAACCATTTTCACCAACAACACCAATTTTTGCTCCTGGATAAAATGATAAATAAATTCCATCTAGTATTTTGTCTGCACCAGCGACTTTTACAAGACCATGCATTGTATAAATATATTGTGGAGCCATAATATTAACACCTCATAAATTAAATTATTTGAAACTAATAAATCATAACCTAAGAGTAAGGTATAAACAAGTTATAAAATTAATTGATTAATAAATTATCAGCTTTAAAGTTATTTAATTGTTTAGAATAAAAAAAGTAACTACCCAAAAACTAGAATTATAATGCTTAAATCGTTTAATTTTGGGTAATTACTTTTAATATACTATCTATTCTTATTCAACAATATATTTTGAATTTATATTTAGTAAGTATTTTGACCAAATCTACCAGGCATAAATTTCTGTATTCTGCCATTCATTGTATCTGCAATATATACAAAACCTTGATTATCAACAGCTATTCCCCAAGGTGAGTTGAAACTTCCATTTTGTGTTCCAAACTGACCAAATTCTGATAAGAAACTTCCTTCAGAGTTAAATCTTTGAACTCTGTTATTACCTGTATCTACAACATAGATATCACCATTTCTACTATCAACTGCTAAGTCTGTTGGATTATTAAAATAACTAGGTTCTAAACCACCTATTACACCAAATTGTAATGCTAATTTATTACCATTTTTATCATATTTCCTTACAACTTCACCAGCTTTAGCTGATGCATCAATAACATAGATATTATCTGCATTATCTACAGTGATTCCTCTTATTCCATCACTTCCTGAATTGCCTAATATATTATCAAGCTTAATATTCATATTAGAGTCAAGTAATGAAACTCTGTTATTACCTGGATCTGAAACAACCATATCACCAGTTGATAAAACTGAAATATCAAATAAATTATTAAATTGTTTTTTCACTTCAGAAACAAATCTGCCTGTTGGGCCATATTTTTTAAGAGAACTATTTCCTGTATCTGCTACATAAACATTACCACCTGCATCAACATCAAGACCTGTAGCTTTTTTTAGTAATCTAAATAAATCTATTGATTTTATGTCAGTTGAAACAAATCTACTTCCGAATGAGTCTACAACACCACCATCAGTATTTATTCTTTTTACTTCTGCTCTATCATAAGTAAAAAAACCACCTGCACCAATTACATCAACTACAAATAATTCTTTACTATCATCTGTTATACTTAAGCCTCTAGGCATTTTAAAACCGTCAAATGCTCTCATAAATCCATTAGCTATTGATGCTCTATCTGGTATTAAATTTATTTGCTGAGCACTAACTGTATTACCAGGAGTTACATCAACAACTATATTTGAGTTACCAACTAAACTTGTATATTCTTTTTTTGTAACAGTTAAAACTTGTCTTCCTTGTGGTACATTTGGTAAAGTGAAATTACCTGATGCATCAGTTGTCGCTGTTATTGGAGGGTTTATAGCCATTACAGCAACCCTTGCATTAGCAAGTCCCATACCTGTTAGAGAATCAATAACTCTACCTGTTACAGAACCTGTAGGAAGATTATTTTGTTGTGTTGAGATTTGACTTGGATCAACATAAGAACCATATCCACCTGTTCCACTATATCCAGAACTAGAATCATAAGGTGAACTTTGATCATATCCTGTGCCTGTTTGTGTTTGTGTTGGTTTCGTTGCATAAGGATTAGTTTGTGTTACTGGTTTGTTACATGCAGTACTAGATAATAAAATACAGCCAAGCAAAAGATTTGCTGTTAATTTTATTGTCTGTTTAAACATTTTTTAATCCTCTTAAATTTAATAAATCTCTTTATCTCTAACTCTTTTATAGTTCTATTATATGAAAAACTTCTTAAGAGTTGTTTAAGTTTAAGACAAAAAAAGGTAAAATTTACATTTTTTTATCTTGATACAAGTATTTCCATAATATTTTACCACTACTATCAACCTCAACCATTTGACGATTATTACTATGTGTAATAACTGTATTACCGTCTTCTAGTCTTATTGACATAGTTGGACTCATTAATTTATGAATTCCTTGTCCTTCATAACTCCATAATATATCATTATTACTATTAACTTCAATGACTCTTGAGTTTTTTGTATCGGAAATTAATGTATTTTGATTTTTTAATCTTATAGCATATTCTGGATATGATAATTGATTTTTTTCATTTCCTGAGTTCTTATCTCCATAAGACCATATAATTTGATTATTTTTATCAATTTCAATAATTCTATGATTTGCCCAGTCTGCTATTAATAAGTTCTCATTCTTTAATTTTTGTGCATAATATGGTGCTTTTACAAGTTCTGCATTTTTTAGATCATATAGAACTTTTCCATTATAATCAATTTCAACTATCCTATAACCTAAACTATCACAAACTAAAAGTGTATCATCTTCAGTTATTTCAGCACTTTTTATATAAACTAAATCAGGTTTATTTATTGTATTTATTAGTTCTCCTGAATTTTTATCAAAAACTAAGATTCTCTTATTATCCGTATCACAAATAATAATGTTTTTTTCATTAAAAGTTGCAAATTGAGGTTTCTTTAACTCAGAATTATTTCCATAGTTCCAAATATAATTTCCCTTTCTATCAATAAGATTGGCAACACTTTTAATCTTATCTAGTGTTATAAACTCCATATCAATAACTTCTGCACCTGCTGTTAAAATAACTGGAGATCTTGATGTCGCTTTATTAGCTAATTCGCTTCTTTTAGCTTCCATGTAGGCTTTCATCTTTTCATCGTCCATCTTATTTTCAACATTAGATTGAGATAAATATCTACTTGTAACACCATGAAAAACTTTAGCTTTTTTGATATTCTCTTTTACTGTTGTTATATCATTTTCTGAAGCAGTGCTAGAAAGTTCTTCAATTGAAGATGACCAAGTAATTTCTTTTGTTTCATGATCTATTTCTACAACTCTCTTTTCACTAGTAAGCATTATTTTACCTGTTTTTAGTCTAAAAGCTTTAACAGGAGGATCTCTATCATTTTCTTCTTGAGGAATAATATATTCCCATATAACTTCTTTTTCTTTATTAACTTCAATTACTCTATGATTGCCAGAATCTAGTATTAGAGTATTTCCATTTTCATAACGCCATGCTGTTAAAGGGTGATTTAATTGATTAAACCCATCACCTTTAGATTCATCATTATCAATATTATTTTCATTGCCATATTGCCAGATTATTTTGTTGCCTTCAAGCTCTATTATTCTATTATTTCCTGAGTCTGTAATTATATTTGTTGCAGCTTTTGTTCTTTGAAAGTATGTAGGTGAATTTAATAAACCATCTTCTATTCCTGATTGACCCTTTTTACCATAACTCCAATCAATTTCATGATCTTCTGTAACCTCAATTACTCTGTGGTTACCATGATCTACAATAACAGTATTACCACTTTCTAAAGCTGCTGCACTTATTGGCTTATTTAAATCATTCTCAGGGTAAGCATCGTAAGCTAATTCCCAAAATTTTCTGCCCTTTTGTGTTAATTTAAAAACTCTATTAGAACCATAGTCAACAACAAGAGTTATATTGTTTTTTAATCTTACTGCATCTCTTGGTATTTCTAACTCAACTTCTAAATCAGAGTGTAAAACGTCCTTTTTTAACTCATAAATTATTCTTCTAAAATGATCTGTTTCAATAACTTTATGATTCACGACATCTGTAATTATTAAGTGACCTTGTTTAAGATTGTCCATTGGATGATAAGTCGCAACTTGTAAAAGCTTTCTTCTTATAGCATCTTCAGGCTTTTCTAACTCAAAGCCACAAGCTCTACAAGTATAACTACCAAGTAATTGTGCATTACAGTTTGGACAATTTGTTGCAATAGTTTTTAAACCTGTTTCAATTAGTTGATCTCTTTCTCTTTCCCTTATCCATTCTAGACATTCATCTCTTTTAAACATTATTTCAAAATTATAGTCAGTCATTAGATCTATCAATCTTATTACAGCTAAATCATGCCATTCTATCTCTTGTCTTACTTTTACAACAGCATCTTTTAAGCGAATATAAACAATTGACTCTTTATTTTTAATTTTCTTATCTAATTCTTTATATCTTATACTGATTTCTTTTTGTATATTTTCCCAGCCTTCTTCTTCTCCAAGTTTTGTTAACTTTATTTCATAGTCACCAAGTACCTTTTTAAAACATTTTTCTAGTAATATTTCATCAAGTCCTGGGGTTATATTACAAAATTCTATTTTTTGTGGTTTATCTTTTATCTGCCATTCTATTTCAACTTTCTTTTCTTCTTGAGGTACTTTTAATGTGGTCTCACCAGGATTAATTTCCAAAATTTGTGAATTTGAGTTTATATCAAGTTGTTTTAAAATATTTGCTTCATTTTTTTCTTGTTCTATCTTACTTTTAGTTTCCTCAATTTTATCATTGTCAATAATTTTATTATCAATTAACACTTGAAAAATCGTTTTATTTGCATTTAATGGATTGTCTATTCCATTAGATAGATTAGATATTTTTATCTTATCTTTAATTGAAAATCTTTGTGTTGCTTTTTCCTTATCTGTTTCAATAACAGTAATAACAGGAGTAAATGGCTCTGGATCTGGTATATATGTCATTAGATAAATAAATTTTTTATCCGACGAAATACTTAATAAATCATAAGGATAGTCAGATAAACTAAATAAATCACCTTTTACTGGAAATTCTTTTTTAGATGAGTTATTAGTTAAATCAATTAGTTTTAACATAGGTTTAGGTTTAGTAATTAATACATATAAATCTTTTTCATCTGGTGTTAAAACTATAGAACCTAAAACACCTAATGATAAATTTATATTTTGAATTTCACCTTTATCTATATCAAATATATTTAAGTTTGTTGATAAATTATCTGTTACATATACTTTTTTATTCTTTGAAGATATTGAAACATTCAGAATCTTATTATTAGAATTAGGCTTAAGAGTAAAACTTCTTATTAATTTATCATTAATCATATCTATTAAGAATATTTCACCTGAATTACGGTTACTTAATGACATAATATTAAAATCATTAGAAAAATTTATATCATAAATAGATAGACTATTTTTAGAGCTTATATTTGAAATATATTGAGTTATTTGTGAGATTATATTGAAGTTTTCTATGTCATTTGTATATAAATATGGAACAGATTTCTTATCTATTGCTATTATAGGATTATAATCATCTTTAAAGTAAAAGTCACCAGACTTTTTATTTTCATCATTAAGTACAATAACAGAATCAGACCATTTTCTAAAGTCTGATTTATTATATAATGAATTATTTTCTGACAACTTTATTTGAGCTTTTTCTTTACCTTCCGAGTCTTTAATTGTAATGATAGACTTTTCATAGTCTATATAATAAAATTTAGTAAAAAATGACTTTTTATTATCCTCTATTTGCTTACTATAACCTTTAATTGTTGAATCTATTTTATCTTGAGATGTGAAATTATCTGCTATTAGTCTTGAAATAATTTCTTTTTCTTTATCATTTATTACCAAACCCATAGATAACCTCTTTTTTTATAGATATACTAATTTAAGATTAAAATTTGTAGTTATTTTAAACATGATTTTTAGATATAAGACCTGATTTAAATCATGTTAGTTTATATAATATCATTTATTTGAATAAATTATTACTTTAAAATATGAACCAATTATAATGATATGCTAAATTATTTATAATTAAATATTAATTTTTCAAATTGATTTTCTTAAAAATATTTACGTATAGAGATAATTGCGGTTAAAATATTATTTAAATATAAATATAGTAATTATATAATACAATAAATAGTATTTAAGGTAGAAGTTTTATCTAACTTAGGACACAAGTGGATATACTATTAAAGAACTACGAAATAATAAAAGAGATAGGGCGAGGCGGTATGGGTATCGTCCATCTTGCTCATGATAAAAGATTGGATAGAAAAGTTGCAGTTAAGGTTTTACAACTAGATCCAAATCTTGAAAGTGAAGAATCTGAAAAAACAATTCAAAGATTTTATAAAGAAGGTCAATCATTAGCTAAGCTAACACATCCTAATATTGTTGCTATCTATGATATAGGTCAAGAAAATGGACAATATTATATGATAATGGAATTTATTGAGGGGAGATCTTTAGCACGTTTATTACAAATAAAATCTAATTTTACTGTTGATTTAGTTTTAAGTATTGGTAGACAAATTTCTAATGCTTTATCTTATATACATGAGAAAAAAATATTACATAGAGATATTAAACCAGGTAATATCATGCTTTCAGAAGATGGACAAGCAAAACTAACAGATTTTGGATTAGCTAAGTTTAGTGCAAATCAATACTCACTAACACAAACAGGATCTTTATTTGGAAGTTTAATGTATATTCCTCCTGAACAAGCTTTAGGTAAAAAATCTCTTGATCATAGAGCAGATATCTACTCACTAGGAATAACTTTATATGAATTACTAACAGGTGTTTCACCTTTTTTAGATGACACTATTGCAATAGTTGTAAAAAAAGTAATAGAAGAAGAACCGCAACCTCCTAGTACAATTATTCCAGATATTCCAAGTGAATTAGACAAAATTATTTTAAAAGCTGTTAAAAAAGATCCTGATGAACGATATCAAAATATAAAAGAAATGGAAGAGGATATTATTTCATTAATAGAATCAAGAAATAAATCATCTTTAAGTCATATTGTGAATCAAGAACAAATAGGTAGTGCCAATTCATTGAGTTTTTCTGGAAAATCAGAAGATAATCTTTTATTATCAAATATCATACAGTTTTTATCATTAAATAATAGTAGTGGTAGATTATCTTTTAGATTAAATAAACAAATTCAGGGTTCTATATATATATATGAGGGTAATTTAACTCATGCTGAGCTAGGTAAATTAACAGGAATAGATGCTATAAGTCATATGTTTTGTTGGAAATACTCAAGAGGTGAGTTTGAATTTAATATGGATTATCAAGGAGAAAAATTGTTTTATAAATCCCTTGATAATGTAAGTGTTCAACAAATGTTAAAAGCTGTAACAGAAAGGCTTGATAGTTGTATTTATAAAAAAAATTTACATGAAAAATTGGGAACAATAAATAAAAAAGTTTCTGTGCTTAAAGAAGAAATAAATAATAAAATGTTTGAAGCAAATGATAATAAGATGAAAGTTATAGAAACTTTATCTGAAAATGATTCAATAACAGTTGGTGATATTATTTCTCAAGTTAATACATCTGAATTTGATTCTTGTGGAGCTTTAAGTCATTTAATAGATTTAGGGATTATAGTTCCTTTTGATAATATTGATAAAATAGTTCCTTATTCACATTTACTTCATGTTGTTAATATAATTTCTAAATATACAGATAAATCAATTGCTTTAAAATTTGTTTCTGAAAAAAAATCTCGTTTGAATTTATCTAATACAAATACTGTAAGCTTAAGGCAGTTATATAGACTAGCTATTATGGCTTTTAGAGAGTTTAATTCTTTATTACCAGAAAAACTTACAAGATGGGAAGCTATGAAAGAACAACTAAGTCACTATATTGAAAGTTTAGCAAATGAAAATGTTATATAAAAATAATTTTTTTATTAATATAATATATGCTTAAAATAAAGTATGTTGCTTTATTTTTTATATTAACTTTTTTATTACAAAATTGTTCAAATTTAAGATTAAGTTGGTATCAATCAACGAATAATGAAAATAATAATATTTGTTTAACTTTTGATGATGGACCTAATGGTATTGCTACAGAAAAACTTCTTGATGTCTTAGATAAATATAATGCCCCTGCAACTTTTTTTATTATAGGTGAAAATGCTGAAAAATACCCTGATTTAATTAAGAGAATAAGCAATAAGTATAATATAGGTAACCATAGTTATTACCATGATATTTTTTTCTTTAACATGAGTGAAGAATATATAAAAACAAGTATAAACAAAACAAATGATATTATTTATAAAATAACAGGGGTGTTCCCACGTTTTTTTAGAGCACCTAATGGTTTGGTTAATAACAAAATAGATAAAATATCTAAAGAACTTAATATGACTCTTGTTGGTACTAATATTTTTATTAATGATCCAATGCTTATAACTGAAGAAGTTATTTATAAAAAACTTATATCAAAAATTAAAAAAGGTTCAAATATTATAGTCTTACATGATGGATTTGGTACTATTAATAATCCTAATAGAATAATAGTTGCTCAAGCTTTAGATAAATTAATACCCAAACTAAAGAAAAAAGGCTTTAGTTTTAAAAATTTAGATAATATTGGAAATTGTAACTAAAAGCTAAAATATTTGAACAAAGAATAACAGTGATTTGAAATAGGGATTTAAAATGATTAAAGATATTAAAGAAGGATTTAAAAAACAATCTGAAATATGTTCAGCTACATCTCTTTTATATAGAGATATATTAGAATACTCAGGCTCACACAATATAATATGTGAGTTTATTGATGATATTTATAACCATAGAAAATTTAATGGTGTATTAGAAGCCGTTTTAACTTATACATCATATATTCATTTTAAAGCTATAGAAAATCATAGTATAAAAAGATTTTTTAAGTCTTATGGAGGTTTTTATTCTCAAGAAAATTATAAAGAACTTTCTGATGAAATAAATAATATCTTTGTACAAGACAAAGAACTATTAGAAAAATGGATGAAAAATACAATACTTCAAACAAATGAAGTTGCAAGAAGTATTGTTTTATACCCAGCTTTACTAAGCCTAAACTTAAAAGAAATAAATTTAATAGAATTAGGTTCTAGTGCTGGGTTAATCTTATATATGGATAAATATTCTTATAAATATATACATAATGACAGAGAGTATATTTCAAAGAAAGAAAAACCGTTATTAACTAGTAGAGTTAATGACTTAACAGCTTTTGAAAAACTATTAAATAATAGAGATAACTTAACTATAAAGTCAAGATTAGGTTTTGATTTAAATTGTATTGATTTAAAAAATTCAAATAATATAAAAATGCTGAAGTCTTTTATATGGGACTCTCCTGAAAGATTAGAAAGATTAGAAGATGCAATTCAAACACAAAATAAATATTATTCTAATGAGCCTATAGTTCATAGTTCTGTTGATTATACCAATGATTTATCAGAATATATTTTAAAATCTATAGATAATAATATACCTACTATTATCTATACATCTGTTTCAACATATCAAATTTCAGATGATTTATATAAGAAGCTTTATAAGCAAATAGAGAACTTAAGTTCTAAAATAAGTCAAGTTTATTTTATTGAATTTGAGGCTCCAAGACATGAGGAACATTTAGGTATTAATAAAGATGAGCCTTTTATTGTTAAAATAAATGATGTATCTTTAAATAGATTAAGTATTTTTTCTTTTGCACATTTTCATGGATTAAGTATTAGATTAATTTAATTTATATTTTTTAGCTATACTGTTATGCTATAATGAAAAAACTTAATTATAAGTCTAACACACTATATCGGGGTTCATGAATGAACTATAATTCTGAGTATAATAATGATTATCCTGATGAATATCAAGATAATCAAGATGAGCAATATAACGAAGATAATGAATACAATGATGAAAATCAAGATTACAATGAGTATGACCAATATTCTGATAATAACCAAGAATTAAATGAAAATCTTGAAGATATTATAAATTCATATAATCCTGATGAAATTTCTGTTGAAGCATTAGAAGGAATTGCAGGTGAAGTTAGAGATAGAGTTTATCTTTTAAAAAATGAACAATTACCTCCTGTTGAAGATGAAATAAATGAAATAAATGCTTATATAGATAAAAGAAGAAGTGATTTAGAAAAAGCTAAAAAATCATCTGTTTTTGTTAATGATATATCTGACGATGTCGAGTTTCATTATAGTGACCATAGAGCAAGACATATTGAAGAAGAAATAAAAGAGCAACTCAATAAAAGATATGTTCAAGAAAAACTCAAATTTAACATACTAGAAGAATTAGAAGAAATAGAAGCTAGACATAATTTATGTAATCATTTATTAGAGTCATACCATATAAGAGATAAAATAGATGAATTACTTTCATATTCTGAAGAAATGAGTGAAGAAATTGGATTTGATATAGAAAATTATGACTCAATAACTTCAATTGAGTTTGAGTCCTTAGAAACTTACGAATCAAATTGGAATACTATCATAGAGATTTTAGGTAGATCATTCCATTATCAAAACAGATTAACTTATTTATTTGACTATTTTTCAGAAGTAGAACCACAACTTGAAGAAAAAGATCCAGAAACTAAATTCGTATTTGATGAAAAACCTAAATATGCAGATTTAGAGCCACAACTACAAGACTTAACAGCTAACTATGAAGAAACACTATTTTCATCTATAGCTGCCTTATATGAATTAACTGCAAATTATGAAGTTGGTGAAGATTATTTACCAGAAAATAAACAATATGCAATTAATAATATTAATAAAATTAAAAGTATAATAATGTCTATGAGAACAAGTTTAGATAATTATAAACTTGATTATAAAGATTTTAGGAAATCTATTAATAATATATTTGTTTTGCTTAATAAAGCTAATCAAAGTATAGAAAATCAACAAAAGTTACTTAAAACACAGCAAGAAACAAAAATAAGAAAGATAAGAGATATTATGAATATTGTTTCTAAAAATAGTGTTGATGGATTAAGACAAAGTACAAATGAAATTAATAATATGATTGGTAATTTGCTTAATTATGGAGCTTCAAATAATCAGACAGAAGCATTACAATTCTATTTTTCTGTTAAAGCTAAATATCCTGTTGATAGCTCGATGAGAGAAGATTTAGTTGATGCTCTTAATGATGAAATTCATGGAATGAATATCATGGAAATAGATTTAATGTGTAAACTGCTTGAAGCAAAATATGATAATAAAAGAGGTCTATATATTGATTCTCCTATGTCACAAGTAAAAACTATTAGTCAAGTTGCAGAACAAAGATCTATGAAACAAGAAACTCAATCACCAACTCAAAGTTTAGCAACAAGTAATTTAAATCCTCCTCCTAAAGGTAAAACAGGTAATCTTGACTTTCTTGGAAATATGTATTTAAAAGAAGCTCAAAGATCTAAGGGGCAGTGGGCAGCAAAATCTTATTTAAAGGCTATAGAAGCTTATATGAAATGTGCTGAAATAGAGGAAGATATAACAAAAAAACTTACTTTTTTAAAACTAGCCTTAAAATCTGCAAAAGATGCCGTTTTAGAAAAGGAAGATTCTGCAACACTTTATGCTTACGCTAATGCTTATAGAGAGTTAGCTTATAATCATTCAAGTAAAATCAACCCTCAGACACAATTAAAAATCGGTGATAATTTTGTGAATGCTGCTAAGTTTTTTATTAGAGAAGAAAATATTGAAGCTGCTAAGAATGCTTTTAGTGAGGCAAAAGAAGCTTATGAAAAGTCAGCTAATGACGATACTATTAGATTAAGATTAGAATCTCTTAAAAAGTTCTTGAGATAAAACTAGTTTTTAGATTGATTTTCAATTGATAAAGATACAAAATTTGCCATTAAAAATGCAAAGTTTTCTTCATCAGAAAGCCAAACTCTTTTATCTCCTACATGTTCATAGCATATAACGCCTACCATTTTTCCATTTACCCATATAGGAACATCAAGCAATGATTTTATACCTAATGGTTTTAAATAGGTATCTTTAAGTTCATGAGTTCTTTTATCATTATATGCTTCATGTGCCGCAATAGTTTTTTCAGTTTTTAATGCTTCAAAATAACTTGGATAATCTTCTGCACTTAATACAATACCAGATGAATGTTTTTTATCTGATGCTGTATATAAATCAATACATTCTAATTGATTTTTTTCTCTATCATATAACCATGTACTAGCTCTTTCTAATTCAAATGCTTGTACTATAGCTTCAGTGACTCTTTTATTAGTTTCTTGAACATTTCCAAAAAATAAATCTCTTTGTGTTAATAGTTCGGTAAAAATTCTCATATCTTTTCTTAATCTCTCAACTGTGTCTTCTGGGGATTCTCCCTCTTTATTTTTTTGTGGGAGTTCATGTAATAAAATATAGTTTTCATTAAACTCCTTTTCTAGTAGTGTTAGCGATTCCTCAAATATCCTTATTAATTCATCTGTATCTTCTAATACGTTTGCTTGAGTTGATGATACTTTAGTTAATATTGATAATTTAATTTTTGCCTTTAATCCTCCTATTTCTTCAGCTTTAGAATAGAAGATACTTAATTTTTCAGCCATTTTAAATACCAGAAACCTCTTTTTACGATTTGTTAAAGATTGTATAGTTATAATATAACAAAACTATAAATTTTTCAATAAAACTATATGTATATATATTAAAAATAAGATGAATATAACTTAAATTATATATCTTTACTAAAAATTTATAAAATAATAATCTAAATATAATTTATAGCTATTGATTCTTAAGATAAGGATAATCTATACTTATTAGCAGTGAGCATTTTGTTTAAAAGGCGTAGAGTTTAGGATTCTTCATGAACAATAAAAATATATTAATAAAATTATTTGTATCTAGCATTGTTTTAAGTTCATCTTTAATGAATGCACGTGTTCCAAACAGTGCAATACCAACAATGTTTATTGCTAGTAATCCAAATAACCCATCAGATCCTAATAATCCTTCAAATCCAAGTAACCCTTCTAATCCATCTACAGAACTGCCAAAT
>JAXLXG010000025.1:0-78175 GCA_046328075.1 Candidatus Sericytochromatia bacterium
TTACCTGTAAACCTGAATCTATCAACTTTTAATGCAGGAGCTAAAACGTGTGAGTATTCACCATATATTCTCCTCTTTTTAGAAATCATGCTAACATGATTAAACATTTTTAAAATACTATCTGTAAATCTAAGATTATAAACAGCATTTTTTATCTTTCCATTTTCAATTAAGAATGTTCCGCCTCTTGTAAGACCTGTATATATTGTATGCTTACTATCAATACAATTTATATAATTTAATCTTGTTATATATAATCCTTTTTCAGTACTTTCTATCATACTTTTTACATCATCTTTACCTGCTTCCATAGTAACATTTAAAGCATAAGGGGTATTTGATGAAGTAGAAGATTTACTACCTGTTGATTTTGAACCCATCTGATTAGCTGTATAAGAATTATGAACAAAACCTTTAGCAATACCATTTTTTATTAATTCTACTTTTTGTCTTGGTAATCCTTCCATATCAATACTTGACATGATACCTTCTGGATCTGTTGGGTCATTATAAATTGAAATTAAATCACCTGTTATCTTTTGTTCTAATTTACCAGAAATACAACTCCTATTTTCCATATAACTTTTAGCATTAAAATTATCAAGACATAAAAGTTCTACTAAATCAGATATACAATAAGTATCTAAAACAACTGTATAGAAATCAGGTTCTATTTCTATTGGATTCCTTGATTCTACACATCTGGAAACAGATTCATCTGCAACAATTTCAGGATCAATTTTATTAATAGAATAAGATGTAAGACTTGAAAATCCTTCCATCTTTTCCATTACCATTGATAATAAATTAGATTCTGTAGACTTACTATAAGAATTAATACCTAAAGAATTCATAACTGCTAACTCTGTAAAAGTGGTACTACATTGACCAGAAGATATTGTATTAAATTTTTCAGCTTTATCAGTAATTTTTTTTACATATTCAGCTCTTTTTAATGGTTCACAATTTGCTGTTTCTTCATCATATGATGATGTTCCTAGAATAGACTCTGGTTTTGCTAAAGAAACAAAGTCATGGTCTTGTGGTTGAAATTCCTCAATCTCTTTTATTCTTTTAAGAGCGTTTTTAACTATTTCTTCGTCAAAAGAATTTACTGTAGCCAAACAAACTTTTTTATTATTAACAGTTTTTATTGTTAATATCCCATCTCTTTCTGCAACACTTTGATGTATATAATTGTTTGCAAATCTAGTTAACTGATTATCTCTATATTGATAAACTAATTCTACCTGCTCAGCTTCTATATTTTTTAAAATCTTATCAAGGTTAGAAAGTATATAATCTTTACCTTGCATGATTAAGAGATTATTTCCCTAATAAGAGGTTGAGATTTTGGTTGTACTGCTTGAATAATAAAAGCCTGTTGTATTGTTTCTAAAGCTTGTTCAATATTTCTCATACTATTAGCATGAAGAATTGCTAAAAGTGAACCTTTTGAAACTTTTTGTCCTCTTTTTGCTCTTAATTCAATTCCAACGCCAAGATCTATTTCATCTTCTTTTTTATCACGCCCTGCCCCTAACATCTTAGCCGTTTCAGCTACTTTTAATGCATCTAATTCTGAAATATAACCATTGTCTGGGCATAATATATCTATATGATGTTCTGCCTTAGGCATTAAATCATAATTATTTATTACTTCTGTATTTCCACCTTGAGCTTCTACAAACTCTTTAAACTTTTCAAGGGCTTTGCCTGATGATATATTCTTTTTTAATATATTTTCAGCTTCTTCTATTGTTTTTGCTTTTTTAGCTTTAAGTAAAATAATTGCTCCATATCTTAAACATAACTTAGTTAAATCTTGAGGACCTTTTCCCTTTAATGTTTCGATTGCTTCTATTACTTCTAATGTATGTCCTATTGCTAAACCAAGAGGTTGCTCCATATCACTTATGGCAGTTGTTATTGATTTGTTTAATTTTTTACCAACCATTACCATCATTTCAGATAATGCTTTTGCTTCTTCAAATGTTTTCATAAAAGCACCAGAGCCGTATTTTACATCAAGCAAAATAATATCAGCACCAGCAGCTATCTTTTTTGAAAGAATTGAAGCTGTAATTAGTGGTAAACTTTCAACAGTTCCTGTGACATCTCTTAATGCATAAATTATTTTATCTGAAGGAGCTAAATTCTGAGTTTGACCTACAACAGCAACACCAATATCTTTTAGTTGTTCTAAAAACTCTTCAATACTTAAAGATGTATTTAAATTAGGTATTGCTTCTAATTTATCTACAGTTCCACCTGTATGCCCCAAACCTCTACCAGAAATTTTTGCCATAACTACACCAGCACTTGCAACAAGAGGTGCTAATACTAAAGTAACTTTATCGCCTACACCACCTGAACTATGTTTATCTGCTTTAATACCTGGAACAGAAGATAAATCAAGTACATCACCAGTAAAAGCCATTAATCTAGTTAACTCGGTTGTTTCATTATCAGATAATCCTTTAAGATATGCTGCCATTAACCATGCAGATATTTGATAGTCTTTTATAGAATTATCTATAACGCCTTCAATAAAAAATTTTAATTCTTCAGGGCTATGTTCTAACCCATCTCTCTTTTTTTTAATTAAGTCTAAAATCTGCACTACATTAAATCCATTAAATTATTATTAATATACTTAAACATCACTTTTTACTTTTTACCTGTTATTTAGTATAAAAGCTATAGCATTATATTATAAATAATTTCAATAGTAGTAAATGATTTAAAAAAACTATAAATTTTGTTTAAATATAATATACAACTAATAAGAAAAATTTAATAAAGCTCAATCTAAATACAGACTATAATTGGATTATAAATCAATTAAAATAAAAAATTAAAATTTTGTGTCAAAAAAGCTTAAGATAGTATATAATTAAAATGTGTAAGTAAATTTTATTTATCTATCATAATAGGTAGATAGGAGATTTAATGAATACTTTAAAAAAGGTTTTTAACTTGGTTCTTAATTTATTTAATAATGAGAATCCTAAAACAATCGTTTTATATAGAAATGATGAATTTCTTCCTGAAGATAATCTTGCAAGAATTTATCTTAAAATCAAGTAATCATTAAACTGTAAAAAATTTAATTTTTTAAAAAGCTCATATTTAAAATAATATGAGCTTTTTTGGTGTTTATATAGAGTAAAAAATAATTTAATTGTTTTTTTATCTGTTAAAATTTGTGTAATCTGTGGTTTAAAATACCCTATTTACTAGATAAAGAATAATTTTTACACTTTTTTTACATTTTAAATATATTTTTTTTATAACTTATTTGGATAATTAAATACATAAATAAAATTTTAAGGAGGTTCTGAATGTTAAATAAAATAGCAAAAGGTTTATTTGCTTTAATAAGTATATCAATAGTTGGTGCTTGTGCTGCTAATACAGTTACAGGTGTAAGAGATTCATCAGATAGTTTTAATGTATTAGGAAATGAAGATAATAGTATGAATCATTTTGGTAAAGGCAATCATTTCAAAAAATTTATGAAAGATTTAAATCTTACAAATGAACAAAAAGAGCAATTTAAAGCTCTTAAACAAGAAATGAAATCTAGCTTTAATAAGGATGAAATGAAGTCAAATAGAGAGGCTTTTAAAAATATACTTAAGGAAGCTTTTTTAAGTGAAAAGATAAATAAAGATGATTTAAAATCTAAATTACAAGCTTTAAAACCTAAAGATGATAAATCAAATTTAATGGCTGTTAATATGATTAAAGCTTACAATATATTAAATCCAGAACAAAAAGCCAAAGTTGAAAATAAATTAAATGATATGGAATCAAAATTTCAAAATATGGGTAAAAGCCCTATGTCTAAAATGTTCGGATTTTTTAAAGATAAAAGATTTGATTGGATGACTAGTGATCTAAACTTAAATGAAACACAAAAATCAGAATTAAAATCTTTATTGGAATCAGGTATGGGCGATAGACAAGAAATGTTTGAAAAGATGAAAAATGCTAAAAATAATATTTTTAGTGAACTTAAATCATCAAATCCTAATGTTGATAAAATCGCAAATGTTATAAAAGATATGAAAGGTGGAATGGAATCTAAAATTGATTCTAAACTTGATAAATTAGTTAAGCTTCATGATACATTAAATCTAGAACAAAGACAAAAATTAGTTTCTAAAGTAGAATCTATGATTGAAAAAATGAAGAAACATCATAGAGGGCATTTTAAAAATAAATAATAATTCCCTAATATCTAAGATAGCTGAAAACATCAAAGCTGAATATTAAAAATACTCAGCTTTTTTTATTTATTTTATTAGCTCTTAAAATTATTCAGCAAAAACTTCTTTACCTGGTTTTATTGGATTAGTTGGTTTAGTTGCATTTCTACTTTCTTGTTTTTCACAAGCAGGATGGTCATAAGGAGGTAGATCTTTATTATTAAATGCAGCTGTTCTTACTCTTAAGTATTCTCCAATATATTGCTTAGCTATACTAGCAGATTTAATTATAAGTGCATTTTCATTATTACCTTCATCAGCACTTTTTGAAAAATTGAATGATCCTGTAACAACAGTTTCATCATCTATTATCATTACTTTATGGTGCATTAAAGCTTGATTACCATCTCTTAAGCTCATAACATCACCTTTTTTTAAGCCCCAGAATATTGAATATTGAGGTATTAAACAATTATCAAAAACACCTTGAACATTAAGTCCTGCTTGTTTTTTCTGAACCATTATGTCTAATATATTTTTATCTGTCATTGAGAATGCCATAAATTTAATATTTTTCTGAGCTTTCTTTAATTCATCAAGGATTGCATTCATTGTTCCACCACCAGGGGAGAAAAATGTTCTAATTGAAATACCACTTACATTAACATCTTTATAAGGTATTTCATGAGGATTTGTTCCAAATTGATTTTTTTCATACATTCTTTTAAATTCTGCATTAAAGTTTTCTGCTAATTGAGGAGAACGAATCATTATAGAATTATTATTATGATGGAACATAGAGGATGTAGTAAGATTCATTGAACCAGTCCAAATAGTTGAATTATCAACAATCATAAACTTATTATGCATTAACTTTTCTCTTTTATCATCAACTATAGGAATACCTGCATTTTTTAAATCTATTATTGCTTGACGTGGCTTTGTTGGATCTTCTTTTTCCATTAAGTTTGCATCGTCAGTTACTAATCTAACATTAACTCCTCTTTTTTTAGCTTTTATAAAAGCTTTTACAACTTCAGGATCTTGTATATCATAAAATGCTCCATCAAGAGTATTTCTAGCGGAATTAATTAACTTTATAAAATATTTATCAGAGTTTCTAGGATCTTTTCTTGCTATAGGCTCATTTTCAGTAATTAAACCTTTATAATCATTATTGAAGCTAACAATTATAGGCATACTTTTATCAGAACCTACATCTTCAACAGATGAAATGTTTGAGATATCTGATGCTGTTTCATTTAGATTAATATCATTTCCAGAAGAACAGCCTACAACAAAAGCAAGAGCGATAAGTGAGGAAAAGATATTCCCAAGTTTTCTCATAAATACAAATCTCCTAATTATAACTGGTTATATTAAATTTAATTATAGTTTAAGAAAAATTAAACTTGCTTATTATTTTGAATAAATAAAAGAAGTACTTAATTTATTTAGTTTAAACTTATTTCTTACATCATTTAGATTTTCTGTATTACTTAATATTAAATAACCATCATCTGATAAATTATTATAAAAAGTATTAACAATTTCTTCTTTATGATGTTGGCTAAAGTATATCATTACATTTCTACAAAGAATAATATCAAACTTTTCATACATTACTCTATTTGTCTTATCAAAAAAATTAGCTTGTTTAAATGTAATTAAAGATTTTATATCATTTTTTAATCTATAATTTTCGTCTTTCTCGTCAAAAAACTTATTGAGTTCATCCTTTTTGATTGCTCTAAATGTTAATGATATTTTCCTATAACTAGCTGTTTGAGCCATTTCTATTGCTTTCTGACTAATATCAATCCCTGTAATGCTTATATTCTTTATTTGACTATTAGAGTTTTTTAACAAGATCGCTAATGTATAAGCTTCTTCACCAGTAGAAGAACCAGCAGATAGTATCTTTATTATTCTATTCGGTCTTCCTTTTAACATATCTGGAATGATAGTATCTACAATTAACTCTAAGTGTTCTTTTTCTCTAAAAAAGTATGTTTCATTAACAGTAAGTACATTATATAACTCTTGTAACTCTTCTTTTGTAACACTGTATTTTAATAAATAATAATACTCTTTATATGAATTAAGAGAGTTTTTTTCTAACCTTTTAACTATTTTTTGCTGAAAAATATATTTTTGTCTTTCATTATATGAAATACCACATTTTTCAGTTATATAATCATTAATTAACTTAAATTCTTCACTTGTCATTGAATCCATATTTATGCTCCCTTTTGAGATAAAATAGATTTAGCTGACTGACTAACAAAGGTATCTTGATCGTGGTTTGCAGCCCACATAATAGCCCACATAGCTCGTTGATGGCTTTTAAAATTACTTAGAGATAAGATCGCGTGTTTTCTAACCTTTGGAGAACTATCATTTGAAGATATTTTTATAAGCATTTGTAAGCTTTTTTCATTTGCAAAATTTGTAAATACAGAAATTATATTTAACTTTGTTTCTACCTCAGAAACATCAAAAATATTCTGTAATGTTCCTACTATTGAGCTATCCATAGAAGATAATATTTCTATTGAATATTCTCTTAATTTATCATTATTACTATAATTTATTAAAGTATTAATTATTTCATGCTTATGATGAGATTTATTGTATATTTCACTTAAAGACTTAAGTATCTCTATCATTACTAAATTTTCGTTCTCTGACTCTAACATTTCATTTAATAATAAATATGATTTTGAAACGTCTAAAGACATTTTTAAAGCACTTGCTACTGATTTTCTAATAAGCCAATCTTTATCATTAAATTTTTCTTTTAATACAATAGAAAATTTTTCATTATCATAATTTATATTAGCAAAAGCACTTATAGCAGCTTGTGAAATGTCAGAATCATCCTCATTAATTAGTTGTACCAATATTTTAGATATTTGTTCAAAAAGAGGTTTATTATTTTCTAATCTATCTAAATCTTTTATATTGCTTATACTTTCCAATGCTGAAATTCTTACAAAAGGCGTTTTATCTGTTAAAAGTTTTATTAGTGTTTTTATTAAAGTATCATCAATAGAATGATAATATAAAGATTTAGCTAAATAGTATCTTACCCAGTCAGATTCATCATTTATTAATTGAGAAAAGTATTCCGAAATTTCAACTTGCTTATATTCAATAGTCCTAATGGCTGATTCTCTAACTAAATGATTTTCATCTTTTAATAGGTGCAATAAAACATCTTTTTCATCTTCTTTAGAATATTTTTTTAATACTTCAGCAACATTTTTCCTTATTTCAACTTCTTTTAATTGATAATATTTACTTATCTGATTAATATCATTTTTTAGACTTAATATAATTCTTACTTTTGTAACTTCATCTAAGTTTGACTTATTTAAAAAATCTTTAACATCATTATATGAAAAATCTTTTAAAGATTCTATAATTATAGTTTTTATATCTTCTGATGTATCATTAATAAGCATATTAAAAATGTATTCCAAATGTTTATCATCTTTATATTTCAATAGTGCTTTTATTGAGTTTAGTCTAATCTCAGTTTTATTTGAGCTTAATTTACTTATAAAAAAATCCTTAGATTCTTCAATTTCTAAAGTACCCAAGATATATATTGTTAAATCCTGATTAGATTCATTGTTTTTTATATAATTTAGAAATAAGTCAGATTTATTTTTTGCTATATTTATTAACGAATCTCTTATTTCAAACTCTAAATCATCTATATTATTTTTTAATAATAAGTCAATAGATTTATTATCATAAATAAAACCTAACAATACAATAGAGCCTATTTTAATAGAAAAATCTTCATTTTCAATATTTTTATTTAAAATCTCAAATAATCTAATCTTTTTTTCTTCTTCTAAATTACTAATATATTTATTAATCATATATTCAAAACTATCTTGGTCAGCTCTAAATTTAGCAACTTTATCTTTAATATTTTTAACTGCAATTAAAGAGTTACTTTCAATAAACTCATCATTAGAAACAAGTAATAAATCTATTATATATGAAAGAGCGTGTTCATCAGCTATTGTACTTATAGCCTGTATTATAGGTTGTCTTAATAACTCATTTTCAGTTAGCTGAAGTAGAGGAATTACAGATCTTTCATCTTGAAGTTGCCCAAGAGCTAAAATTAATGGAAATTGCTCCCAAGGGTCGTCTTGTCTTGCATATAAATAATGCAGTAATGGCATTGTAGCCTCTTTACTACCTATTTTACCAATTGCTTCAGCAGCTGCAAATCTAATATTTGCTTCTTCATCTTCTAAAAGAGTTAATAATGCACTAATGGCTTTAGGTGATTTAATTTCCCCTAATATATTAGAAGAGTATATTTTTAAATTATCAATTTTGCTTTTAGTGACTTCTATAACTTCATTTACTACAGGCTCACCAATTCGAGATAATATCTCTATTGCTGCATTTCTTTGAATAGCATCATCAGATTCTAAAAAAGAAACAATCTTTTTATAATTTCTTTTATCTAAATTGTTTATTAAAAATTCTATAGATTCAGATCTTATTTCGAAATCTTCTTTTGAAAGATTATGTATATGTTCTTCTATTAATTTATTCATAGTTGCTTATAAATTATCCATAATTGCTTCTATTTTAAAGAGTGTTATTATTCTATCGTCTATAGTACATAAACTTTCTATAAATCTTCCTTCATTGCTATCAGAGTAAAATTTACTTAAATTATCTTGAGTTATACTTATTACTTCATTCACTTTATCTACAATAAATCCAACTTTTCGATTATTGTTATGTACAATTATTATCCTAGATAAGTTTGTAAGTTCTGTTTCATAAAAAGATATTTTTCTTCTAAGATCAACAACAGGAATTATCGCCCCTCTCAAATTTATAATACCTTTAACATAATCTTTAGTGAGTGGAACTATTGTAAATGACTGAATTTTAATAATTTCTAATATATCACTAATATATAATGCGAATTCTTCATTAGACAAAGTAAAGCTTACTATTTGAAAGCTTTGAACTAAATCAGTTTTTGAGTCTATATTATTGTATATATCAAGCATTTTTTATTAAAAAATAAATTATAAAAGTATTAAATAATTATATACTTTAGATTTTAATATTAATAGACTTTATATTAAAAATTATTTTAAAGAATTGAAATATTATCTATTGAACTTTTACTAAGCCAACCTTTATTATTTTGATAACTTATTTTGACCCAATCCCCTATTTGTTCTAAAACTTTTACTTCTTGACCTTCTTTAATTTTAAATAGAGTAATATCATTTACATTTGTACTTATCTTTACTTCTGCTTCTTGAGTAATAACGATTGCCTTGTTTTGAATATAATCATAGATTTTAAAAGCATTATCGAATATAAAGTAAAAAAATATAGGTATTAGAATAATATTTACTATATTTTTATAAATTGATAGATTGTACTTTGTAAAGTGTTTAATAACAAAATAAGCCAATATCAATAACCACAATAAAGCTAATAAGATATAAGATTCTTTGAAACTAAATATATTAAAAATAAAATTTAAGTTTGAATTAGTTAAACCAAGTTTATCATAAGTATAATTAATATTTTTATTAATGTTTTGATTTCTAGGTAATAACTTTTGAGCCTTTATTAAATTTGATAGTGCTAAGGCATTTTTATTTAGTTTAATATAAGTATTACCCAAATTGTAGTAAATATATCCATTATTTTCATTAGATATTTCTTCATATTCTTGTAATGCTTTTTGATAATTGTTATTCTTGTAATTTTTATTTGCGGATTCAAATTTATATTGAATATCATGACTCTTATCAAATGCAAAAACATTAGAATCAAAATAATCAAGTAATATAAAAATAATAAAAATTCTTATCATAATAGTAATATTATAAATCTATTTAAGCTAAAAGCAAATCTATCTTATTTAAGACATAAATATATTTATTTATAAAATTTTAACGTTTTATGTTAAATTTAATGGCATAATTCTGTTAAAATGTAACTATTAAGTCCTAAATAACTAATTAGAAAGCAATGGTTATTAAAAAATTATTATTAAAATTATATAGAAATGATCTAGAAAAAGATAAAGAAGTTGTATTAATAACAAGTTTAGTATCTTTAATAGGCTTTAGTGTTGCACTTCCTTATTCTATAATATTTTTCCTTTTAAATAATTTATTTATAGCTTATTCATTATTTTTCTTCTCTATCTATATTTTTTTCGTATTTTTACTAAGTAGATCTAAATATTTTGAAATATCAAAGATTATGTTTGCATTTTCTAATGCCTTTTTTATATATTTTTTCTGTGATTTATTTGGACGAGACTCATTAGTTCAATGTTTTTTTAGTATTTTAGTTTGTTATTATTTTATATTTTTCAATAAAGAAAAGTATTTAAGATATATTTATATTATTACTTGCATCTTTTTATTTATCTTATTAGAAATAACAGATTATTCATTATTACCTGAATTAAAACTTAGTGAAGGTATAATAAAATTTTTACATATTTCAGTTTTTATTGTTAATTCAATTATTTTGTACTTATTTTTATTCTTTTTTAAAAAATCTTTTATAAAAGCAACAAATAAAGCAGAAAAAGCCAGTAAAGCTAGACAAAATTTTTTAGCTCATATGAGTCATGAAATACGAACTCCTATGAACGCAGTTATAGGATTTACAAATCTTTTATATGATGAAATAAAAGAAACTGAGCATAGAGAGAATATCAAAGCTCTAAAAAATTCATCTGAAAATTTGATGACAATAATAAATGATATTCTAGACTTAAGTAAAATTGATGCTGGTAAAATATCATTAGAAAAATATGACTTTAATCTCAAAGAATTAGTATTTGATATAAAAAGAATATTTATTTTTAATGCTAAAGAAAAAGGGTTAGATTTAGAAATAAATTTTGATAATAATATTTATAACAATATTATTGGAGATAAAGTAAGGTTAACTCAAATAATATCAAATTTAATTAGTAATGCGATAAAATTTACAGAAAAAGGCAAGGTAGAGTTAATAGTCGAGAAATTAAATGAAACAGATAAAGATATTAACATTAAGTTTATTATTAAAGATACAGGAATAGGTATTTCTGAAGATAATAAACTAAAAATATTTGATATATTTACTCAAATATCATCTGATGTTTCTAGAAAATCTAAGGGAACAGGTTTAGGTCTCACAATAGTAAAAAACCTATTAGAATTGTTCAATAGTAAAATTGAGCTAAAATCAAATCTTAATCAAGGTTCTGAATTTTCATTTATAACAAATTTTGAAAAATCTAATATTATTATCAATACTGAAAAGATAGAAGAAACAAATACCCAAAACTTTTCTTATATAAAAGTGTTATTAGTAGAAGATAATGATATTAATATCTTAGTTGCTAAGAAAATATTAAAAAAGTTTTTTATAAATCCTGAAATTGCTAATAATGGTTTACAAGCTGTTGATAAATCAAAACAAAAAACTTATGACTTAGTTCTTATGGATATCAATATGCCTGAAATGGATGGTATAGAAGCAACTAAATTGATAAGACAAGAAAAGGATTCTAAAAATAATAATACAGTGATAGTTGCTTTAACAGCAGATGTAATGATAGAGCAAGAAAATTTTTTAAAAGATAATAAGATGGATTTTTTTATATCAAAACCTTTTAATAATTCAGATTTAATAAAAATATTTAATCATATAAAACAATTAAATTTAAGATAGATTTGAAATAATATAATTAATTTTTAGGTAATATATCAATTATATTGTTTTTAAATATTTAGGTTTTAATTATATGTCATTAAGCTCTTTTTTTAAAAAGGATCCTTTATCTTTTTTAGATAATGAAAAAAATATAAAGTTAATTGAAAGCATTAAACAAGTAAAAAAAGAAGATTGGAATGAATTAATTGGTCGAGATAACCCTTTTTTAGAATATGAGTTTTTTAAAGCTTTAGAAGTTTCAAAAAGTATTGGTGAAAATAGTGGCTGGTTACCAAAATATTTAACATACTTTGAAGATAATAAATTACTCGGTGTAATACCAATGTACTTAAAATTTAATTCTTATGGTGAATATATATTTGATTGGAATTGGGCGTCAGCATATAATCAAGCAGGATTAGTTTATTATCCAAAACTTGTAATAGCTATACCATTTACACCCGCCACTACAAAAAAAATTCTTATTCACCCTAATTATAATTTTGCAGAAATATCAGATAAATTAATTGATATTTTAAAGAAAATCGCTAAAGCTTTAAATGTATCTTCTATACATTGGTTATTTACAACAAAAGATGAGTTTGAATATTTGTATGAAAAAGGATTTGCTAAAAGATATACACATCAATTTCACTGGAAAAATAATTCTTATAATAGTTTTGAAGATTTTCTTAAAGAATTTAACTCAAAAAAGAGGAATCAAATTCGTAGAGAGAGGAAACAAGCAAATAGCAATTTACAAATTGAAATTTTAGAAGGAGAGGACATAAAAGCTGAGCATTGGAAGGTAATGTATGAGTTATATATAAGTACATCTGATAGAAAGTGGGGAAGTCCTTATTTAAAAAAAACTTTTTTTGAATATATAGGACAAAATTTTAAAGAGTATCCTGTTATGATGATTGCTAGAGATGATAAATCAGAGATAATTGCAGCAGCACTAAACTTTAGAAAAAATAATCACTTATATGGTAGATATTGGGGATGTTTTAAGGACTATCAATGTTTGCATTTTGAGCTTTGCTATTATCAAGCGATAGATTATTGTATAAAAAACAATATAGATTTATTTGAGGCTGGTGCTCAAGGTGAACATAAACTTGCAAGAGGATTTTTACCAGAATATACATATAGTAATCATTTAATTTTAGATGAAAGATTTTCTTTTCTGATAAAGGATTATCTAGTTAAAGAGAAAAAACAATTAGATGAAATAATGAAATATTATAAAGACAATGCTCCTTTTTAATGAGTTTATTAGCTTTAAACATTTATTAATAAACTTTATCAAAGTCTAAAATATAGATATAACAAACACTAGAGATTATATAAGAATTAATAAAAAGATATTTTTCAGTTAAGGTACTTGTAATAATTCAATAATAGGTATATACTTCTTAACTGTTTCAGATTTATCTGAAAGTTGCTCGAGTGGCGGAATCGGCAGACGCACAGGACTTAAAATCCTGCGGGATTCAACTCCCGTGCGAGTTCAAGTCTCGCCTCGAGCATAAACTTGAAATTTACCAAAATAATAATTAAATAGTATTTTTTATTTATTTTTCATCATGTAATTCATTTTCTAAGAAATTATTAAAGCTTGTATCTGACCTTATTAAAAAATCAGGTATTTTTGATAAAGAATATTTATCCAAATTATATTGTTCACACACTAAGCTTATACGTTTTTTATTATTTTCCTCAAAAGAATTATCTATTTCAGATATAGTAGTTATTTCATGTTTTAAATCACCTTTAAAAAGAATTAATTTATTTGATTCAGGTTTTATTTTTGATAAAAATTTTTCATTATTATATAATATTAAGTTTCCACCACTCATTTCTGGTATATCTACATATAAAACACATACTCTTTCAGGAAATGGAATTTTTAGATAATAACTTCTTAGACTATGATCAATATGCCTATCTACTTTACCACTAAGAGATAAAACAAGAGGATTTAAATAAAAAGCATTATATGGTTCTTCTATTATTTTATCTAGGTATTTTTCAAAAAATGGAAATTTTTCAATTACTTTGTCTTTAAAATCTTTTTTAAAAATAACAGAAAAACCTAATGTATTACTAAAATTATAATTCAAATGATTTTTAGCTAAAAAAGATGATTCTAATATATTTTTTTTTAAACTTTCTATATAGGTATTATCAAAACAATCATTTAGCTCTAAATATTTATCAATAAAGTAATTAACATCTTCTTCTCTAATAAACTTAGTTAAGGTGCTTTTTATTAATTTATTTAGAGATTTTTTCATAATTTAATTAGTAAAAACTAATATTATTTTAAAATTCTGCCGCCACCAATAAAGTTTTCTATATACCAATCATTAAATAAAGGATCTTTAGAGTCAAAACTTGTTATTGCGACACCACCATAACCTACTGAACTATGAATAAATTTCTTATCCCCCATATAAAGTCCAACATGAGTTGCTTTTTTGCCTTTATTTTCAGCAAAAAAAACTAAATCACCAGATTTCAACTCACTTATAGTTTTTATTGGCTTAGTAAATTCTTGTTGTTGATCTGCATCTCTTGGTAGCATATAACCATGTGTTTTATAAAGCATTTGAGTAAAACCACTACAATCAGTCATATTAGGTGAAGCCCCACCCCATAGATAAGGTGTTGAAAACATTGTTTGACCTTTTTTCCATAAATCTTCACCTTTAATATTTAAAGGAAGCAAATTTTTTCCAATAAATCTTGCTGAATTTTTTGGAATGTAAAAATAATGATTTGAATAATATTTATTACCACCTGTAAGCTTTACTTTATAAAAGTTAGAATTTTTATCAATGTTATTAAGTCTTGTGCTAAGAAAAAGTTTAATTCCTGATTTATCATTTTCATTTGGTGTATTTAAAAGATTAATAATAGGTTCTGTTATAATAATTTTGTCTGAAGAAAACCAATTATCATATTCTTTTTTATTTATAAACCAAATATCAGCTTTCTTAGCCCATCCAATATATTTATCATCATCCATTGAAACTTGAATCCAATCAGGTTTTTCTTGACTTTTACCTATGACCTTTAATCCCATTCCAAATAATGCTTGAGTTATTAATTGTGCTGAATGCCTAGGATTATCTCTTATTTGCATTACAGGTAAATTAACTACACCATAAGATAAATCTCCTATTTCAGAAAAAGGAAAAATTTGTATTTCATCTTTGATATTTGAATAAGTTTTAAATGCTTCTAAAATTTCTTTTTTTAAGTTAGGATCAATTACTCTACCACTTAGAATAATTTGGTCATTTTTTCTTTCAGCTTTTATATCAAATAAATTAATTCTTGAGTCTTTAGCAACTCTTTCTTTTATTTGATTAAGTAATTGGTTTAAATCTTCTTCTGCTGCTTTTGCAATATTCATATTAAATATACTTGTATTAAAAATATTATTAGAATTTATTGACAAATTAGTTGATAAAATAATTGCTGTTGTATATATAAAAATTTTTTTTAAATCCATAGATTAAAACCAAAATTAAATTGTAATGAATTACTATAAGTTTATATTATTAATATCTTTTGTCTATATATAATTCTATATGTTTTAAAATATTATTGGTTTAGAACTAATATGTAATTAGTATTTAACAAACATTAGTTTAAAAATATCATAACTTACTATTAAAGAATAAAAAACTTTATTATCAATAATATAAGGATATGACATCAATGGATTTTTATTTGATAATTCTATTTCTTTATATTGATTAATTTTTAATCTTGATTTATTATTAGTCAATTTTTTAACAAGTAAATTTTTAGATCAATAAAAAGATTATTATTAATAATTAAACATATATTTTGTGTATTTAAATTTGAAAAAAGACTAAAATCATTAGAATTTACATTATTAATCTTTGGAAGATTTTTAATAATAATATTTCTTATATTTTTATCATTAATCTCTAAAATATGTAATAATCCATAAAATCTATAAATAAAAATTTATCTTCATATATCCATTTAAATGATAAATTATTTAGTATATTAGAAGAAAAATTTTGTTATGAGTATTTGTATCATTTATAGAAAAAATCTTTATCATTTATATTTTCTTTCTTTAAATAAAAGAGCTTATTAGGAGAATATATTTTATCTATATCTTCAGATTCTTTTGAATTATTTGTTAAAGAGTTAGTAAAATTTTTTTTATTATCTATACTTAAAAAAGTGTCATTTTTAATATCATAATTTAACTGATAGCTTAAATCTTCTTCTTTATTAAGAGATATACTTAAAATATTCTTATTAAAAGAACATTCAATATTATTTATTTCAATATCCTTTTTAAATTTAAAAATAATATCTTTAGATAATTCTTTCTTACTTATTTTTTTTAATAGAATAGGATTATTTTTATTATCAAATTTTAGTATTACTAAATGATTAAATAGTAATGTATCATAAGCAACTAAGTAATTTTCATCTTTTGATAAAACATATTCAGAGTTTTCTGCTACAGTTTCACCTGAAGCTAGATGCCATAATCTTGGTTTAATTAAATCTATAAGGTAGATATTATCAATACTTCCTGAGCCACCAGAGGCATAAAAAGTAGTAAGAATTAAATATTTTTTCATTACTATCTTATATTCAGAAGGAATACCAAGATATGTGAAAAATGGATTTTTATTATAATCATAAATATCAAATACAACTTTTTTAGGATAAAGAATTTTTTTTCCGTCTATCCTTGGTTGGAAAATCAACTTAGACTTAGTATTTGTTTTTAAGTATTTTAGTTGTACTTCTTGTTTTAAAATTTTTCCAAAAGAAAGATTATCAAAAAAAACTATAAAAAATAATATAAATATATAAGTAAATTTGTACTTGAAGTTATTTATTTTAATAAAACTACAGATATTATTTAACATTAATTCTTTATAAAAACACTTTTTTATCAATATCAAATATATTTTACTATATCTTTAAAACCTTAAATAAGGGGCTTTTTAATAAATAAATTAAAATAAAAGAGAGGTTAAGCTTAACCTCTCTTTTAAATATTTTTTTAATATTTCTATTGATTAATGATTATCTTTATACACATCCTTTTCAACTAACTGACCTTTTTTGTTGTATTCTTTTTCAACTTCAACACCGTTCTTTTTATATTGAACATTGGTTTCTGTTAAATCTCTATCAACTTTTACTTCAGTTCCATCAGCTTTTGTATAAGATTCTTTATCACCAATACAAGCTGTTATAGGAAGAACAGTTAAAGCTACTAATCCAACTAATAATTTTTTTATTTGCATATTTTTTATACCTCTTTTTACTATTTATTAATAAAACTTTATATTTATTAATATAACATAACGTTAATATTTTGTCATTACTTTTTGTAAATAAAAATAAATGTTTTTTACAACAATTGTTCAAAGACTTATAGTTAAAAGGTTTTAGATACTAAAAAATTAATAGACTTAGAATTTTATACTTCTAAGTCTATTAATTATAAATTATTTTTTTATATAAAAGTAAGTTAGTTAACCCACCATTCTGTGCTATTCCAAGTATTACCCTCAACCATATTAGGTCTAAAGTTATTTACTCTTGAAGAAACAGCTATATCTTTGGTGTAATTATAAAGAGGTATAACTGGTAACTCCTCTCTTAAAACATCACTAACAAATCTTTGAGCATCTATATTATCTATTTTATTGGGATTATTAAAAACGCTATTAAGTCTAGAATCATTAAACCTTGAATAATTAAAACCTTTAGGAGCTATAAAGTTTGAACTTAAATATTTAGCTCTATCAGTTCCATCTATTGCTATATTCTTTTTATACAAAGCTAAATCATAATTATTAGCTAAAGATGATGCTAACATATCATTTGTTTTATTAACATTTACTTTTATGCCTAGATAAGACATATTTTCTTTTAAATGCTCAGAAAATGCATTATGAATACCTGAATCGGTCGTTAATAAATTTAATTCTAATATTTGACCATTTTTCTTTCTAAGTCCATCTTTTTCATCAATTATCCAACCTGATGAGTCAAGTAAGTATTGTGATTTTTTCATATCATAAATAAATACGTCACGCATTTTAGTATCATAAATTGATGATGTTGGATGAGTGTCAGAGTAAGAGTTCTGAACTTCAGGAAACATAGAAGCAACTTTATCTTTATTGATAGAATGAATTATAGCTTTTCTTACATTAATATCTTTTAATTCATTCTTATCCATGTTAAAAGCGAGTTCTTCCATTTCTAAGCCTGTTATGATAAAGTTTTCAACGCCTTTAACATTTTCAATTAATTTTCTACTATCAGGATTATTCGGTTGATAAATATGAATAGAACCTTTTTCTAAGTCATTAATAACATTTTTATCAAATTTTCCATAGTTATAAACTATCTGATCAAGATAAGGTTTAGCTTTATAATATCTATCATTAACATCAACTACAATTCTTTTTCCTTTTTTCCATTCTATAAATTTAAAAGGTCCTGAACCAATAGGTTTAAAATTAAATGGGTGTTTATCATTTATAGCCAAAAGTGTTTTTGGAATATAACCATGTTTTGGTAATACATATCTAAAGAGATCGTTATATTTCTCATATTTTTCTGAAAAGTAAATTTTTACAGTTTTAGCATCAGGGGCTTCAATTTTATATATTTTTTGATAACCATCTAAATTTTCTTGAGAAACTTTTTGTATATTAGGATTTTTATAAGATTGCCATGTAAAAATAATATCATCAGAAGTAACTGGAACTCCATCATGCCAAAAAGCAGTATCTTTTAATTTATAGGTTACAATCATTCCTTCTTCTGTTTCAACAACTCCTCTATTCTCAGCAGTTGGAACAAATACAGCTAAATCTGCATAATGATGAAATGAATCATCTACTCTTACTAATCCTGAATAAATCATATTATAAATAGATTTTGCCGAATCTGATACATTAAAAAGAGGTGAAAGACTTTGTGGCTCTTCTTGACTATAAATCACGACTCTACCACCTTTATTAAAGGAGTTAAGAGAAGCAATCCCACTATCTGGATTTATTCCACCTAACGCAATTAAAGAAGCACAAATAACTAAAAGCTTTTTTTTCATAATTTATGGAGATTCCCATTAATGTAATGATACATTTTGACTTTATTATAATGTAATAGCTAAGCTAAGTAAATAAAGCTTTAAAAATTAGTGATAAAATATAATATTAGTAGAGTATATTTTTTTAGAGGTGAGATAAGGGTTTTGATCGGTTTAATTTTATTAGCAATAAAGCTCTTTTATTACGGGCTTATTATCTATTGTATTATGAGTTTTGTTAGGGGACGTAACTCAAATAAATTCTTTGATATTATGGACTCAATTTATCAACCTATATTAACTCCTATTTCTAATCTACTTGCCCCATTTCAAAAAAATATAGGTTTAGATTTTTCACCAATTATATTAATTTTATTATTGAATTTTATAACTAATAGTTTATCTAGATTAGCTTAAGAGTGAAAAGACAAGAAGTAAAAAGTGAAAAGAGAAAAAGAAAAGAAGTTTCAATATTTCTGTTAGATTGATTTTCTCAAAGGATTTTATTAATATAATTTTTAAGCTGTAAGAATACTATTACTAAATGTATATTCAAATATTTCGATAATCTGTTTTTTTATTTCTTCTTGAGATAGACTAGCATCTAATATTTTAAATCTATTATTTTCTTTAGCGATTTCTAAGAAACCTTCTCTAACTTTTTGGTGAAACTCGATTCTTTCTGACTCAATACGATCTAATACATCTTGATTTCTTCCAAATCTAACTCTGTTAAGCCCAATAACAGGATCTAAATCAAATAAAAAAGTTATATTAGGAATTAAATTTTTTGATGCAATAGCATTTAAATATTTTAATTTATCTATATCAAAACCTCTTGCATAACCTTGATAAGCAATATGAGAATCAATATATCTATCACAAATAACTATAATTCCTTGATTTAAAGCAGGTAATATAACTTTTTCAATATGATGTGCTCTATCTGCAAGATAAAGAAACATCTCTGATAAATCAGAAGGTTTATCATTTAAGTTAGGATTTAATATAAGGTTTCTTATTTGCTTTCCTAACTCACTTCCCCCTGGTTGCCTAGTAATAATAGTTTTTAAACCTTTTTTATTTAGGTATTCTTGTAAATTATTTAATTGTGTAGATTTTCCTGCACCCTCTACACCTTCAAAAGTTATAAACATTTTATTTTGCCTTTGGAAATATTCTTAATCTTCTTTCACCATCTGCACCAACAATCTCTGTAAAATAGTTATTTTGTTGTGCTATTTTTTGTTGCATTTTTATTACATCATTTTCTCTTGGTAAAAGCTCTATTGGTATTGTCATATGAACTAAACTCTCAACAGCTTCATTTACTTCTTGAAGTGCTTCTTCTAACTCTTCATCAAATTTTTCAAAGACACCATCTTCTTCATCTATTTGTAATGCAACTCTTAAAGTTTTTTGTATTTGATACATATTATTAGTTTTTACTATATGAACAGGTATTTGTTTTGCTTCAGCCCATTTTAAAACTTTTCCATTAGATTTCATATAAGACTTTAGAACAAAAAGCATATCTGCATCTTCCAAACTCTTTGTCACTTTAGCCGGTAAACGTAAACCTTTTATTATACGTTCTAATTGACTACGACTAACAGCATAAGGATAAATTCTTATCTCTCTGCTATCACTATCACCTGTTAAGCTATCATTATTTCTATCAATTTTCTTAGCTGTTTGATTATATGATTTTATAACACCATTCTCATCAATAGCTCTAATTTCATAATTAGGTAATGAACCTCTAAGATATTGATCAACAACTTCAGCTACATCAGTATGAACAGCTAGTCTATATCTATCTTGAAGTTCTACAACAATATCAAAAGTAGGAGGAGCTTTTCTTTCTAATACTGTTTTTTGTGTTCCTCTCCTTCTTGCTTCTTCATCACCTAAGGTAACACTTTGGATTCCTCCAACTAAATCATTTAAAGTTGGATTCATTATAAGGTTTTCAATACTACTTCCATGTGCTGTACCTATTAATTGAACTCCTCTTTCTGCGATAGTTCTAGCGGCTAAAGCTTCTGCTTCTGTACTAATTTCATCTATTATGATTACTTCTGGCATATGATTTTCAACAGCCTCTATCATAACCGAATGCTGATTTTCAGGGGCATCAACTTGCATTCTTCTTGCTCTACCAATTGCAGGATGTGGAATATCTCCATCTCCAGCTATTTCATTTGAGGTATCAATTACAATAACTCTTTTTCCCATTTCAGAGCTTATTATTCTTGCAATTTCTCTTAACTTTGTTGTTTTTCCAATACCTGGAATACCCATCATTAAAATACTTCTTCCTGATTCAACAAGATCCCTTATTATATCAACTGTTCCTTGAATAGCTCTACCAACTCTACAAGTTAAGCCAATTACTATTCCTTTTCTATTTCTAATGCCTGATATACGATGTAAGGTTCTTTCTATACCTGCTCTACTGTCTTTTCCAAAATCTCCTACTCTTGTTACAACATAATTAATTTCTTCCATAGTAACTAAAGGTAAGTCTAGATATTGAATTTTTTGTGTAAATCTAACTTCGGGTTGTCTGCCTAAATCTAAAACTATTTCTAATAAATCGCCTTTATTTTCTAGCTCTTTTAAAATTTTAGATAAAGTAGGAGGCATTATTTCGATGAGTTTATCTAGATCATCAGCTATCTCTTTTTCAAATTCTGTCATTTTGCTATGATTCAGAGAAATGTTTTATTTCTCTTAAAAATTTTTTTAAATAATTATACTAACTAAATAGTATATTCTATAAGGAATAAAAATATATTTTCTAGAGATTAATTTTTATATCCTTTTACAATTTTCGTAACAAAACTACATACACTAAGTTAATAATTGTGACTAATATCAATAGTTTTAATTATTAAATAGACGTAAGTATTGATATATCTGATTTACAGTATATATTTACAAGCTTTAATTTTAGAAGTCAGTTTGTGTACTAAAAGTGTTAAAATAGTATTACATAAGTATTATAAGCCTAGAATATATTAATTATGATCATATTATCAGCGAAAGTATATGAAATCTTCAGGAAGACAAATCATTCTTTGATAAATTATGTTCTTGGAGAACTTTTTTACAAATTAAAAAATAATAATCTTGCGATCTTTTATTATTCCGAATATTGTAAAAAAAATAATGAGAATGATTATATTCTATTAAGGCTTGGAAACTCATTCTATAAAGAAAAGAATTTTACAGAAGCTATAAGTTCTTATGAAAAAGCAATCTCATTAGATAAAAATAATTTTGAGCCTGTAAGTAATTTAGGCTTAGCTTACTTTTTTAATGAAAATTATGAAAAAAGTATTACAACTTTTAAGCGTTCATTAGAAATAAGACCTGATAATTATGAAGCATGGTTAATGATAGCTATTTCATTATCCAATTTAGAGAAATATGAAGAAGCTATATCATATTATGAAAAGTACTTAAATTTATATCCTTTTGATACAGATTGTATCTATGCTTTAGCTAAAATATATGAAAAAGTGAGTAAATTTGATTTAGCTTTGGAATTATATAAAACTTTTTCGGAATTAAAGCCTGAATTTTCTGATGTTTGGAAATATATAGCAAATATTGAATATGAATTACAAGATTATGAAAATGCAATATTTAGTTATAACTGTTATATTTCATTAGTTAATGATGATTTTGATGCTTGGAGTAATCTTGGAAATTGTTATATGCAAATGAAAGATTATCAAAATGCAATTCAAAGTTATAAAAATGCTTTAAAAATTGATGAATATAAAGTAGAAACATGGGAACAACTAGCTTTAATACATTCAATTATTAATGAAAAAGAGAAATCTTTAAAATTTGACAAAATTGCTAAGGACTTAAGAAAAGCTCTTGCTTTTTAATATATAAAACAATAATATTTATACATAAGTAAGAAGATAAGAAGTAAAAAGAGAGCAGAGAAGAAGACAAGAGTTAGTAATTTCAATAGTTTTTCTTTATTATTGTTATCAGACCAATTGTGTTGAAGTATAAGACTTAGTTAGGTCAGTTTTTATTTTTTTAGACTATATAAAATATAATATCTAGATAGAAATTATTAAGGTGTTTCATGAAAAAAATATTAGGTTTAAGCTTTTTATGGCTTTGTTGCATGATTTAAAAAAGGTCTATACAAGATAAGAAAAATCTATTACCTTGTATAGAATGAAAAAATCAAGATACATAATAACAAATTGGTCAGAGTATAACAAATCTCTAAAGAATAGAGGTAGGTTCAATTTTTGGTTTACAGAAGATATAGAGAAATACTGGTATGATGCTACGGGAGAGACTTATTACTCAGATATAGCAATAGAATTCTGTTTAACAATAATGTCAATTTATCATCTAAAATTAAGGAGTGTTCAAGGCTTTCTAGAATCAATATTTAAGATTTCAAAAATATATTTAGAAGTTCCAGATTATTCAACAATTTGTCGTAGGAGACAAAAACTTAATTGTAGTTTAGGTAAACTTAGTTCATCAGATAATATTCATGTATCAGTGGATTCAACAGGAATCAAGATATATGGGGAATGTGAGTGGAAAGTGAAGATGCATGATTTTTCAAAGAGGAGAACATGGATAAAACTTCATATAGGAGTAAATGAATCAACAGGAGAAATATTAAGTACTAAAGTAACAAGCTCATCAATAGTAGATAGTGCAATGTTTGAAGAAGTATTATCAGATATAAAGTCATCAATAAGATGTGTATCAGCAGATAAGGGTTATGATAAGAGAAAATGCTATGATATATTAATAGAAAAAGGAATAAAGCCTATTATTGATATAGTGGACAATGCAGTTTATTGGTCTATTAATCACCCAAGAAATGAGAATCTATATTTTATAAAGACTTATGATAAAGAGACTTGGAAACAGAATTCTGAATATCATAGAAGGAGCATATCTGAGAATGTATTTTTTAGGTATAAAACTATATTTGGAGAGAGTCTTAAATCTCGTAAATTTGAGTCACAAACAAATGATATTATTATTCGATGTAAAATGTTAAATAAAATGTTTCAGGATTGTAAACCCATATCTGTTAAGATTTGTTGAGATAATCAAAATTAAAGGACAAACTCTTTCTATATTTTATTCATGCAACAAAGCCGCTTTTTATTATTAATAACAGCTTGTAGTGCAGAAGATACAAGTTTATTAACACAGCAACTAAATAATAAACAAAGTACATATATTGAAGAAAGAGAACCTAATTATGTTCAAACCCTAAATGTTTCTGGTGTTCAAGAACCTAATGTTAAAAATATTTTCCGTTTTGGTAAGGTAAATAGTTTTTTATATAGAGGCGGTTTACCAACAGAGTCAGATTTAAAAGCTTTAAAAGATTTTAAAATAAAAACAGTAGTAAGTTTTAGGGGTTTAGGAGACCCAACTGAAAAAGTACAAATTGCTGAAGAAAAAGCAATTGTAGAGAAATTAGGTATGAAGTTTTTAAATATACAAGTACCTTTTGATAAACCTGTTCCTGATAAAACAATTAAATCATTTTTTACTGCTGTTAATACAAAAACTAATCAACCTTTATTTGTACATTGTAAAGGTGGTAGAGATAGAACAGGAACAATGGTTGCTTTATACAGAATAAAATATGATGGATTTAGTTCAGAAAAAGCAATTAATGAAATGAAAGAATATACATTTAATCCTGTTGATTATCCTATATTTACTAAACAAATTAAAGAGTTTAATCCTAATTCTATTAAATAATCAATGAATTATGGAAGTAAGTAATAATATAAATATTAAAACTTTACAATCTAAGTCTTTAAGTTCTCTACCTAAAAAAGAAGAAAAAGTAGATTTAAAAGTAAATCTTAAAATAGAGCCTAAAGATTTTATAAAGATAGATACATCTAGTAAAAACTCAACAGATATTTTTAAGTTTTTAGATGATTATGAAAGCTTTAAAATATCTAAACCTAATTTAAAAGATCCTGACTTAAATATTAAACTTGATAAGCCTGTTGATAATAGTAAAATAAAATCAATTTATGATGATAACAAAAAAATTGCTACTATAACATCAACTGATGATAAAATAAGTACAAAAACTGTTTTTGATGAAAAAGATCAATCTATAAATACAGAGTTAATTACTAAAGAAAAAGATTCAAGTATAAAATTTATTGGTGGTTATAATACTAAAGATGCTAAAATAAAGCCTTTGGGAATTGAGTCGAATGATAAAGATACAACTGTAAAAGCACTATATGATCCTCAACGTGCAAATTTAAGTGGAGAAATAAAGCAGAATATAGACGGTCAAGGATTAAAAGTTAAAAGTGAATATAATTTAAAATCACCAGATAAAAATGGAAAAGTTGGTTTAGAATACTCTATTAGTGGTATCAAGATTAATACAGATTACTCTAATGTAAATAGTAATAAGGATGTAAATCTTAAATTAGAACATGAACAGATTGAATTAACTACAAATTTTGATGCAAATAAAAACCTAGATTTAAAAAGTGTTCAAATTGCTAAACCTATTAAATTTGGAGATAATCTACCAACTGCTAAATTTAGTATAGATTATGATAATCAAAAAAATAATTTTAAAAAAGTTGGTGTGGATTTAAATGCTAATATTACTAAAGAAGTAAGTGTAACTTTTTCTTCTAATTTAGCACAATCTGTTAAACAACATAGTGTTAAATTGAATTATGATGTATATAATAATACAAAGGTATCTTTAGAAGGTAACTTAAATGGTGTTGATACTAGTAAATCTGGTTACAAAATATCATTTAGTAGTGGATTTAAGTTTTAAGAAATAAATTATTTAATGGAATTAGAAAAAAAAATAGCACAATCTATCTGTATAGAAGTTAGAATGCCTGAACTTGATTCAGAAGAAAAAATAAATGAAATAAAAGAAAATTTAAAAAAATATCAGTGGGGAAGTATTATCCTTTTTGATGGAGAAATTGAAAGTTGCCATAAACTTATAAATGAATTACAGGAAATATCTGATATTCCACTTTTTGTATGTGCTGATTTAGAAAAAGGAGCAGGTCAACATTTTAAAGGTGCTACTGATATTCCATCTAATATGGCTATAGGTGCAACAGATAATTATGACTTGGCATATAAAGCAGGTAAAATAACAGCACAGGAAGCAAAAGAAATAGGTTTAAATGTTATTTTTTCTCCAAGTATTGATGTAAATAATAATCATGATAATCCTATTATTAATATAAGATCATTTGGTGAAATTCCACAAGATGTTGCTGATTTTGGACAAGCTTTTATTTCAGGAGTAATGGCTGAAAATGTTATTGCAACACCAAAGCATTTTCCAGGTCACGGAGATACATCTATTGACTCTCATGTTTCAACACCTATTATAAAAAAAAGTAAATCAGAATTGAATAAAACAGAGCTTTTACCATTTAAACAAATAATTGATAAAACAGATGCATTAATGACAGCTCATATAATTGTAACAAGCTTAGATAAAAAATATCCTGCAACAATTTCAAAAGAAATAATAACAGGTTTATTAA
This sequence comes from Candidatus Sericytochromatia bacterium, assembly GCA_046328075.1. GTDB lineage: Bacteria > Cyanobacteriota > Sericytochromatia > UBA7694 > JACMQJ01 > JAXLXG01. The sequence continues at coordinate 26,646 of JAXLXG010000025.1, forward strand.
GAAATACTTATAAATTTGATGGTTTAATATTTACAGATGCTTTAATGATGGGAGGTATAACTGAAGAAAAGTCTTATGAGTCAATGGCATACATAGCTGGTTGTGATATTTTATTAATGCCACCAAATCCAATTAAAGCTCTAAATGATATAGTAGAATTGGTTAATAAAGGTGAAATAAGTTTAGAGCATATAGATGCGATATATAATAGAATATTAAAATATAAGGAAAGATATATAGATAAATCATTTAAATCAAATTTAAAAAGAATAAAAACAGAAAGAAATATCACTATAGCAAAGAGCATAGCTCAAAATGCTGTTACAAAGATAAAGCAAAAAGATAAATTAGTTTTTGATCCATTAAAAACAGTTCATATCATATTAGATCAAGATGATGAACCAGAAAAATATAATACATTAAAAAACTTAATGTCTGAAAAAGGAATAGAAACTATAATAATAAATTCTGAAATCTCAGAGCCAGAATTAGAAATAATAGAAAATAAAATAAACGATAAAGATAATGTTATCTTATCTTACTTTTCATTTTTAAAAGCTTGGAAAAAACATATATATCCAGAAAACTTTGTTATTAGTTGGTTAGAAAGTTATTTATTAAATAATAAAAAAGTATTTGTAGTAGCGTTTTCAAATCCTTATTTAATGAAAAAAGTAAACGGAATTAAAAATTATTTTTGTACATTTTCTGATAGTGAATATAGTCAGGAAGCAATAACAAAAGTATTATTTGATAATGTTCCAGCAACAGGTATAAGCCCTATTGATCTAAGTAGTTAGTTAAACATTTGAGTTGAAAACACTTTTAAAAATAAATTGTAATTTTACTATATATTTCAAATACTAATCATATTAGTTTGTTAATGTATAATTATGTCTGTTATGTTGAATTATTATAAAAATAAAGGTTAATACATATGCCTCTTGTTGATTATGATGATGGAACTAGAATAATTGAAGGTGTTCCAGCTTGCCATCAAGGTAATACAGGAACTTGTGCTCAAGCTTGTGTTACAAGTATTCTTAATTATTGGGGATATCATGTAAGATATGAAGATGTAATTGCAAATACAAGTAATCAAGATATGAGCTCTGGCATGACTCCTGAACAAATGATGTGGTATTTTAGAAAATATAATCTACAATCAAGAGTTGGTACAGGTAAACTCTCCGATCTAAAACGATTAATTGATAAAGGTTTACCAACAGTTGTGGCATTTGATGAAAATACTGTGCAACACGTAGTTGTAATGATTGGTTATAACGATTATAGAGAAGTTGTTTTTTATATAGATTCTATGTATGGAGAGATAACAGAAGAACCTTATTCAGATTTTATAAGAGCATGGTCAAGAACAAGAGCAAATTCAACAGGATACTTTGACGGTAGTTTAAATAATGTACTAATACAAGTGAGTAGATAAAAAATGAGAAAGATATTAATAATTGGAGCAGGAAAGTCAACATCATCATTGATAAAATATTTAGGTGAAAATGCTCAAAAAGAAAATTGGGAAATAAAAGTTGGAGATGTTTCTGTTTCACATTTGGATGAACATGTTAAACTTTATCCTCAACTAAAAACTATTATTTTTGATGCTTTTAATGATGAGCAAAGAGAAAAAGAAATAAGTAACTCTGACATAGTAGTTTCAATGCTTCCTGCAAGATTTCATATTGTAGTTGCAAAAGATTGTTTAAGATTAAAAAAGCATTTAGTAACAGCTTCTTATGTATCAGATGAAATAAATAAACTTGATGAAGAAGCTAAGAAAAATAAGCTTATTTTTATGAATGAAATAGGATTAGATCCAGGAATTGATCACCTATCAGCTATGAAAGTTATTAATGATATTATTGACTCTGGTGCTGAAATGATAGGTTTTGAATCTTTTACAGGTGGTTTAGTTGCCCCAGAATATGAAAAAGATAATCCATGGAAATATAAATTTACATGGAATCCTAGAAATGTTGTTTTAGCAGGTCAAGGCCCAGCTGCAAAGTTTATGCAAGAAGGTAAATATAAATACATACCTTATCATAAAGTTTTTAGAAGAACTGAATACATAGATATAGAAGGTTATGGAAAGTTTCAAGGTTACGCAAATAGAGATTCTTTAAGATACCAAGAATTATATGGTTTAAAAAATGTAAAAACTTTTTTTAGAGGAACACTTAGAAGAACAGGTTTTTGTAGAGCTTGGGATATGTTTGTACAACTTGGTATGACTGATGATTCATATATTATGGAAAATTCTGAAAATATGACTTTTAGAGATTTTATTAATTCATTTTTGGCTTATGATGTAAGTGACTCTGTCGAATTAAAAGTTCAGCACTATTTAAATATTGATCAAGATTCAGATTTAATGGAAAAATTAGAATGGCTTGATTTATTTAAAAATATACGAGTTGGTTTAAAAAATGCTACACCAGCTCAAATCCTACAACATATTTTAGAAAGAAAATGGACTTTAGAACCATCAGATAAAGATATGGTTGTTATGTGGCATAAGTTTGATTATATTTTAGAATCAAGACATCATCAGATTCAATCAGCAATGGTTGTAATTGGAGACAACCAAACTTATACAGCTATGGCAAAAACAGTTGGTTTACCTGTTGCAATTGCAGTGAAAATGATTTTAAATGGGGTTATAAAAACAACAGGAGTTCAAATACCTTTAACTAAAGAAATATATGATCCAATATTAAATGAATTAAAATTGTATGGAATTGATTTCAAAGAAAAACATTTAGAATTTTTGAAATAGAAAATAATTTATTTTTATAGTATAATTAAAATAAATTTTGAATTTTAATTAAATTTAAAAACAGATTTTCAGAATTAAATTTTTATGGGGAAAATATCTAATGAAGACTTTAAAATTAATATTTATTCCTTTATTACTAAATTTATGTGTTGTTCAGTCGTGTAATAAAGAAATAGCTGTTAATAATACAATTAATGTTAATGAAAATAAAATTATTAAAGGTTTTGTATCTTTTCCCAAAATTAATTCTTATGCTATAAAAGCAACAATTTCAGAACTTGTTTCCAGTTCTACTATCTCACTATTAGTCCCACCAGATAAGCCTAATGGTAATAGTACAATAGCTTCAGGAATTACAGATACTAAAGGTAACTTTAGTATATTACCAAATTCTAATTTTAATCCTCAAATAAATGATATTTTCATACTAGAGGCTCGAAAAAGATTAAATGGCAATGGACATTCTATAATAACACTTAAAACTTACATTAAGTGGACAATAAATGGATGGAATAGTATTACTGGAAATAATATTGCAATTAATAGTACAACAACAGCTTTATGTATTATGAGTGGTTATAATTCTTCTCTTATTTCACCAAATGAAAATATAGATAAAGTAAGTATTGTTAATGGATTAATAACTAGAACAAATATTAATTCATCTGTTACGATTCAAAAAATATTAGATGTAGAAAACCTAGTTAATATTGTTGTTAATGATAATGAAGACCCCATTTATAAAATATCTTATGATAATTACTCATTATCTTATAAAACAAATAATGTTATTTTCAAAGATACTCAAGAACCTATTTTAACTTCAATTGTTGCTATAGATAGAGATTATTATAATGATATAATTCAATTGAAATTTAATAAAGATATGGTAACTACTAACAAAATTCCTTATAACTTAATTTTACAAGATAGTATCTCTCCTACCAACACTTCAACACAACTTTATTATAAAGATGCAAATAGTTTTAAATCTAATAATCAATCTATTTCATCAAGTAATGAAGATAATAATGCAACTCTGCTAGGTTTTTTAGATAGTTCAAATAAGCAATTTAAAGCTTCCTATATGATTGGAAAAATAACAAGAACTGATATTAAAAATAATACACCAAAAGTTAGTATTCTTGGTGATATAACAAGAATACCTATAGGTGCAGCTATTAGTTCAAGAGATACTTATAACGCTTTAATTAAAAAAACAAGAATTAAAGGAAATGTTGTAAGTTTAGAACTTGCTCCAGATGCATTCAGTTCAAATGATAAAATAGTTGTTTCTTTAGGAAGAGCTATAGAAGGGTTTTATATCAATAACAATACTTCAATAAATGAAAATATATCTGTTTTAAGTTCTCAAAATCCATTAACATTTTCAGATATATATGATCCTTTGGGTAATTTAATGACTAATAAAGATTCTTATATTTTAGATAATATAACAATGAATAACTCTCAAAAATCGACATTTGCTTCAGGTGATATGAATAATTTATATATTGATTTGAATTCTTTAGATTTAGCTATTGGAGTAGATAGCACTAATACTACATCTGGTGGTAGTGGTAGCTCTGGAGGTGGTGGAGGAGCTTCTGGTGGTCATATACCTGTTGGTATGCCTCCCTTAATAACAAATATTTCTCTAAGCCCAGTAGATCCAATAGGAATCTTTGGAGATATTGCAACTATAACAGGAACTAATTTAACAACAGGATTTACTACTATAAATTACTATAATAGTTCAAAACCTACTTCTTTTCCTTCTATATATATTTCTAAAACAGCTTTATTAACAGTTAGTAATTTAGTGAGTACAATTGGCACATTTACATTACCTGAGTTAACAAATGAAGAAATTAATATGCTTTATAATAGACCTATAACAACACCTATTACTAATACAGATAGAGAAAGTATTATTGCAAATGTAATAGTATCTAATTTATCTGGAACAAGTCAAGTAAATACATTAAATTCTACATTTTAATTTTTTGTTTATTTATTATTAAGTCATTGACTTTGGTATTATTTTCAAGATTTAATTATAGTGGTTGACCATTTACGTCTAATTAAATTCTCATCTGCACTTTGCTTTATTTAATGAAAAAATATTAGTTTTAATTTAATTTTAGGATTTCTTTTATCTTATTAATAGAAAGTTGTGATATTTTTGATATCAAATCAATATTTAAACCATTCTCATACATTTTTATAATAAAATTAATTTCCTTTTCAATCTTTCCTTCTTCTTTAAGTTTTTGTCTTTCCTGTTTAACTAAATCAGCAAACATACTACTAGCCTCATTCTCGTTAGAATAAATAACATTTAATAAATCATATCTATTATCAATTTTATCACCTGATAAGATATTTTTGAAATAATTTGTAAGTAAAGATAAAGCTATATTGTCCTTTTCATTCTTAAATAAATTTTTTATCTCATTTTTTAATAATTCAATATCTAAAACCTTTTGCTTTGTTTCAAATAAAAATAGGGTTGATACAATATTCCTTATACTTTCTAAGCTTTCTTTTGAAAACTCATTTTCTGCTATTTTGAAATATTTAAAATTTATCCCATATTCTCCAAGTAAATCATTATTTTCTATTAGTTCTGAAATATTTTCTTTTGATGTCCAAGTTTCATTTCCATTGTATAACATAATTGGAAATACTGGAGGTAATGATTTATAAGTTTCACCTCTTTTCTTTGATGTTTCAATTAATGAGATATAGAAACTAGTAATATAGTTTAAAATTCTAACAGACATAAACTTATCAACAGAACTTTGAAACTCTATTAGAATATAAAAATACATCTCTTCTTATGAGTTTTTAAGTTTAAATTTTACTATTAAATCTGATTCTGTATCTTTGTATTTCTTTGATGTAAATGATTTATTAATAGTTTCATAAGTATTAAAATCTAATTCTTTAATAAAGTCTTGATTAACAAAATATTCTAATAATTGCTTTAATATTGTTAGATTAGAAAACATCTGTTTATATGGTGAATCATACTTGACTTTATTAATACTTTTTGTCTTAGATTTTTTTCTAATATTCATTTATATTTTTGACTTATTTTTTTATTTTATCAAATCATTATACATTCTTTTATAAAAAAATCTGCTCATTTTTTTAGAGATATTTCACTTTCTATTATTAAAATATTGTTTTTAGCTGATACCCATTTATCATGAATATCAATCAAGAATGAATCATTTCATTTAAAGTTTTAACTATAACTGTTGAAGTATTACTATCATTATCAAAAACACTATATATTATATGATCACTTGATGTATCATAATAAAAATCCATTTCATCATTTGTAAATATTTTCACTATTTTTCCTGATTCTGTTTCAAAGATTACTATATGATTTATTATTACTTCATCAATTCCAACAATATTATATTTGCCATCTTTACTATAAAACACTTTGTTGGCATTATAATCTGTAAACATTTTTTGTGGAAAATTCTCTCCTAAATAATACTTTAACTCTCTTTTTTCAAAGTCCCATACACTACACAACGTAAAATACAAATAACCATCTTTTTCATTTGATAAATCACTTTCCCAAGCTGTAGTTGTTAAATATTTTCCATCTGGACTAAACTCTATTTCTTTTATAAAACCTTTATGTGGTTCAACTAATTCAAAAATAACTTCATATGATTCAGAATCTAATACTTTCAAGGTAGGATTTTTACCTAAATCACCACTACTTACTATTAAATATTTTCCATCTGGATTGTATTTTAATAATTTCAAATACTCAAAATTATCAATAGTTTCTACTATTTTTTTTTCAATAAAGTCATATTTTTCTAATCTATTATTTAAGTAATTAATATATGTAATTGTATTTCCATTATTTTTTATTAATATCCCATGATTATTTCCATTATCATCTATTTCATGAATAAAATAAGTAAATTTTACTAAATCAATTATTAGAAAAGTATTATCAGGTGAAATAATAAGATATTTGCTATCTTGAGTTGTCATAGAATAATTAATATAAATACCCTTAAGATTTATTTTTAATAAAAATTCTTTAGTTCTTAGATTATATATGCAAATATCATCATTAACATTATATACAATAATATTTGTTTCAAAATTAAAATTGAATATATCTATTATATTATCAAATGTATAGTTATTATTCATTTATTACCATTTTTGAATGACTGGATTAAGTTTATTTATATTTTTAAATACAGAATGTGCTGCTAAGTTTCCAGTAAAGACTTTCCCACCATTAACTGTTATACCTGTTAATTGATCATTAATAGTAACAAAAGAGTCAAAGAAACCTTTAGGTGTTATTTTTAATCCAGTTGAAGTTTTAAGAATATCAATGTAGTTATTAACAGCATTTATTAAATCTTTAAAATAAGTCCTAACTTCATCATCTGTCATATCAATTGATGAATTATCATCTGGAAATGCAGCTTCAATATTATAATCATTTAATACTACATTTATTTCATGAAGAGCTCTTTTCCCTTTTATTCTTAGAGCATTTCCTCTTAAGTTATAATCTTTGAACCAGAAATCATTAACATCTGTCATATTAGCTACTTCTCTCATCTTACCAAATAGCTTTTCTCTTGATACATCGTCTTTCATTTTTAATTTTTCTGTCCTAATTTTTGGGGATACTCCAGACATTAAAAATTACATATCCATAACCTTCATCATATAATACTAAAATATATTTATTGTCAAAATTGAATTCTAATTTTTTAGGTACTAATGATGTCCAATATCTATCTTTAGGCAATTCAAAATACTTTATAATTTCATTTGTTTTCAAATTTATTATATGAGGACTTAATTCAAGACCTTCTGTATTTGCAACTAATAATAAATCTTTATCTAAACTTATATCAAAAATAGGTGAGACAAATCCTACTGAACCAAGGCTTTTACAATAATTTATTTCTTTTACAACTTTATAGTTATTTAACTCTATTATTAATATTTTGGGGGATTGACAAATTATTATGTAGTTTCCATCATTTGTAAATATAGGCTTTTTATAAAATACATAACTTAAATCATCTATTACTCTTAAGGTAGATAAATCTATTATATGTGTGTCAGTAATATATTTCTCTAAAAGAATACACTTGTTATCAGTTGAATTAATTATAAAATCAACAAAATATGTAACTTTATTAGAAATTTTCATAGTTTTGTCTATAAAATTAATGCTGTGTTTTTTAAAATAACTATTTTTGTATCATCATTAGTAAATTCTATTTTATGTATAACTTCATCTTCTTCTATTATGTATTCATCATTATGATTATTTATATAAATTACATTTTCTAATTCTTTCTTTGTTCTTAGCTCAAAATTTTTATCTTTTAAAGTGTAAGTAACACTTAAATTCTCTAATGATATTAAAATTAATGCTCCATTTTGAATAATTGCTAACTCTGTTCCTTTATGATTAAAACATGAAGTAATAAAGTCCTTAAAAACAGTTGTAAATATTCTTTCACTATTTTTATTATAGATATTAAGAATATTTTTGTTTACTACTACAAAATATTTATCTAAGTAATTATTAAAGTAGGTATAGTTTTTAGGTAATATAAATTTATCATTTACTAATTTCAATTTTTTAAATATTTACCTCTTTAATAATCATATTATAGTAATTCTTATGTTGTAATAAACTAACTATTTTAAGAAATAGTTGCTAAAAAATTAATTATACAGTGAATAAATACACAAATATAAATACTTTTTGTTTTAAATCTTAAATATCCAAAGATTAAGCCTAAAGTCATTGTATAACTTATTTGAGATAATGTATAAGATGGATTAACAAATATATTTGGGATATGCCAAAAACCAAAAGCTAGAGAACTAATTATTATAGTTAACGTGACGTATAAAAATTTATTATCATTAAATTCTTCTTCTTTCTCATCTTTTAGAATATCTTTTATATTTTTTAAATCAATAATTTTTTTCCTAATCCCACCTCTTTTTAATATTGGGTTTCTAGTTTTTCTAATCCTTTCTAAAAGATTATTCTCTTTATTATTACCTTCAATAATATCTGATATAGCCTCATAAACCCATGTATATAAAGCTCCTCTAAATATTAATTCTTCACCTATTGGAGCTAAAATATAAACTTGCCAAGACATACCATGAAAAGGTGTTGAATCAACATTTTTTAAATATGTCAAAATTGGTATTATTATAATCAAAAACCACATTAAACATATTTTCCAGTATTCAAAAGTTTTTTCTGGTAATAAACCATATTTTTTAGGATCAAAAAATGTTAATAATAAACCAATAATTAATGGATAACTATAAAATAATGTATGATAAGCCTGAAGTCCTTTAAATGGATAAAAGGTTTTCCATACAAAATTTGCAAAAGTAGAATTAAAACTAGCAATAGTAATACTAATTAGTATTGAAAAAAATAATAAAAGTGATATTTGAAGTAATTTCTGTTTCACTTTTATAATGGTATATTTCCATGCTTTCTTTTTGGTCTTTCAACTCTTTTTGTTTTTGTCATTTCTAATGCTTCTATTAATCTTTTTCTTGTTTCTGAAGGCTCTATAACATCATCAACATATCCTCTTTCTGCTGCTATATAAGGATTTGCAAATTTTTCTTTATATTCTTCAACTAATTTATCTTTTTGGCTAATATCATTAATTAACTCTTTTCTAAAGATAATACTTACAGCTCCTTGTGTACCCATAACAGCGATTTCAGCACTAGGCCAAGAATAATTTATATCTGCTCTAATATGTTTACTACACATAACATCATAAGCTCCACCATAAGCTTTACGAGTTATAATTGTAATTTTAGGTACTGTTGCTTCAGCATAAGCATATAGAAGTTTTGCACCATGAGTAATAATTCCTCCATGTTCTTGAGATTTACCTGGTAAAAAACCTGGAACATCTACAAATGTTACAAGAGGAATATTAAAAGCATCACAAAATCTTACAAATCTTGCTCCCTTAATTGAAGCATTAATATCTAATGTTCCTGCTAATTCTTTTGGTTGATTTGCAACAATTCCTACAGATTGACCATTAAGACGAGCAAAACCAACAATCATATTTTTGGCATATGATTCATGAACTTCAAAAAATTCATTATTATCTGATACTTCACTAATAATATCAAGCATATCATAAGGTCTATTAGGGTTTTCAGGAACTAAGTCGTTAAGTATACTTACATCTCTATCTATAGGATCATTTGTTTCAAAATTAGGTGGATCATCAAGATTATTAGAAGGTAAAAAACTCATAAGGTATCTTATTTGTTGTAAACATTCTTCTTCTGAAGGGTATTTAAAATGAGTAACTCCACTTATAGAAGCATGGGTATCAGCTCCTCCTAGCTCATCAAAAGATATTTCTTCACCTGTAACAGCTTTTACAACATCGGGGCCTGTAATAAACATATGACTTGTTTTTTCTACCATGAAAATAAAATCTGTAATTGCAGGAGAATAAACAGCACCACCAGCACAAGGTCCTAGTATTGCAGATATTTGAGGAATTACACCAGAGGATTGAACATTTCTATAAAATATTTCAGCATAACCTGCTAAAGAAACAACTCCTTCTTGTATTCTAGCTCCACCAGAGTCATTTAGACCAATTACAGGTTTTCCATTTCTTAAAGCTAAATCCATTATTTTACAAATTTTTTCAGCAAATGCTTCACCTAAAGAACCACCAAAAACTGTAAAATCTTGAGCAAAAACATAAACTTGCCTTCCATCTATTTTTCCCCAACCAGTTACAACACCATCACCAAGAGTTTTTTTATCGTCCATTCCAAAATTAGAACAACGATGAACCATAAAACGATCAAATTCAACAAAAGAATCTTTATCAAGTAAAATTTCAAGTCTTTCTCTTGCTGTTAATTTCCCTTTTTGATGTTGCTTTTTTATTGCTTGTTCGCCACCACCTTGTAAAGTAGCTTTTTTACGTTCTCTAAGTTTTTCTATATCTTTCATATTTTATTACTCTTTTAAAATAAATTTTGGTGCTAATGTTAAAACATTATCTATAAGATTAGGGAAATTACTATTAATTGTAACACCAATATTCTCACCTATTCCTAATATATGTTCTCTCTTATTATCTAATATAGCATTTATTGTTTCTTTGGCTACTCTTTCAGAGGACATTCCAAAAATATCATCTTTTAATTTATTGCCATCAAAAGCATTACCAACAAAATCTGTTTTGGTGCTTGTTGGACAAATTACAGTAACACCTATACCATATTTTTTCATTTCAACTCTAAGACTATCACTAAAGCCTTCCATTGCAAATTTTGTAGCACTATAAGCTCCCATAGTAGGCAATGCAATTTTACCAACTACACTTGAAACATTAACAATACGACCTTTTCTACGTCTTATCATTGAAGGTAAAATAGAGTGTGTACAATGCACCATTCCCCAAAAATTTACATCCATAATTTTTTTCATATCAGAAATACTTGTTTCATGAATATATCCATAACTACCTATACCAGCATTATTTATTAAAATATCAATATGATCAAATTGTTCTAATGCTATGTTTATAAGGTTCTTTGCTTGTTCTTCATCTGAAACATCAGTTGGAACTGATAACACTTTTACATTATATTTTTGTCTTATTTCTTCTGCTAAAGAATCAATTTTTTCTTTTGAACGAGCTGCTAAAATTAGGTCACAACCTTGTTCAGCAAATGCGAATGCATAAGCTTTACCAATACCAGCAGATGCACCTGTGATTATAACAGAACTACCTTTTAACTTTTCTTTTTTTGAGGGTCTTGATATTGTCTTAAGCAACTTATATGTACCATACCCTGCTAAAGCAAAAGTTACTATACTTTGTAATTTTTTATCATTATTATTTTCCATAATTTACCTCAAAAAATATTAAAAGATAAACTTAATTATAATTATCAAAATAAGGTTTGAATAGGTATAAACTAACAATATAATTGATATAAAGATAATAAGTAAAACCAATTCTTCTAAATTTTAAATTATATACAAAATAAAATAATTAATAAAACAATAATTTTAAAGGATTTTCATCATGAATAAAAATTCTGGAGTGAAAATATGATAGGAATCTTTAAAATCTATTTATACTATAATCAATTATTTCAAGTGGATTTTTACCATTATAGCTTTTACCAACTTTTCCCGAGTAATATAAAGTAAAAATAATTCCTCTTATTGCTGTATCAAGTAACCTAAAATTAATAGATATAAATTCAGGGAAAATTGTATTGTCTTGCATTGCTGAAACTAATTTTTTTAAGACTAAATCAGGCATAATAGATAAGCTATTTAAAAGCATTTTTAAATCTTTTATGTCTTCAACAGGTGCATAACTGACTATATCATCAATATGCTCTATACAACCTAATTGACTAAATGAAGGAAAATCTTCACTATTAGGAACTATAATATCCCCAAGTCTTTCAAGACTTTTTATTTCTTTTTCTGTTAATAACTTTGATTTTTCCATAATTTTATACAACCAAATTTTTACTTAATTTTTCTGATAACGTCATTATAGTTAATGCAGGATTTATCCCTGGTGCAGAAGGAAAAATGCTTGAATCTGAAATGTAAATATTTTCATGTCCATGTACTTGGAAATTTTCATTTACAACAGATTTATCTGGATTAGTACCAATTACACAACCACCCATTAGATGTAAACCAAAATAAAAAGGAGATTCTATAATTTCTTTAGCTCCCATTGATGTAAATACATTATGAACAGCCTCAAGACCTTTATCACGTCTTTTTTTATCTTGTGATGTAAGAGATTTTTTTACAATTAATCTTCCATTTTTATCAATATTCATTTCACCTGTTGCTTCATCTCTTATAGCAACTTCTATACAAGCCAATTTACGATAATTTTTCATAAATTTTTGATGTTCTATTCCAACTTTTGGAAATAACATTGCAACTGATATTGGAGGAGCAAAAACATTTTCAAGCTTAAAACCTTGTTTTCTAAAATTTGGATCTTTAGATTTTACACCCTGAAAGGCTCCTTTATGTGCATCAATAATATCATCAAAAACACCAAAAGTCATAAATTGAGGATGAGAGGAGAAGTTTAATCCAAGTGATGGTAATTTTTCTTTAAACCCAGAGTTTAACATCAGTTTTGTAGTACCAAAAGCACCACCAGCTAAAATTACTTTTTTAGATTCAAGAGTAACTTTTTCATTATTTTTTACTCCATGAATTTTTACACTATCTTTAAAATGTTCTATTTTTTCAGCTAAAAACTCAGATACAATTTCAAGACCCTCTTTTTCAGCTTTTTGAATAAATCCAACTAAAGTGCTTTGTTTAGAATCTCTATGACAACCTCCAAGACATCCTATACAATCATTACCTTCATCAAGTTTACAATCAGATTGACCTCTCCTTAATGGTGACCAACCATAATTGTTTTTTGTACAACCTTCAATAAAAATTTTTGTATTACTATTAAAATTTTTTTCTTTAATTTCTTGAAGACTTAAGTTTTTTTCAATATTTTCATAAAATGGTGACATAGAATTTTCATTAAAGAATTTTATTCCAGAGATTAATTCCCATTCTGAAAATGCAATATCATCAAATCTATCTAATAAACATTGATTAACGATAGTCGTTCCACCAACACATTTTGCTCTTAGATAAGCCATCTTTCCACTTACATCAAACTCAATACCACCACCCCAAAAAAGTTGTGAAGTGTAATCTGCTTCAGTTCTTGGAAATGTGTCTTTTCTAAAAAATTTTCCTGCTTCAACTAATAAAACTTTTGCACCAGATTTATTAAGATTATGTGCTAAAACTCCACCTGAAGCACCAGAGCCAATTATAATAAAGTCATAAATATTATTATTCATAATTATATTTTCCGTTTAGATGATATTTTTTCAAGTTTTAAACCATTTATAGCTGTTTTAACTAAAGATGATTTTTTTGAAAATAATGAGTCGATCAATTTTACAAACATATTATATTTATCAGATGTATATGGATACCAATTTGCTTCTATTTTTGAGCTTTGAGTATCAATAACTATAGATTTAGTATTAGAGAATGATATTAAGCCTTCTTCTCCTTTATACCTACCAAACCCACTTGATTTAATACCACCAAATGGTAAAGCTGGATTACCTTCTGTTATCATTACATTATTAATAGACACATTACCTACTTTTAATTTTCTAGCTACTCTATCAGCTCTTTCTAAGTCTTTTGACCAAACACTAGCACTTAAACCAAATTCAGTATTATTTGATAGCTTTATAACTTCTTTTTCATCACTAAATTTTATTACAGGTATTAATGGACCAAACGTTTCTTGATTATAAATATCCATTGTTTCATTTATATTAGTAATTATTGTTGGAGGAAAATACATAGAGTCATTTTCTCTTTTACCACCACAAATTAATTTTGCACCTTTTTCAACTGCATCTTCTATTTGAAGCTCTATTTTTTTTATTTGAAACTCAGCAGTCATAAAACCAATATCAGTATCACCATTATCTTTTTTATTTTGAGTATTTGTTAAATTAAGAACTTTTTCCTCTAATTTTTTTATAAATCTTGGATAAATTTCTTCATGAACAAATAATTTTTCAACTGAAGTACAAGATTGCCCAGAATTTGTTAAAGCTCCCCAAATAGCTCCATTTACTGTTCTTTCTAAGTCTACATCATCAAAAACAATCATAGAATCTTTACCACCAAGCTCAAGTTCTACAGGTATTAAATGTTTTGAGGCTTGTTCCATAATTTTTTTACCTGCTTCAACACTACCTGTAAAAAACACTTTATCTGGTTTATTTTCAATTAATTGTTTACCTGTTTCCTTATCTCCATAAACAATTTGAAATGAGTTTTTTATAAAATTTGTTTTTTCAAACATTTCTTCTAGTAAACCTTTTAATGGAGTTAATTCAGAAGGTTTATAAATAACTGAATTACCTGATAAAAAAGCAGACACAAAAGGTACAACAGCTTGATAAAATGGATAATTCCAAGGCGAGATTACAAGAATAACACCAAGTGGCTCATAATAAATTTTTGATTTTTTCCCCATTAAGAGTAATGGAGTATGAACAACTTTATCTGAAAGGATTTTTGTTGCATTTTTTCTATAATAATCAATAACATCTAAAGTTGGTAGTATTTCAGATGTTAAAGCATCAGTTTTTGCTTTTCCTGTTTCTTGAACTATTTTTGAAATAATTCTTTCTTTATTTTCAACTATATATTCTTGAATTTTAGAAATTTCTTCAACTCTTTTATATATAGGTAAATCTCTTATTATTTCTGAAACATCTCTAGCTTTTTGAAATATATTGTTAATTGAGTTTTTATCAATACTTTCGAATTCATATATTACTTGATTACTAGTAGGATTCTTCACAGTTAATACAGTCATAATTTATTACCGTAGTTTAAAATTACGACTGTATTCTAACACCTTTATTAATTTAGTAGCAATGGCTATGTAAATAAAAATAATTAATTTAAATCTGTATTATAAGGTTTTTGTATATCATTTATAGATGGAAATAATTCTCCAGCTTCAATATTTAAAACTAAAGCAATTTTTATTAATTGAAATGCTGTAGGATTAGCTTGTCCTCTTTCAATTCTTGAAATATGTGTTCTATCAATATTTGATTCTAAAGCAAGTTTATCTTGAGAATAACCCTTAGAAGCACGTATAAAACGTAACTTATAGGAAATTATTTTTAAAAATTCTTGTTTATCCATATTCAAAGATAAGATAGAAAAAATATTACTTGTATGACTATGGAGTAAACACTACATATAGTTAAATTTATGTTAAAATATCTATAATAAGTGAATATGTGAAATTAGGTGAAATTATAGTGTAGAAAATAAAATCATTATATATTTATAAATTATATATACTATTTGTAATGGATGAAATTGATGAGTCAACCTATTATTTATACGATAACAGATAAATTTGATTATACAGATACACCAAAAGTAAGTAATACAATTCTAACAGAGAAAGGTATATATGTTGTTTTATCTGTGTCTATTTTCAAAAAAATAAAAGGTAGAAACCCTGGTCCTGTAGAAACACAACGTTTATGGTCTGAATTAGTATCAGACAACAATTTAAGATTTGATAGAACATTGATAAGAGATTCAATAAGAATAGCTTTTAATGATTGCTTAAAAAATAAATTCATTGTAGATTTTATTTATTTATCAGAATTATGTAATTTAATTAAAGATAAAAAAAATTTTGATGATTTAAAATCTGATATTATGAATAATCAGAATAAATTAAATATTTTACTAAATATAAAGGAAAAGCCAACTTATTGTTATGTTATTGATGAAATAAAACATAGTATAGAATATTTTTTGTCATCAAAAAAAATTAATATTGATAAAAATAAAAATATATTTACTATAGATGAATATATAAAACTTGAAGAATTACTTACTCTTGATTTTGATTTACTAACAAATTTTGTAAAATATTGTAATTTTGATATATCCTCATATTCATTACCACCAATAAATATTCAAAATATTATTGAAGAATCTGAGATAACAATCCAACAAGATATAAAAATAATAGATATTATAAATAATGATTTTATTATATTAAATCTCAAAGAGGATTTTAATGAAAACACTATTATTTTAAATAATGATTTATCATTAGATAATTTGAAAAAATTAAATAATTCTATAATTATAGGTGAAAGTGGTAGTGGTAAAAGTATTATAGGTTTAAAATTATGTAATATAGCTTTACAAAAAGGGTATAATTCTAAATTTATAAACTTAAGTAAGTATACAAATAATTATGATATATCACAATTAAATAATGATATTAAAGATTTCAAAAAGAATAGAGATAATAAGAAGTTCTTTTTTTATTTAGATGGTCTTGAAAAAATAGATTATATCAAAGTAAAAAAAGTTTTTATGGAATTTATATTTGATTTAAATGAAACTAATGAAGATATTATTATTTTATCATCAGAAGATACTTCTCAGGAATATAAAAGTATATTAAATAAGAGTTTTTTAAGTAATTATAAAAGATATTATATACAAGCAATTAATAATGTTGAAAAATTATGGATAAAAACACCTTTAGAGCAAACTATCTATAATGAAATAAAAGATAAAGTAAAAAATAGAGGAGCATTATACTATAATTATATAGAGAAAGTAATAAATATACTTATAAACTCTATTTTAGATGAAAATCTAAATTTATATGACTTAAGAAAAAATTTACAAAAAATAGCATTTTATTCTATTACAAAAAATATAAGACTTGATGAATTAAAAAAGTATAATATAAACCCTGCTATAGAAAGTATTTTACGAAAAAATAAATTAATTAAAATAGATGAACATAATTTTGGAACTTTAATATTTAATAATAAGATTTTTAGAGATTTTTTAATATCAGGTTACTTAATTTCTTTATCAAAAGAAGACTTAGATGAATTTATTAATAAAGAAAATTTAATAGCTTATAAGTGGAAGTATGTAATGTTATTTATGTTTGATTGGTTAAATGAAAATATAGACAATATTCCTAAAACTATGATTATTTCTATTCTATTTCATTTACGACAACAAAAAGAATTTTATAAAGTAGATAGTTTATTAAAACTTATATCTGATGATAGTCTAAAAAAAGAGCAAATCTATGAGTTTTTAATAGAAAAAGCTACTTCTTTTTATTATAACGGAGAATATTATAAATGCTTTGAAAATTCTTTAAAAATATTACCCATAGATTCAAAAAGTAAATATATACCAATACTATATAATTTACTTTCATCATGTACAAATGACTGCCATTTACCAGATATATCATTAAAACTAAATAATATAGCTCTTATTTATGCAGATGATAATCAGAAAGCAAGATGTTTTGGAAATAGAGCAAGAGCATACCTAAAAAAAGGTGATATAAAAAATGCTTATAAATATTTTAATCTGAAAAAGTCATTAAATGAAACTATTAATAAGAACGAAAGCATAAGAGATGAATCTGATTTAATTTTTATTGAGTGTTTAATATACAACAAAAGTAATAGCTTAACAAACATAAGTGATTTGTTTATTAGGAGTAAAAAATTAATTCATGAATATAATATTAAAGAAAAAGATTTAGATATTGATGAATCTGGCAATAAAGCTTACATATATAGAAATTTGAGTTATCTTTTACCAAAAATCTCAAATATTAATGAATGCAATGATATATATAATTTTATTAATGAAATAAAGACCTTATTAGTTAAAGATCCTGGTCCTCATGGTGTTTGCTTATTTAATATTGGTAAATTTTTAATAAAAAAAAGAATGTTCGATAATTCTATTACTTACTTTACAGATGCCTTAAAGTATTTTGAGATTGGTAATTACAATACAGAAATATATCAAACAAATATAAATTTATACAAAATAACAAATAACAAACACTATTATGATAAAGCATTAGAAACATATAATAATATTAAAAATGAATCTTTTAAAATAATAGATGAAATAAACAATAATAATAATATTATCAATTTATTTGATACAACAATTAGCTATAAAGACTTTATTTTACCTAAACTTAGTATTGAAGATATTTTTAATAATCTGGACGAAAATTTAAATATCTTCTAAATAGAGTGTGAATATGTGTAATTAAGTGAATTTTAAGATATTTGAAATATCAACCTATATAATTCAAAATAATAAAGACATAGAAATAAAAACAAAGGAAAAATAGTAATAAATAAAGGAGATAAAAATGTCATTATTTTATACAATACCTCAAAATCATTGTGTAATAATAGAAAGATTTGGTAAATTTTCTTCAATACAAAAAGAAGGTTTAAATTTTAAAGTACCTATATTAGACTCAATAAAAGATTTAAGTACATGGGAAGGTCAAGCAAATAAAAATGGTTATATGATTGAATTATCTGAACAAAAAACAGATACTCCACCAAGACAATGTCAAACAAAAGATAATGTAACTATTCAGGCAAATGCTTCTATTTATTGGAGAATAGTAGATCCTATTAAAGCAGTATATAGTGTTGATATACTTCCAAGCTCTATAGCGGATATAGCACTTAACACTTTAAGAGCAAATGTAGGTATGATAAGTTTGGATCAATTACTTTCAGAAAGAAACTCTTTAAATCAAAAAATAAGTTCTCAATTATCAACAACAGCTAGTAAATGGGGGATTGTATTTACAAGGATAGAAATTCAAGAATTAACCTATTCAAGTGATACAGCTCAAGCAATGATGCAAGAAATGGATGCTGAAAGAAAAAGAAGAGCTAAAGTTTCTGAAGCTGAAGGAGAATCTTTTTCAATAATAAAAAGAGCGGAAAGTGAAGCAAAAGCTATTTTAATAAAAGCTGAAGCAAAAGCAAAATCATTAGAGCTTTTAGCTGAATCTGAATCAATGTATTTATCAAAACTTAAAGAAACAACTGATTTAAAAATAGCAAGTCAAATATTAATAGCACAGAAATTTTTAAATGGTTTAGAAACTATTTCTGAAAATCCTAGTAATAAAGTTTTTTTACCAAATAATTTAAATGGTTTTTTAAACATAAATTCTGAAATTAGTAATGTATAATAAAGAACTTATTTGTTGAAAATTACTTCTTTATAGTTAATAGGTTTGAATAATAAAAGTGAATAAAAAAACATTAACAGCATTAGTTTTAATATCGTTATTATCATTTGATATTTCTATATTTTTACCTATACAGCATTTTAATCAAGCTAAAGCAAATGTACTCGAAAATCAAAAAGTAATAGCTATTTCATATTTTGATAATACTTCTGATATTAAAGAGTTTAATTCTCTAAAAAAGGGGATAGCTGATATGCTTATAACTGATTTATCCAAAATTAAATCTTTGAAAATTGTTGAAAGAGAAAAACTAGAAAATGTACTTAGAGAAATAAATATAGGTAAAAACCCGTACTTTGATCCAACAACAGCACAAAAAATTGGTCAAGGATTACATGCAGAGTATATTTTAACAGGTAGCTATATATTATTGAATGATACATTTAGAATTGATGCAAGACTTATAAATGTAAATTCTGGTGAAATAGTTATGTCAGAGAAATCAGAAGGTCTAAAATCAGAGTTTTTTGATATACAAAAAGATTTAGTTGAAAATATAGCAAACTCATTAAATATTAAGCTTAAAAGAGAAGAGAAAAAAGAACTTAGAGAATATACAACAAAATCCTTTGAAGCAATAGAGAAATATTCTAAAGGTTTGGATGCTCAAGATAGTGGGGAACAAGAAAAAGCTAGTAAATATTTTAGAGAATCATTAGAATCAGATCCTAATTACAAATTAGCAAAAAATGCTATGCAAAGGCTTAATATTATAATAGATAAAAAAGATACTATTAATAATAATGATATGAGAGCATTTTTAGATGAAATAAATATTAATGACCCTGATATTAATACTAAGATTGCTATGAAACTATCAGAATTAGCACAAACAGATGGCTTTTTTACAAAAGAAGGTTACTTAAAGAGAATAAAGTTACTTAACATTATAATAAAAAATAAATTAAGACCCATTTTAAATATGGGGTATCTTAAAATAAATTGGGAATCTAGTACTTTAGGTTTGATAGAATCAAATTTTATTAGAAGTAATCCCTTATTAGTAGCAAATTCTCTTGAAATATATGAATATTTATCATTAAAATATCCTAATGATGTTTTTTCAAATAATATAGTAAAAACATCATATCAACAAATAAAAGATAGAATAGCAGAAATTGAAAAAGCAAGGTCTTATATTAAAGAATATAATGATAAGATAAATAATATATCAAAAATATATAATAATAAAAATAAATGTAATTCTATAGAAGAATTAGCCTATAAGAAAGATGATTTTATTGAAAAATTAGTAAACACAACACATGATAAAAATATTTTAGAAAAAAGTATAAAATCATTTTATGATAATGTAATAATGCCTTACACTATATGTAGACCATCAGATACTAAAGTATTTGATGAATATTATTCTAATGTTGCGTTTAGAATTGCTTTTACTGGTGAAAAGGATTTAGCAGAAGAATATATAAAAAAAGTAAATAATGAAAACTCAAAAAAAGATTTTGATAAGATTTTTTCTAATCAATATGCTACAGGTTTACCGATTATAGGAAAAGACTTACAAAATGAAATAATAGAATTAATTTCTTTGGTAAAAGATGCTAAAAAATCACTCTAAAACTTAGAGATTAACTCATTTATTTGTGTAAAAGAAGGATTATTTTTTAAAATATCTTTAAACTTATTTTTAGCTTCAGTTTTATGTCCTTTATCATATAGCTCAAGAGCCTCAGAATATTCAAGTACATCTTGCCAAGGAATTTGTTGTTTATTAATAGTAGGTTCTTCAAGGTTTAAGTTTTCAACAATTTTCACAACAAGTTCTTTTTGCATTTTAGAGAAACTTTCTTTATTTCCATTTAATCCCTCTGAATTAATAATTTCCCCTGTTTCAACTTTAACTATTTTTGCGTCTATTCTAAATGTATTAAATAACTCAAAGAAGCTTCCAAATAATAAGTATTGAACTCCTAAAAGCTTTCCAATCTTTTGTGTGGTTTCATTATCAAATTTATCAGAATTTTGTATATTTAGCTCTGATAAAACTTTATTTAGTTGTTCTCTCTCAATTATATTTATATTTTTTACTTTTTTAAGATCAGTTATTATCATTTGGGATAAACCTTTACTTAATAAGTCTAATTTTTTATCATCACTATTGTTATCAAAATATAATACAGCTAATCGAGGTAAATTATTTTTTTGCTCTATTTTTTGAATTATAGGTAATTCTTTGTTAGCTTTATTTATTTTTTTTGATTCATAATTATCGTTTATTGTTTTAAGGTCATTTGATTTTTTGGAAATATAAATTTTATCCTTATTTATATCAATATTTTTATTATTTGATAAATCAATGTTTGATGTTTCTTTAATATTTATAGCTTTATTTTGTTCTTTTAAGTCTATATATATTAATTTTTGTGGTAAATTATTCATATTTTGTTCTTTTGTTAGATTATTTTTTTTGAGATAGCTATTTTTATTAATATAAGTAACAGAATTATAACCTTTAGTAGTATTGCTCTTATTACTTGTAATTATTTTATCCTTTAATTTATCTATCTTTTTATTAGAGTTAGTATTTACTTTTGAAAAATTGATATTACTAACTGGAATAGTTTTATGAGAACTATTATTTAACATCTTATCTTTAATATCAACATTACTTACTTTTTTATTAACATTATTTGTAACTATTTTGCCTTTATCTATATTTTTATTTAAATTTTCACCTTTTATTACAGTATTTAATTTATTTTCATCTATTTTTAGATTATTATAATAGTTTTTATAAAAAGTATAAGATAATATTAATAAAGAAGTAATAACTGTAAATATTGGTATTAATACATTTGTTTTATTTGTATTTTTTATTAACATACTTTCATTTATCAAGCATAAAAGCTGATTATAAGCATAATTCGTACTTTTTTTATCAGGTTCAAAAGCTCTATGAACTATATCATTTCTAATATCAATGATAGGCTCTAAACTCTCTATTTTAAACATTTTAATAGGTAACTTTACATCATTTTTTAATAACTCTAGCAAACCTGTTTTTTTATAAAAACCTAATAACTGACCTAATCCAAAATGTGCTACAGGTCTTCCTGCTCCAATAATTTTTTCAGCTTCGATAATTCTTATCTTTTTATCTTGATTTAGATTTGAAATTGCTTCTTTATATAGTTCTTTTAAGATATACTCAAAAACTATAGAAATAGATTGAAAAGAAGATTGATAATAACCTTTTTTTATATTATATTCTATTTCTTTAATTTTTTTATTTATATTCAATTATATAAAACCTAATGATTATATTTATTAGTATTGTAACATCACTTTAGATTCATTTATTTTTTAATTTATAAGTTAAAAGTTTCCTTCTGTCAAAAAATCTGTGATGATATAATTATAGTTATAATATTCTTAATTAAGAAATAATGAAAGATAATAAGAGGAAATTACTTGAATATTGATGAACTTATAAATCTTAGAAATGATATTATCTTTAAGATTGTTTTTGGTTATCAAAAAAATGAAAAAATATTAATATCATTCCTTAATGCAATATTAGGTCTAGAAAATCAATATAAAATAGTAAGCCTTACATTTTTAAACACAATAAACATAAAAGAGTACTTGAATGATAAGCTTACAACCCTTGATGTAAAAGTAATAGATGGTAATAATAAAATCTATAATATAGAAATGCAAGTAGAGTCTAAAAATGATTATATTAAGAGAATAAACTATTATCTTGATAAACTTTATACAAATCAATTAAAATCAGGTGAACCTTATGATAAATTATCAAAAACAATAAGTATTTCAATATTAGATTTTACATTATTAGAAAATGAATCAGATATACACAATATCTATAGATACTTAAATATCAAATCAAAGAATGAGTTAACAGATATAAAAGAAATACATTTTATAGAATTACCAAAATTTATTGAAAAATCAGTAAATAATTTAAAAACAAGATTTGAGCTTTGGCTTTATGCTTTAAAATATGGTGAGAATTATGTTTATGATATAGATAATATTCCAAATAAATTAAAAGAAGAGGAGGGTATAGTAATGGCTTTAGGTGAAATGTTAAAAGCATCAAGAGATGATGATATAAGAGAATTACTTGAGATTAAAGAAAAATCAAGACATGATGAAGCGACCAAACTACATAACGCAAAACTTGAAGGTGAACAAATTGGCATTGTAAAAGGAGAGCAAATAGGTATTGAAAAAGGTGAACAGATTGGTATTTTTAGAACCAAAAAAGAACTTGTAATAACTTTGGTAACAAAAAAATTTGGTAATTTACCAGAAAATATACTTAAAAATATAAATGAAAATAATAATATAGATATTTTTCAAAAAATAATTGATAATATATTTGATATTAGTTCTTTTGATGATATAAAAGTTTTTTTTAGATAAGTATCACAAGATTTTGGACAGCAAGAAATAATTTAAGAATCTATTAAAGTTATAATCATATTCAATCTTTTGTATTTCTACTATTACTCTATTATCAATACTATCAGCAAGTATATCAAACTTAATGTCAATAAAGCCAAATTTATTATCAAATTTCTTCTATGTTTCGATTTTGTCAAATTATGCATCAATTCCTATTATATCTTTGACAAATTTATTAAAAAACTATTTTATTAGTAAATGCTTTTTCGAATATCACTTCATTATCTAAGTTACTAGGTATTTTACTTTTTCCTCTATATGAAACCAGCTACAACTAAATTATATTTTGATTTTAAGAATATCTCTAAAATCTAATGATATTACAACGCTATTTTTTTATGTGTATATGTGAAAAGGCGTGAAATATTAAAAATCACAATAAAATTAGTTTTACAATGAGAAATAATAAATTTTTCAGTTAAAACAGAAATTTAAAAAGTTACTTATTTTACTCTAAAGGAGATAAACAATGAAAAAAATACTTACAAGTTTTATTGGTATAGCATCAATAGGTTTAAATGCTTGTGATACTTTAAAAGATTTAACTACAGCATCAAATAATAAGCCTGTTATTAATTCATTTGATCATAATCCTAAAGAAATTAATAATAAAGATGAAAAAATTATATTTACAGTTGTTGCTTCAGATCGTGATAAAAAAGATACTTTGGAATATAAATGGAGTTCAACAAAAGGAACATTAAGTACTAATACAGGAGAAACTGTAAATTGGAGTCCTCTTAAGTCAAATGGTGATTGTGATTTTCAAAGTAGTGAGGGTATTGCAGTTATTTCTGTTTTAGTTTCTGATGGGAATGGTGGTACAGCAAATGCTCAAACTTCAATAAGAATAAAAAAAGGTTGTGAAAATGGTGGCGTTGTTAGTACATCAACAACAAGTTCTCCTGCTCCTCAAACAACTCCAACCCCAACATCTATTCCAACACAAGTTCCTGTAGTACCAAGTGTGACACCAACTTCAACAGTTATACAAACTCCAATACCTTCTCCTATTTCAACTATATTGGTAACTCCAACAGCTGTTGCTACACTACCTAATCCTAGCCCTGTTGTATCAATAATACCGACTCCTTCACAAGAATATAAACCTCCCGTTATTTCGTTTCAGAGTTTAGAGATAAAAGAAAATTATGGTAATAGTGATAATGTTCCAAATAGAGGTGAAGATCTAGATATTTATGCAACTTTTGTTAATACAGGTGGTGTATCAAGTAATTATCTAAATATAAATATGTCAACAACAAGCTCATTTGCAAAAATTATTGATGACTCAACATCTATAGAAGCATTAAAACCAAATGCACCAAAAGAAACATCTGGTAGTTTTAGAATAGTTTTAGATAAAACAGTTACTCCAAACACAGAAATACCTCTAACTTTTAAATTAAAAGATACTTTTGGCAATGAATATACAACAACAGGAAGTTTTATTGTTAGATAACAAAGGAAAAATTTATGAAAAAAAATAATAACAAATTTAGTTTAATTTTTATAGGGTTTATTTTATTAAACTCCTGTGATAGTAAGTTTTTAGAACAAACATTTGCTCCAAAAGTAGAAATAAAAGAAAATTATGGTAATGGTGATAATATATCAAATAAAGGTGAAGATTTAACATTAAATGTCTCTATTAATGGTATAAGTAAAGAAAATTCAACAGTATCCTTAAGCACAACAAGTTCATTTATGAAAATATTGATAATACATCTTCAAATAGAGATCAATTAACGTTTCGTGTAAACATAGATAAATCTATACCAGATAATACTGAAATACCATTAGTTTTTAAATATAAAAATGTTTTGGATTTAGATTCAACAGCAAATTCAATGATCAAAATTTCTCCTATAGATAATAAAATATCATTTCAAAGTTTGGATGTAAAAGAGAATTATGGTAATGGTGATAATATACCAAATAAAGGTGAAGATATATCTTTTTCTACTACTTTTGTCAATACAGGCGGAGTATCAAGTAATCCTTTAACAATATCGTTATCAACAACAAGCTCATTTGCAAAAAATTAATGATGATTCAACATCTATAGAAGCATTAAAACCAAATGCACCAAAAGAAACATCTGGTAGTTTTAGAATAGTTTTAGATAAAACAGTTACTCCAAACACAGAAATACCTCTAACTTTTAAATTAAAAGATACTTTTGGTAATGAATTTATAACTAATACATCTTTAAAAACTAATGAAGTTAATAATAAAATATCATTCCAAAGTTTGGATGTAAAAGAGAATTATGGTAATGGTGATAATGTTCCAAATAGAGGCGAAGACATATCTTTTTCTGCTACTTTTGTTAATACAGGCGGAGTATCAAGTAATCCTTTAACAATATCGTTATCAACAACAAGCTCATTTGCAAAAATTAATGATGATTCAACATCTATAGAAGCATTAAAACCAAATGCACCAAAAGAAACATCTGGAAGTTTTAGGTTGGTTTTAGATAAAACAGTTACCCCAAACACAGAAATACCTTTAACTTTTAAATTAAAAGATAATTTTGGAAATGAATACACAACAACAGGAAGTTTTATTGTTAGATAATAAAGGAAAAATTAGTGAAAAAATATTTATATTCCTTATTTTCTTTAGTATTGATTAGCTCTTTTCAAAATGAACAAGCTATAGCTAAAAATAAAATAGATTCTAAAGTCGGTAGATTAATCACCAATACATCTATAGGAAAAATTAAATTAGGTATGAAATACTATGATGTTTTTAATATTCTAAAAAATTATAAACCTGAAATACATAATGGTGCAGATGCTTCTGATGAATGGTCTGGTCTTTCATCAGAAATAATTTCTGTTTCAGATCTTTATAGAAATGAACATAAAATAGTCAAAGAGATAATTACTTGTAACCCACAATTTTTAACAATTAAAGGCATAAGAGTTGGAATGGCTTTTAGTCAATTAGAAAAAATCTACCCTAATATTAATCTTAGAATTGACGCTTTAGATGGAATAGAGTTTTTTAGTCCTAATGATTATAAAAATATGCGTATAGATTTTGAAACAAAAAATCAAGAAACAATAGGTTTATATTCTGATATTCATGGTGAGTCTACATCTATAAAAATAAAGAATAGAAAGGCTCAAATATCTTGCATAACCATAAGAAAAGATTAAGTTTATTCAATTAAATATATTATAATTTGGAGGTTTAAATTGTCAAAAAAATATCTATATCCATTACTTTCTTTAATATTAATTTATTCTTTTCAAAATGAACAAGCTATTGCTAAAAAAATCACACCTATTAATTTAACAGGTCAATATAGCTTTGGTGATTATAAAACATTAGGGGGTACAAAAAGTGCTGGTATTCTTAGTGTTAAACAAATAGCGAATAATCATATAAAGTTTGAGATAGTTGGATATAAGGGACCACCATCTTATCATGCAGGAAAAGCATCAGGAGACGTTTTCTTAAATAACGGAGCTGGTATATATCATCATGAAAACCCTGAATTACCAAATTGTAAAATATCTTTTGGTTTTTTTGGAAATAAGGTTGTTGTTGCAGAAACAGCTTATGGATTTGAATGTGGCTTTGGAAATAATGTTTCTGTAGAAGGTACATACACTAAGTTTAGTAATGTATTTAGAAAAATAGAATATCCATAAATATATTTCATTCAAAAATAGGGTTAATTTATGAAAACTGTAAAAGCTGTTTGTAACTGTAAAAATTTTAATGAGAATGATCTTGTTATAGCAGTAAAAGAATCACCAGCTGAAAGATGGGGCTGTTTACTTTGGTCTATTAATTTATTTTTAGTTCTTATAACATGGGGTGGTTGGCTTACAGTTCTTGGCATTTATGTAATATATAAATACTTATCACCCACATATCTTTGTCAATTTTGTAATAGTGAAATAGTAAAAAATCAATTTAGAATAACAGAATAGGAGAAATAACTATGGCTCTTGTACCATGCCTAGAATGTAAAGGCACAATTGGAGATACAGTAAATGTATGTCCACATTGTGGAACAGATCAAGCTAATTTCAAAAAAACAAAAATGGGCATTGATTCTTGTCTTGAGTGTAAAAAAGAAATAGGGTTAAATATAAATATATGCCCACATTGTGGGACAAATCAATCAAATGTTAGAAACTCAAAAACTTCTGTTAATAATAATTCTTCTACAAATAATAATATTAAATATGTACGTGGTCGTGAACCAAACAAGTTTAATTTGAGTGCATTTTTCTTTAGTCATTATTATTATGCAGGATATGGAAAATTTGGAAAAGCTATTTTACTTTCACTTCTTTGTTTTGTTCCTCTCATTAATTTAATTGCATGGGTTTATTGTGGTAAAAAAGCCAATTCTGAATTACCTATAGGAAGAGTAAAATTTAGTTGGGGAAAAGTATTTCTTCTTATTTTATTACAAATGATAGTTTTTGCACCTATTGCTTATATACAAGAACAAAAAGAGAATAAAGAAAATCAACAACAAACACTTAATCAAGAGAATACTTCAACAGAACAAAATAATGACATAGTAACTCAAGCTAAAGAGGTAATTCAAGAAATTACAGATGATTCTAATGAAGTTAAAACAGTAAAAAATGGAAAACTCAATGCTTACCCAAATAAAACTATAGGTGAAGCAATAGATTCATTTTTTGGTGATTCTTCTTGGAGTTCAGGTGTTTCAGAAAAAGGATTAAAATTTGTTGATGTTGCTGGAAAAATAACTTATCTAGAAAAGCCTATTAATGCAAAAATGCAATTTGAACTTGATAAAAATGGTACACAATTTAGTGTAAGAGCATTAGAGTTTAATGAAATACCTCAAAATCAATTAATGATTGAAGGACTTCTTGAAAAAATATATGAGGAAAGTAATATTAAAGGTAATTCTCCTCAAGAAAATATTTCTGATAATTCAACAAATACAACAACAGATAATAATACTCAATATGTTGATTATAAAGAAAACACTTCAACACAAAATCTAGATAATCAAGAAAATAAAAAAAATCTTTTATATTTTGATAATGTATCTTTTAAGGGAGCTATAAATAACAATATTAATCTTCATATGACATTAAGTATAAAAAATGATGGCTATTCAGGTAGAGAAATAATAGGTTCTGAATATTATGATGCATATAAAAAAAATATACAAATTAAAGGTGATATTGATGATAATAATAATTTTGTATTTTATGAAGTTGATGTAAATAACCCTGATAAACATACAGGAACATTTAGTGGCACAATATCAAATTTAAATTCAATCTCAGGTTCTTGGATAAGCGAAGATGGTTCTAGAGAATATCCTTTTTACCTTACAAAATTATAATAGTATAAAAACAGGAGAATAATTTAATGTTTAAAAAACAATTTTTAGGTGTTGTATTCTTAATTGTACTTACTTTACCAATAAATTCTTATGCAATAAATAATAGTACTGATAATTATTACTTAGAATCATTAAAAACATATAATAAAAAAGCTCCTGTATTAATTCCTAAGTATATTCCAAAAGGTTTTACAGTAAAGTCATTAGATATTCATTTATCAAAAGAAAAAGGAATAGGTGACGGTGATAATTATTCAATAAAATATACAAATTCTAATCTAGTCGAGTTTTCAATAATTTCAGCGAATGGTGGTTTTGGTGGACTTGGATATTCAGGCTCAATAAATTTTAAATCAAAATTTGGAAATATAACAATGTATATTGAGCCTATAGAATTTACTCCTGATGGTGGTAAACAAAAACTTGATAATGAAATTTTTACAGAATGGTTTACTTATAAAAATCAATTTTTTATGTTTTCTACAAAAGGTTCTTACGACTCAAAAAGATTATCAAAAGATGAGTCTATAAAAATTATAAACTCATTAACAAATCTTTAATTTTAAATTATTTAAGAAAACTCTATTGCCCTGAATTTTGCTGAACTTGTGGGTTACTTTGAGGTATAGGCATACTATTAGAGTTTTGTTGAACAGGTAAATTACTCAAAGGTCTTGAAGAAGTGTAGTGAGTATAATTTGTATATAAATCTTTTACATTTATAGTAATATCACTTGCTTGTCCTGAAGAATTAAAGCTTGTTTTTACTTCAACTCTATAATTTCCTTCTTCAAAAATACTATCAGGAATAGGTCTTCCCATTTGATAAGCAGAAGCTGCTGCTTTTTGATAACCTATTGCAATTCCTTCTGCTTTAACTTTAAAGAGAGTATATTGCATATAAGCAAATCCAATACCTAAAATAATTAAAAATATAATCAATGTACCAATAAAAAAGGCAAGTTTAACTGTTGCCCCACCTTTTTTCTTTACATTTTCTTCTACAGCCATATTCTCCCCTAATTTAAATACTTATTTTAATTTTTACCCTATTACAAAACTTGTAAAGAATTATAAAAAATATTACACCAAAATAAACTAAATCGCAAAGATAAATTAAGTAATATATAAAAAAATTTAATTATAAATATTTATTCCCCTTTACTAGAAAATTAAAGCACTTTAGACTTTATAGTGTGGAGTAAATTAATGAAATTAAATAAGAATAGAATAATTGATTTTATATATTATGTTGAACAGAATATAGGTTCAAGAATTGCAGGTAGTAAAGAAGAAAAGCTTATTGCTCGTTATATAAAATCCATTTTATCTCATAACTCGGATAAAACGGATATAGAAAGCTTTTTTTGTAATAGCCGTTCATCTCAACATGAATTTAACACAATTTCTATTATTTACTTATTAGGAATAATAGCTTATATAAACTATCCACCGTCAACTTTATTTTTTATCTTTTTATATATTATTTATATTATTTTTGATAAGTTTTATGCTATTAAAATAATTGATTTTATATATTCTAAATCTAAGTCTCATAATCTAATATCTGTTATAAAACCTTTTAAAGAAATAAAAAATACTATTATATTTACTTCACATCTAGACTCACCATATATAAATAAATTATATGAGTCTAAATACAAAGACTATTTAAGTGCTTTTAATTTAATATTTCCAATCCTATTTTTTTTACTCTTTATAGTTACTCTTATAAAAATTAATCATTGGGCTGATATTTTAATAGATTATCTCTATTTAATGCCTTTTTTAGCAATAGGATTAGTTATATATTTACAAAATAAATTTGTAACTTATGAAAAGTCCTTTGGTGCTAATAATGGATTGTCTGGAGTAGCAATAAATTTAGAATTAGCTAATCATTTTTTTATTGAAAGAACCAATAATACACAAATTATAATAGCAAACTTTGGAGCTAAAGAAGCAAATTTAAGCGGTTCTAAATATTTTCTGAATAAAAATTTAGATATTTTGAAAGAGGCTTATATAATAAACATAGACTCTGTAGCAGGTGGTATTTTACATATTTTAGAATCTGAAAAAAATATTAAGCATAATAATGAAGTAATAAAAATTATTATAGATATTGCTAAAGAACAAAATATTAATCTAGAATGTGCTAAAAGTGAGGTAGTTACGACAGATGCGAGTACTTTTTCTTATGAAAAATTTAAATCTGTAAGTTTTCTATCTTTTGATAAATATGGTATACCTTTAAGGTATTGTCTAAAAGAAGATTTACCTCAATATATGTTTGAGGAAGACTTACAAAATGTATTTAAGATTTGTGTTAAATTTGTAGAGTATATAGATGAGAGAGAAAAGAGAACGTAAAACTTCAGAAAGAAGTAAACCAGCAGAAAAAAGTAGCATAAGAAAATCAACTGATAATAAAAAATCACCAAGAAAAGATTTTAAAAGCTCTGAAAGCACTAGTTATTTTGATAGAAAAGAAAAAAATAAATCTTCTAGATTTGATGATGATAAACCTAGAAGAAGTTATGATAAAGATGAAAGAAAAAGTTCTAGATTTAGTGATGATAAACCTAAAAGAAGTTATGATAGAGATGAAAGAAAAAGTTCTAGATTTGGTGATGATAAACCTAAAAGAAGTTATGATAGAGATGAAAGAAAAAGTTCTAGATTTGGTGAGGATAAGCCTAAGAGAAGCTATAATAGAGATGAAAAAGAATCATTTTCGTCTAGAAATAAATTTGATGATTCAAGTAACAAACCAAGAAGAAGTTCAGATAGATTTTTAAAAACATCTAATAAATCCGAATCAAAAAGATATTTAGATGAATCAGAATCAAAGTTTAAGAGAACTAGAAAATCTGATATAAAAGATTTAGGCTATCAAGAAAAATCTAAATCTAGATTAGTTGAAAAAAATAGTATTGAAGATGAAACAAGAAATACCTATATATATGGTAGACACCCTGTAATTGAAGCATTACAAGGAACAACACCTGTTAATAAAGTTTGGATAGCAGAAGGAACTAGAGATACAGATCAAATAGTTGAACACGCAATAGAAAAAAGTATTCCATATAAAATTGTTACTAAAACAAAATTATCATATTTAGTTGGTGAAAGTACAAATCATCAAGGTGTTGTTGCAGAAGTCGCTGGTAAAGAGTATACAGAGTTTCATGATTTAATAGAGTTAACAAAACAAAAAGAAGTATTTTTTATAGTTTTAGATAAAGTTGAAGATCCTCATAATTTAGGAGCAATAATAAGAACAGCAGATGCTGCTGGTGTTGATGCAATTATTTTACCTAAACATAGAGCTGTTGGACTAACAGGAATTGTAACAAAATCTTCAGCAGGAGCTTTAGACCGTATGAAAATATGTAGGGTTCCTAATCTAGTTCAAGCACTTGAAGAATTAAAAAAATCAAATGTTTGGATTGTTGGTGTCGATATGGAAGGAAAAGAAATTTACTCTAAAGCAAACCTTAAAGGTTCAATTGCTTTAACTGTAGGTGGTGAAGGTGAAGGATTAACTAGATTAGTAAAAGAGCATTGTGACTTTACAGTGAAGATTCCGATGAATTCTGTATCTAATTCATTAAATGTTTCTGTTGCAACAGCAGTTGTTACATTTGAAATTTATAGACAAAAGGACTTTAAATAAAAAAAATGCTCAAGAACTAAAATTCTTGAGCATTTTTATAATCTAAGCTCTCTCTGATTTTCTCACGTTACTAATGTACATTCTTATAAAAACACTAAGTAGTTTTGTAAAGGCATTTGTTTTTGAAGGTAATTTATCTTTATTTTTACCTATATTATCTTTTTGGCTACCTTTTATTGGAATAATTATTAATTCTCTTTGTTTAACGTTAGCTTTTTTTTTAGCTTGTTTTTTGACTTCGGAAGGTATTTCCTTAATTTCAGGTACTTTGTGTTTTTCAGGTTGAACAATAATAGCACCATGAATTGTATCAACTCTTTCACCATATCTTCTCGTATATACTTGAGTAAATTCTGCCCCGAAGAAGAATATTAAAGATGCATAAAATATCCATACCATTATTACTATTAATGACCCAGCTGCTCCATAAGCTACTCCTACATTTGTATTTCCAAGATATAAACTTATTCCAAATTTACCAATAGCAAAGAGTATTGATGTAACAATTGAACCTAAAGCCACATCTTTCCAATAAATACGTACGTCTGGTAAAACTTTATAAATTAAAGCGAACATAGCAGTTATTATTAAAAATGAGACTCCAATATTAGCAAATCTTAGTAAATATGCAGATAAATCACTATGGAAGTAATTTCCAATATAATCCATAAATGCAGAAAGAATTGCATCTATTATTAAAGAAGCCATTAACAAAAATCCTGTACTAAAAACCATTGTAAATGACATTAGTCTTTCTTTTATAACATCAGTCCAACTTCTATCTGACTTAGGTTCTACTCCCCATATTGAATTTAATGAATCTTGTAATTGTGCAAAAACTCCTGACGCACCTACAAGTAAAGTTACAATACCTATTATTGTTGCAATAAAACTAGAGTCTTGGCGTCTAGCACTATTAATCATACCTTGAATAGTTTCTGCTCCTTCTTTTCCAATTAAACCTTGAATTTGTTTTACAATTTGTCCTTGTGCAGCCTCTTGTCCAAAAAAGAATCCAGCAAAAGCAATAGCCATTATTAATAAAGGTGGTATAGAGAAGATTGTATAATAAGATAAAGCAGCAGCCATTCTTGTTGTTTTATCTTTATTCCATTGAGCAAAAACTTCTTTAAGAAATCCTCCTATATTTTTTATTTGACCTATTTGTACACTCATTAAATTTATTTACCTCTTACTTAAAACCTTGTTTGTAAATTTATGTTAACATGAATGTTAAATGTTGTAAATAAATTTATTACAAAAAAAGAGGCTTTATTAATAAAGCCTCTTTTTCTATTTAATACTAATTATTAATGAGCTGCTTTCTCACCTTTAGCTTCTTCTTTACCTTCTGTTTTAGCTTTCTTATTAAGATCATTAGCTCTACCCATTTCTCTTTCTGCTTCAAAGATTTTAGTTCTTTCCTTGATATCATGTTCATCACCAATAATATCCATTGTAGTAGGTTCTTTAGATTTTGTCTTTTTCATACTTATTACTGCATTTGTTAAGACAATATCAATTCTTCTATTTCTTGCTTTATTTTCTAAAGTTGTATTTGGAACTAAAGGTCTTGTATCTCCATAACCAACAGCAGATAAGTGTTTTGCTGATACTCCATTTGCTATAAAAAACTCTACAACCTCTGTTGCTCTAAGAGATGATAAAGCCCAATTTGAAATAATAGGAGGGCTTGTATCAGGTGTATCATCTGTATGTCCTTCAACTTGTACATTAGCATTTGTTTCAATAATAAATTCTGCAACTTCTTTAAGAGTTGGTTTTATTCTTGAGTTAAGAACATTTGAACCAGGATCAAAGAAATAAGAATCAACTAAACTTATTATTGTTCCTCTCTCATCTGCTGAAACGCTTACACCAGCCTCTAAACCTAATGCTCTAACAGCTTCTTCTATAGCTTCAGAAACAGCTGTTGTCTTAGTTGAACGTCTTGGATCTGATAAAAGAGCTGCTCCAACTTGTGTTGACTCTACAGCAGTCTTATGAAAAGCTTTCTTTAGAGAATCAGATAAAGCTAATAGTTTATCCATCTCGACATTTGACATAGCATACAAAACTAAGAAAAATATCATTAAGTTTGTAATCATATCAGCATAGCTGATAAACCAACGGAGTGGATTTGGTCCACCATCTCCACCGCCACCTCCACCTGACATATTTCTCTCCTTTTAAGTTAAAATTAAATTTTTAGAACTAAACTTGTAAAGGATGTAATAAATTACATCCATACAGAAAATTACATTTATTCGTCATCATCAGCAACAGCTGCTTTTCTTTTAGATTTCTTCTTACTAGCACTTTTTCTCTTAATACCTTTAGGAAGTTTCTTAGCTGTTTTACTTTTCATAAACTCATTAGCAAAGTCTTTCATAATTATCTTATCTTCAGCTTCGTTAATTAACTCTGCTAACATATTCTTAGCATCATCTTGACCAAGATCTTTGGTTTCTTGACTCTTTTTAACTTCTGCAAGGAATGCCATTGCTTTTTCTTGGTCTATTGCATTCATGTATGTTGCAATCTCAATATGCTTATCATTTTTCTTCTTACTAGAACCTTTACCACCCTCAATTCTAGCTCTTAAACCTTCACTTACATGGGCTTTCAATCTTTGACCTACTAAGAATGAACTTTCACCCGCCTGAACAGCAAGTAAACCTTCAAGAATCATTTCTTTCATGACAATTTCTCTTTCATTCTTTACATCAAGTTTTTTAGCCATAGGAACACAAGCAAGATTTGCAGCAGCAGCACCATATAGTGTAGCAATTAACGCAACTGCAATTGAAGACCCTAATTTTGAAGTGTCTTCTAAGTTACCAAGAACGATAACTAGAGCAAGAATTGTACCAATCATACCCATTGTAGGAGCAATACCTGCCATCTCATTAAAAATACCAATTTTTTGTTTATGTCTTTTATTCATATGGTCAATTTCGGCATGCATAATATCTTTTATTGCATGAGAATCTGTACCAGAAATAACAAGTTTTATACCTCTTCTCATGTACTCATCATATGCAGAAGGTATTTCAGATGTAAGTGAAGGAATTCCTGCACCTTTTACTTTATCAGCCATTCTTTGAAAAGAATCTACAACATCACCTTCTTTGTAAGGTAAAGGTAATATTGTTTGTAAAAAATAGATTGGAAGCATCAATAAATCCATTGTTGAATACATAGCCATTGTACAGAATAAAGTTCCGATAACAACTATTACGAAAGCAGATAAATCCCAATAAGACATAATGTTAAAGTGAGATCCTTCTGCAATCCAGACCCCTCCCATTACAGCCGCAAAGGCTCCAAGAACACCAAAAATAATCGACATTAGTTTTTCACCATTAAAACAAAAATGATAATAGTTTTTGATAAAACAAAAGTTTTATCTTTTTAGTATTAAAATTATTAAAAAATTTAATTTTAATATATCTATAATACTAACTTGGTTCTCTTTTTAGCAAGAGAGTTATTCCGTAAATCAAACACAAAAATTTTAGATTAATATAATTATCTATAGTATTTTAAAAATCATTTTCTTGTCAATTATTTTTGACAAAAGTTATACCTTAAAATATAAGTTTTATATTCTCCAAAATTTTAATCATTCACCTTATATAAAGTTCTATAAAATACCTATAATATTGATAACGTAAGAAAATTAAAAAGGTTACACATAATAAAAAATTATTTACAAGATATTATAAATTAGAGTAAAATTTATGTATCCTAGTATACAAACTTAAAACAAAATAGAGCAGGAGAATATATATGATATCAAAATGCCCTGAATGTGGTCGTTCTTATCCTACTCATCATGGTGAAATATGTAAGCTTTGTGCTTCAAAAAATAAACCTGTTGAAGTAAAAACAGTAACTCCTGAAGTTAAATCAATTACTAAAGAAGTTGAAACGCCAAAACCTATAGTAAAAGAAGTACAAGAAGTAAAAAAAATAGAAGAACCATCTATTCAAGAAACATTAGTACCTTCTGGTGACTCTAGCAAATCTAAGAGTATGGAAGATTACAAAATAGAAGGTTTAATGGATGTTTGTCCTGCTTGTGGTTTACCTAATGCTAAAAGTGATATGTTTTGTACAAATTGCGGGAAAATGTTATTAAATACTCAGAAAACAGGTAATAATAAAGAGTACAAAATATCTGATATAAAAGGAGCATTTCCTGATCAAATAACTAAGTTGAAAAAACTTGATATAACAAATACACTCCAACTAATTGATAAAGGTTTAACACCTACTAAAAGAAAAACTTTAGCCACTAAATCAGGAATCCCTGAAATAATGATATATAGATTAGTTAATCAAGCTGATTTATTAAGAATTGATGGTGTAGAGCCAAATGAAGCCTATCTTTTAGAAAATATTGGTCTTAATACAATGAAAGTATTAGAAAGAAGAACTTATGAAGATATTTCTAACGCAATAAAAACTAAAAAGTCTTTATTATATAGTAAACAAATTATCATACTTCCTGAAGATAAATTAATAAAAAAATGGGTGGAGCAAATAAAAAATATTGAAAAATTAGTAATACCAAACTCTAATTAAATACAATAGTTATAAGATAATCTATAATGTTTTAGAGCATAAAATTTCTTAACTGAGAAACAATAAGTGAAAAAGATAAAAATTGAAGATTTAACACCTTAC
Organism: Candidatus Sericytochromatia bacterium; assembly: GCA_046328075.1. GTDB lineage: Bacteria > Cyanobacteriota > Sericytochromatia > UBA7694 > JACMQJ01 > JAXLXG01. The sequence continues at coordinate 64,436 of JAXLXG010000025.1, forward strand.
CATAAATCAATAAAATGGGATATTCATAATAACTACTTTCAAAATAGGGGTAATGAAGCTTGGAAAACTAGAGAAGTTCCATTTGATATAACCTCAAACTCTCAGGCTTCATATCAAAATGCTTATGCTGCATTTAGGATAATTGATAAATCTAACCATAAAAAAGGTAAGCCTATATTAATACTTGAAATAGCCTCTGGTTTAGGTATTTTTGCCTTAAACTTTATAAAAGTTTTTAAAGAAATTTGTAAACAGAATGGTAAAGACTATCATGAAGATGTTCATTATATGTTTACTGATTATTCACTAAAAAACCTAGAAGATGCGTCTAAAAATAAATATATTGCTAAGTTAAAAGAAAATAAATTATTAGACTTTTATCTTTTAGATGCTCTTAATCCTAAAGACATAAAAAATATGAATGGTGAAAAATTTTTTTTAGAAAAAGAGAGCCTTACTTTAGTTATAGCTAATTATTTATATTGCACCTTACCTGTAAGAATTATTAGAAAAAAAGATAACAAATATTATGAAAAAAATATAGAAATGTATTTTAACCTTAATGATTCAGAAAATTATACACAAGATGAAATTAATAAAATAATAACGGATTCTAGTGATCAAAACTTATTTAATAGGTTAGAGGAAGTAAGCCATTACAATGAAATAAATCTTGATACGTATATACAAGATGATATTTTAAGAGATTCATTTATTACAAGTCTTATTCCATTAGATATAGCCACAGTTGAACTTCCAGTTGGGGCTTGTGAAAGTATTAATAAATTAATTCCTTTTATAAAAAAAACAGGTGCTTTCATTATCTCTGATAAAGGTTACGCTAATATATCATATATGTATGGAGAACATGAATGTTTTTTTAGTATTCATGGTAATTCATTTGCTCATTCATTAAATTTTCCTTTATTAGATATTTATTTAAGCAAAAAAGAGTTATTTTCTATAAGAACAGATAATGAGCAAAACAGCTTACAAGTAATGTTAATTACAAAACAAAATGACTTGTATATTAATAATGAGTTTTCTAAGCAATTTATAGATACTAATTATAATGAAGATACTCATGATTTTATGGATACAGCCTATAAAGAAAAAGTTGAAAAAAACTTTGGAAAAGCAATAAGATATTATATAAGATGTTTAAAATATAGAAAACATGACATAAGATTATTTTTTGAACTTGGCAATGCATATATAGGATATGGTGATTATAAAAAAGCTCTAGATATTTTATTAAATAAACCAGAAGATTATTTAGATGAATTTGATTTTGATTTTGAGATAGCTATGGCTTATGATTATTTACAATATTATTCTAAAGCCCTAGATTTTTATTATGAATCTAATAATAAATTTCCCAATCAAAGAGAAACATTATTTAATATAGGTAATGTATATCACAAAATGAAAGATTATAAACAAGCATATATGTATTATCATAAGGCATTAGAAATTTCTAATGATTACGATGTTGCTTTTAAAGGTCTTTCTAATCTTAAAGATGATATGTTTAATGATTGGCTTACAGTTAACAAAATTGATAATATTTCAATAAAAACAAATGACTTTGATTACTGCTTTAATGAAATAAATAAAGAATTTGATATAGCCTTAAATAGCAAAGTTGATTTGGAAAACCTACAAAATATAAACAATATGTACTTAAATCTAATTAGTAGCTTTCCAGATAAAATTGAAATATATGCAAAACTTGCTCTACTAAACTATATTATAGGAGATATTGAAAAATCTAATGAGTACATTAATAAAGTAAAATCTAGTAATTTTAAAAGTAATGAAATAAAAGAACTAGAAAAACTTATATCCAATATTTAAATAAAAACTAAAAATTATGTTACTCTTAAATATTCTGTAAAATAGTTAAAGGTCTTAATTATGATTAAAACAGTTGATTTGTATAAAGAGTATGAAAATACAATAGCTGTAAATGGTATCAATTTAGAAGTAAAAAATAATTCTGTATATGCTCTTATAGGCCCTAATGGTGCTGGTAAAACAACACTTATAAAAATGATTGCAACACTAATAGAGCAAACAAAGGGTCAAATATTTGTTGATAATATTGAGAATATAAATCAAAGAAAAGAAGCTAGAGCAAAACTAGGATTTTTACCAGACTTTTTTTATTTATATGATGATTTAACTGTTAATGAATATCTTGAATATTTTTGTGCTTGTTACTTATTACCTAAAACTATTCATAAACAAAGAATAAAAGAAGTAATTGAAATGGTTAACCTTGAAATAAAAACTAATGAATTTATAGGAAGTCTTTCAAGAGGAATGAAACAAAGAGTTGGAATAGCAAAAACACTTTTACATGATCCTGTTTTATTATTACTTGATGAACCTGCATCTGGTTTAGACCCTAAAGCGAGAATTGATTTAAGAAATATAATAAAAAGCCTTCAAAAAGCTGGAAAAACTTTAGTTGTATCTTCACATATTCTTACTGAATTATCAGATTTTTGTGATAGTTTTGGAATAATGGAAAAAGGTGTTTTAGTTAAAAGCGATAATATTAATACTATTGGTCTTGATTCAATTCATAGAGAAGTGAGAATAGAAGTTTTAAACAATATTTCAAAAACATTTGATCTAATAATGAATATTGAAAATGTTTATGAGCCTAGTATAAGAGATAATGTAATAAACTTTATATTTAAGGGTAGTCTTGAAGAAATGTCAGAAATAAATACTTATTTAGTTAATAATAATATAAAAGTTACATCATTTTTTGAAAAGAAGAAAAATATAGAAGATTTATTTATGCAGTATTCCAATAATGAGTTAAATTAAATGTTAAATAAATATATACTAGAAAATCCAGAATTTATAAAGCATTTTAGAATTTCTTTTAGAAAACAAAAAGTTATAAGCATAACTTCATTATATTTAGTAGCTTTATTCATTTTTTATTTCATAATGTATATAAGCTTTAGCCCTGATTCAGAAACAGATTATGAAAAATTTTTTAAAACTTTATATGTTATGAATATGGGTTTTTTATACATGGGACATTTTTATATTGGCTCATATTTAATATCAAATTCATTAGCAGTTGAAAAAGATAAAGGTACTTTTGATTTTTTAAGGATGACAACAATAGAAAGAAAAGTAATAGCTGTAGGAAAGTTATTAGGTGGTTCAGTTTTTGTAACTTATTTAATATGTTTAACTATCCCTTTTATTATTTTATTTGCTTTTTTAGCAAAAATTGAAATATCTCATCTATTAATGGTTTTAGTAAACTTATTTGTATTTGGATTACTATTCCATAGTATGAGCTTATTTTTTGCAGTATTAAGTCCTAAAGTGACTTCTTCAAATAGTCTATCCATAATGGCTCCTATATTTTATAGTATGTTTACTTTAAGTCTTCCAGGTAAGGTATCTAATCCTTTCTATTCATTATTTATCCCTTTAAGTACGAGATTGGCTAGAGAAGAAAACTTAAGTTTCTATAGTGTTTATTTACCCACATATTTACTAAATGCTTTAGTAATGTTTTATCTATTTTATTGGTTAATGAAAGGGGTTATAAGAAAAATAGATTCAGAAAATAATCATATCTTTACTAAAAAACAAATAATAGCAATATATGCAGGTGCACAATTTTTATTTACTGGTTTTGCTATCAACTCAATGCTAAAGGGAGATACAGGTGTTTTAGTGGCGTATTACTTTTTATCTCTAATTTTTAACACATTTATTTGTTTAATAATAAACCCCACTAAAGAAGATAGCATTATATATATAAATAGAACAAAAGATAGTTTAGATATATGGGATTCTAAAGCTCCTGTTTTTACTCTTTTAGGAATACTAAGCTTAATTTCTTTAATTATAGGATTATTATATAATTTAGTAATACTTGCTTTTTCAGGTAAATTACCAGATTTTGGACTAGGGATTTATTTAGCCCTAGTAACTGCTTTATTTAGTTTTATTTATACACAAATATTTTATCTATGTAATCTTACTTTTAATAAAACTAGTAATGTAATTGCAATAACAACTATAGTTCTATCAACTTTTATCCCAGTTCCTTTAAATTTATTTATGTTAGGAACTATAAATTCTTTATCAGTAGATTTATTTTTATTTAATCCATTTTCAATATTTTTTAGAGCAGGTAAAATTGGATTCTTAAATCTAGGAATCTTAACCCAGTTAATTATTTTAATAATAGTTTCACTAATACTAAATGTATTAATTATGTCTAAGAGAGAATATATAACTAAAAAGTTTAAACTTTAAAATCTATGATAATTCTTACTATTTTTGCTAATCAATTACTTTTAAGTATAAATAATTATTATAATTGGTAAATAAATTAATGAAATTAAGATTTTTGTTATTATTATTCCCTTTCCTTATTTCTTGTGTTAATAAAGTCATAACTAATACTGAACCTATACTAAGAAACTCACCTACACCAGAACTAAATCCAAGTTTTCTTCCAGTTAGTAAATTTTATTTAAAACTTAATACAGATAAGATCTGTTATAATGGAAATATTGTTATTAAAGGAAATATTGACTCCACTATGATTGGCTCTAGTAATGGTATTATATCCATATATTTAGAGAATGTTACTAATAGTGAAGGTCGAGTACCTCCATTAAAATATGAGAATATTTTATTAAAAAAATTAGACGTTCAATCTAATGTAGAATTTAACTATTCCTTTAAAATAGAATCTGTGATTAAATCATTTGATGGTAATTCTAAGCTTGAATTAAAAACTGGAAAATACTCTGTATACATAAGTTCTCTAAACAATACACTTTATGGAGTAGGTAGTTTTGAATTAATAGATTGCCAATAATAGATCTTGTAAATATTAATTGTTAATTATTAAGACTAATAAAAACTAACATTAATACTGTTAAAGAATTTATTATACTAATTTATAAATATATTTTTTATGTGAATTTTATTGAAAGCTAAATACTTAAAATTACTATTACTGACAAGTTTTATAACTTTGTTTAATAGTGCAAATAGTGAAGAAATTAACCAGTTATACCCATTTAAAGTTCCTAACTATGAAAAATATGGCTATATTAATAAAGTTGGTAGAACTATTTTTACACCAGAATTCGACCAAGCTTTTAATCTTAAAAATGGGATCTATGTTTTTAGAAAATCCAATCTTTATGGATTTATTAACCAACAAGGAAAATTAATTGAGCCTATTTTTACAGAGATTAGAGGTGTTGGTGAAAATATAATTTGTGCAAGAATATCTAATAAATGGTCATATTATGATTTAGATGGAAAGCAATTATTTAATAATTTTTATGATGATGCTTATTTATTTAATAATGGCTTAGCAAGAGTTTTTAATAATAAAAGATATGGTTATATTGATAAAAATGGTTATCAAGTCATAAGAACAATTTATGATTATGCAGATAATTTTTATGATGGTTATGCTTATGCTACTTTTGAAAATAAGGATAATACAGTTATAAATACCCAAGGAAAAGTCGTAATTACAACTAAAAAAGACCATATATATAATTTTTATGAAGGAATTGCAGTTTATGCAGGTGAAAATAATAGATATGGATATGTAACAAAGGATTTAAAGAAAACAAAAGCTATTTATCAATTTGCAGATAATTTTAAAAATGGGTATGCAAGAGTAAAAATAGATAATAAGTGGGGAATCATAGATAAAAACTATAATTATGTTATTAACCCTATCTATGATTATATAAACAATTTTTCTGAAGATTATGCTTTATTTCTTAAAAATAGAAAAAGTGGTTTTGTTAATATAAAGGGTAAGGAGTTAGGTAAATATTTTGATTCTGCCTTAAGTTTTTCTGAAGGACTAGCCCCTGTTAGTGTAGATAATATATGGGGATACATTAACTCATTTGGAGATTTTGTAATAAAACAAAGATTTGATAAGGCAGAACAGTTTAATAATGGATTAGCTAAAGTTAATAATAATTCTTATATTGATAAGTCAGGTAATATTATCTGGTCAGAGTCTGAATATGCAGATAAAAATGAGTCGAGAATATCAATAGATAAAAACAAATATAATCTACCAATAGGAAAAAATGTTTGTGTAAACTATTGGGGTGAAAATTTAGGATTTTGTGGTGAGATAACTTCGGTGCTTGATAACAAGTACAGAATTAAATTAAATTATCTTAATTGTAACTCTGATAGATGTAGTGGAGCTTGTTCTGATAACATAATAGAAGTTGTTAGTAATACAAAAAAAGTTGAGAAATTAATAGAAGAAGGTAAATTTTCTGTTGAAGTTTATAAAGATTGCATTAGTAGCTATTGATTAAATGACAAATTTTGAATTAAGAATGACTAAAATAAGACTATTCTTTTCTTTAATAGTCTTATAAGTCTTTTAAAAAGAAAAATTTAAAACGATCTTTCCAAATTGATTGGAGTTAGCCATTCTTTCTGAAGCTTCTTTAACATCTTTATAGTTAAAAACTTTATCAATAACAGGTTGTATTTTATATTGATTGATAAAATTCATCATATCTAAAAACTCTTTATCTGAACCCATTGTAGAGCCTAAAATAGATAATTGTTTCCAAAATACTTTTTGTGTATTAATTTTTTTAATAACTCCCTTTGTTCCACCAAAAAAAACGATTCTAGCACCATAAGAAGCTAAATCTATTAATTTTGAAAAACCATCTCCACCAGCACTATCAACTATAACATCAAAAGTCATATTTAATTGTTTATCCCAGTTTTCAGTATTATAATTTACTCCTGATTTAGCACCTAAACTTAAAGCTTTTTGAATTTTTTCATCAGAACCAGAGGTAACATATACTTCACAGCCTAAAGCTAAGGCAAACTGAAATGCAAATAAAGCAACTCCACCACCAATACCAGTGATTAAAACTTTATCATTTTTCTCTAAATTAGCTCTAGAAAAAATAGCTCTATAGGCTGTTAATCCTGCAAGTGGTAAAGATGCTGCCTGTTCAAAATTTAAATATTCAGGTTTTTCAAAAACTTTAGTTGAACTAATTTTTATATATTCAGCAAAAGTTCCGTCATCAGGTAATCCTAATACTTTAAAATCTTTGTTTTGGAATTTTTCATTATTTCCCCAGTCAAGACTCGGATTTATTATTACTTCTTTATTTAATAGGTTTTTATTTACATTTTTTCCAATTTCTTCAACAATACCAGCACCATCAGAACCTAAAATGCACGGATATTTTAAACCTGCATACATACCTTTTTGAATCCATATATCACGATGATTAAAGGCAGCAGATTTTATTTTTATTAAAACCTCATCATCATTTATATTTGGTTTATCAACTTCTTTTATAATAAATGGTGCATTTTTTTCTTCTAATACAACAGCTTTCATACTAGTTCCTTAATTATTAATATTAAAAATGATGAGAATTAATCTAATATACTAGATAATAAGTGAAAAGAAAAAAGTGAGAAGACAATAGTTTTGCATTAACAACATTGTGGATAGATATTTTTTGCAAACCAATTACTTTTAAGTATAAAAGTAGTGAGATTACTAATTTTTATCCTCTTATCTCATCACTTTTTACATCTTCTCTTTTCACTTCTTATCTCTAATTCTTTATGGAAATGCTATTAAGCCTCTCATATTTCTATGAATAAAAGAGTCAATAGGAGTTTCATAGTATGATTTAATGCCTCTATAGATATCATCAAATAAAACATCAAAGTTTGATTCATCTTTAGCAAAAACATATACTTTTGAACCTGTTGCAATTTTAACAATAAACTCATCTATATTTCTTGCAACTTTTAATATTATTTCTGGAACATATCCTCTTGAGGCATATTTATCTCCACCTTCATAAACAGTTAACTCTATATTACAGTTATAATAGCCATCATCACCTAGCTCTAGCTGTGTTAAAACTATATCATTTTTTCCACATTCTAAATAATCAACAAAACCTTTAACTATTTTTTTTGCAAAATCTTGACAATCATTTTCATAATTTTCAGCAGATACTAAAAGTTTTTCATAAGAATTACATAAATCTTGAAATTTAGACATTAATACTATTTCTCCTATTATAAATATTTTACTCCGAAACTACTTCTGAGCTTTGTACAATTGAACACGCCTTCACAGCCCTAGCTGCAAATTTTGGATTAATATGATTTGGAAATCTTAAAGTAAAAGTTTGAAAACCTTTTTTTGAAACAATTCTAGCATCAAACACATCTTCAAACCATTTAACACCTTTTTCTTGTTTTCCAATTTTAAAAGTCACTTTTACATCTCTACCATTAAGAGGTAAAGCAAAAGCAACTCCAGATTGAACATTTGCACCATTTTGCTTAGTTGTTGTTTGATTTTTTTTGTCCACCTTTACTTCATTTTGTTTAACAGACTCAATCAGTTGATTATTATTATAAAAACTCATAGCATAAGAATCATCCACATAATCAGGTAAGGTAAGTTTATATGTATCAGTGTCTTTATTATAAGTAGCATTTCCACCAATTCCTTTATTAAGTAAATCAATATCTTCTTGGCTTGTTCCTTTACGATATTTAAGAATAAATTCATTTGGAACTGGTTGCATTAATATTTGTGGTTCATTCGTATTAGGGTTTGGACTTTGAACTGGATTTCCTGATATATCTTCTAAAGGTGGTAAATCAGATTGAACATCGTTATATATTTGTGTTGTTTTTAATTCATTTTCATCAACAGTAGTTGAAGTATTAGTAGTAGTTTGAGTACTTGGTGCAGGGTTATCTTTTACCTGATTCATCAAACTATTATCTTGGTTATTTGTTGTGACATTATTATTTGTATTACTATTTGTTTCTTGCTCTGGCGTGATATTCATATATAAAAAAGGATTTATTTTATCATCAATTTTATCTTTTGGTAATGGACTAACAGTTTCAACATCTTTCATTATTAAAAACATTTCTGAGTATTTATCAAGGGTTGATTTATTTGCCACTCCACCTATTTTAAATTTGTATGAGTTATTTGATAATTTTTTGTCTACTTTAGTATTTGTCATACTATTTATTTCTTGAATAAATTCTTTAGACACATTTTTTTTAAACTTAACAGTAATAAATTGCTCAAAAGCTAAAGCATTACTAGATAATAAAAATATACTTGATATAGAAGACACAAAAAAATATTTTTTTAAATTATTCATAACTTCTCCTGAGCAGTAATAAATAAAATAATAACAAAAAATACCTAATAAATGATCAACAAAAAAATATTTTTTTTTATATTCACTAAATCCTCTACTTAAAAAAAATTGTTTTGAGTAAACTAATTAAAAAATAATCCTTTAGTATTACTTTCTCTTTTTTTCGTCAATCATTATTCAAATTTCGTGATTTAATATACAACTTTTCCAATTAATGATTGTTTTTCATAATCAACAGATTCTATTAATACATGAATTAAATCATTTTTTCTATGTTGAGAACCATTTACTATTACTTTATAATAATCTTTTGATGTTCCATGAATTAAACTATCAGATTCTTTGGTATTTTCGATTAAAACTTGTTTTAACTTTCCAATTCCAGACTCTAACCATCTTGTATTTAGTTTTTTATCTATATCTGCTAACTCTTTCTTTCTTATTTTCATAATTTCAGGTTTTACTTTATCTTGCATTTTTGAAGCTACTGTACCTGTACGATCAGAATAAGGAAATATATGTAGTTTATCAAAACCAATAGTTTGAACAAATTCACATGAGTCTTCAAAATCTTGTTCTGTTTCTGAAGGAAAACCAATCATTATATCTGTAGTTAAAGTTAGATTTGGAATATACTTTCTTAGTGTATCAATTCTATCTTTATATTCATCTCTTGTATATCTTCTTTTCATTAAGTCTAATATACGATCTGAACCACTTTGAATAGGTATATGAAACTGATTGCATATTCTATCTGATTTACCTAACTCTTCTATTAATTTATCACTAACATCTGTAGGTTCAATAGAACTTAGTCTTATTCTTGGCAAATTTGTTTCTTTTAATAATCTTGGTATAAGTATTTCTAAACCATTTCTACCTTTATCTTTACCATAACCACCAAGTTGAATAGCTGTTAAAACAATTTCTTTAAAGCCCATTTGTTCTGCTCTTTGTGCTTTAGAAACTATTTCATCTTCAGATAAACTTCTTAATTTTCCTCTTGTTCTTGGAATAATACAAAATGAACAAGCCCAATTACAACCGTCTGATATTTTTAGATTTAATCTTGTTGTATCTGAATCTTCTATTGTTGGGATTGTATCAATAGGGTTAAATTCTTTTTCTATACCTAAATGATTGTATAATCTTTGCATAAAGTTATGTTTATCCATATTAGGTACAAATAAACTAACTTCTGAAGATAAATTCTTGCTTTCTTCTATATATTTACTAGAGCAACCAGTTACAACTATTTTTGCAAGAGGATTATGTTTATATAATCGTCTAATCATTTGTCTTGATTGTCTTTCAGCCTCATTTGTAACAGTACAAGTATTTACAACAAATACATCAGGGCTATTTTCTGGTTCTAAAATTTCCCAACCTGCTTCAAGCATTCCTTGATGATATTCTGTATGTTCTGCTTGATTCGCTCTACAACCGAGAGTAACAAAAGATATTGTTTTCATAAAAAAATATATAATCTACACCAAATAACATAATGAATTTTACATTAGTTTTTTTTTTAGAGTCTTTATTCTTAATTAATTTTATTCGTTATTTTCAAAACTATCTATTACTTCAATTAATCTATTTGGATAATTAGTAATAATGCCATTAACACCAAGTTTTATAAACTTTTTCATTTCACGTTTTTGATTAACAGTATATAGATTAAGTTTTAGCTCTTGTTCTTGAAGTTCGTTTAACGCTTTTTTAGAGAAAGCTCTTTTACTTTGATTAAATGAATATAAGGCTAATTTATCAAACTTTTTAATTATTCTTGGATTAATTCCGAAACGATATAAAAAAGCTATAGATATATTTGGATTAAAATCTTTAATTCTTTGTATTGCTAATTTACTAAAAGATGAAATGAGTACGTCATTAACAATATCATATTTTTCCAATAACTTAACTATCTTATGTTCAATACCATCAACCTTTATACTACGCTTAACAGAATATTTTTTAATCTCAATATTAAGCATTATTTTACCCTTAGTAAGCTGTATTACTTCTTCAAGAGTCGGTATTTTTTCATCTTTAAATTCTTTTTTATACCAAGATCCTGCGTCAAACTGTTTAAGTTCTTCTAGTGTAAAATCTTGAACATTACCCTTACCATTTGTAGTTCTATTAACTGTTTTATCATGAATTACAACAGGTATTCCATCTTTAGATAAAGAGACATCAAATTCTATCATATCAGCACCAGATTCAATTGCTTTTTTGAATGCAATTAATGTATTTTCAGGAGCAATTCCAGAAAATCCTCTATGTGCAATTACAAGAACTCTTTTATATTGATTTTTTTTACGTTTAAATCTTAATCTTAAATTGTTGAGAACCATTTATATAATTTTTTCTATTATTTTTTAGGCTCGTTTAGTATATTACTTAAATCAACACCTGTATAGTAGTGTTTTAAGATTTCTTCGTATTTTTTACCTTCTTGAGACATTTGGTTCGCACCCCATTGAGACATACCAAGACCATGTCCCCAACCTCCACCTTTAAATGTAAAGTTTTTAGGTGATTTTTTAAGTAAAGCAGTACTTGACTCAACATTCCAAAGTGTACTATTTAAACCAACAGCGAATCTAAATTTATTAGAGTCAACAACAACTTTTCCTTTTGTTCCTGTTATTTCAACTTTTTTTACTCTTTTTTGAGGTGTAAACTCTATACCCTTAATTTCTTTTATTTCTCCCACGTCTTGTCCAAGTTTTGTTAAACCATCTTGAATATCCTTATTTGTGAAAGTTTTTTCCCACTTAAATCTTGTGGCATTTTGATCAAAGTCTTTTACAGGTTGTATATATGGAAATTCATTTGTTCCCCAAACTTCTAAAGCTGAGTCTGTGTAGCCTCCAGAACAAGAGAAGAAAAGAGCATTTATAGGCTTTCCATTATATATTAAAATTTGTCCTGTTGTTTCTTGTACAGCTTGATTACTTGAAGGTTTTTCTGCTTCTATACCTGTGTACATTTGATCTGCTACAGTTGGCATTAGATCAAAACCTAAATTTTCTCTTCTTTTCCAGTTACCTACAGCATAAGTTCTAGCAGCAACTGCTTGAGCTTTTAAGCTCTCAAGAGGCCATGAAGATGGACTTTCTGAAGGTACAACACCTTTAAGATAATCTTCAAGCATTACATCATTAACAATATGAAGTGTTGAAGGTTTAGCAGGATTAACTATTACTTGCAATTCTCCACGATATTTTTTACCATTAATTGCAATAGGGCTTAAATTACCATCTAAAGTAATTTTTCCTTTATAATTACCTATAAGTTTTCCATCTTCTTGATAAAGAGAAAGACAATTATTTTCATTTTTTACAATAAAGTTTTTATCTGAAAAAGTACCAATTTCTTTTTTGCCTTCTTCATTTTCAACAAATAAAGTTCCATTTGGTATATAAAAAGTTGCTTGTTTTTGTTCAACAGCTATTCCAACTCTTAGAGGTGTTGTATTAAAATCAGGTAATTGCTTTAAGTCTAATGGTTCATTACTTAGCTTTTCCATTTCATTTTTATATAAAATATTTATATCTGTCTCAAATGGACTTTTACTAGTTTTTTTTATTTTTGAAATATCTTCATTATTTAAAGAAGATATTACTTTTGTTAGTTTATTATCCTGATCTAATAAAGATAATCTATTATAAATACTATTGTCTGTATTAACTTTTATACTTTGATTAACTCTAAAACACATTAGCTTTACCTACACTTAATTTTATTTTAACTTTATTATATAACATTAGCTTTAGAACTTGCTCAATTATTAATATTATATTTATTGTAATTTATAATTAATTATATAGACTTAAAGAAATCTTTTTAATAAAAGTTGTAACTCTTAAATACTTTAGTTTAAACTTAACCTCTTAATAACGTAAGTAATTAATACTAATAATCTATAATAAAAAAAGCATTGAAGTTATAATAAATTAAGCTATTTAGAAGGTTTTAGTTAATGACAAAAGTAAATGGAGCACCTGTTCCCTTTGATTGGAATAGTATAAAAAGTACAAATAATTCACCTATACTTAAAGGTTTATTGTTAAATAATCTAGAACAATCAAAACCATTACCCTCCTTATATGATCTTATTAGTTTTAATCCTGTAAATTCAAAAGCACCAGTAAAGAATGCACAATCTCAACTTTCATTTATAGATAAAAGCACTTCAAATTATACAAATATTAAGTTATCACCAACTACTTCTGCTTCATCATTAACAGATAAAAGTGGACTTAATTCAGGTGCACAAGCTTTATTTAATGCTATGAAAAAATATGGTTCTGTTGCTAAAGGCGAAGATAGAATAACTATAGCCAAAGAACTAGATGCAGCCTGTAAATTTTTTAAAGTTGATCCAAAACTTATGTTAGCTGTATTTGCACATGAAAGTGCTGGAATAAATCCAAAAGCAAAAAGCCATACAGGGGCAAAGGGATTAGGACAATTAACAGGAGTTGCAATTAAAGAA
>JAXLXG010000026.1:0-75382 GCA_046328075.1 Candidatus Sericytochromatia bacterium
ATCAAAAAACGGTTTTCAAAAGTTTGAATTTTTACGTTGTCAAGATTTTTTACAGACTCTTTTAAAAGTTCTAGTCTGTCCTCTAAAGTAAATGTATAAGATTTAGCAGGGTTTATACCTATTGCCACAATTAATTCATCAAAAAGCTTTGCCCCCTCATTTATCATATACATATGACCTAATGTAAGGGGATCAAAACTCCCAGCATACACACCTATTATTCTACTATTTGGCATATTAAAAAATCTCAATTAATACTTAAAATCTTATTTATTTTAAAATTTCTCTTTTCACCTCTTAAGTGACAAAAAGCTTCAACATAAACTTTATTTTTAACTCTTAAAAATCCTATAGGAGTAATATCTCTATTTAAAACTTCTCCATTATGTCTTTTATATGTAATATTTATTTTACTTGAATCTTTTATAGAGTCTTTAATTGGTAAATATATTTCAGGAATATCATTAAAATTATCATTTTCTTCTGATATTACACTAAAATCTATAGTTTTATTATATTTTATAACTTCTTCTAATTTATCAGTATTCTTAAAAAATCTATTAATTATAGATAGAAAAACATTCATACAATATTCTGCATCATAAACAGCTCTATGAAATATTGAACTATCAATACCAAAATAATTTGTTAATGTACTTAATCTATAATTTCCTATTTCTGGTAAAAGATTATGTCCTAATATTCTTGTATCTAAGGCTATATTATCAGGAAAATCTATTTTATTTTTTATTAATGAATAGGAGATAAAACTCATATCAAACATTGAATTATGAGCAACTAAGACTGTGTCTTTTATAAAGTCCAAAAAACTAATTATTATCTCAGAAATTACTGGTTTATTTAATAACATATCATCAGATATTTTATGTATTAAAAAAGACTCTTGAGATATTTTATTATTAGGTTTTATTAAAGTTTGGAACCTAGAAACTTCTCCATCTAAATTGAATTTAACAGCTCCAATCTCAATTATCTCTGAAGTTACAGGGAATAGACCAGTAGTTTCTAAATCAAAAGCTACAAAAAATAAGTCCTTTAAACTTTTATTATATTTATTATCATTAACAATTTCTGTTTGGTTTATTAAATCATTAGATTTATTTACAGTAGAAGTATTATTCAAAACAAATCCTTATTTTAAATTTTGTTCTTCTTTAATCTTTTTTCTTAAAGTATAGTAAGTAGTATTTCTCTCAACTATACAAAGAATCGCAACAGCAGCATAACATGAAGTCTTCCATCTAATAATATCTTCTTTTTGTAGATACTTCATATCAAGATACTTACTTAAAATTAAAATAGAACTAATTTTGCCATATTTTATTAATAATTTTTCAACATCAATTATTTTATCAAGAGTTTCATTATTACATTCATCTAAATTATTAATAGGTAACAATAATTTATCTATTGTTTCAGCAATATCCTGTTCATATACCAAGCCCATAATTTTTAAATCTTCTATTGTCTCATTATCTAATTTAGACTCTTTCACTCTTTTTTCAATGTTTTCTAAAGATTTTTTATCATTAAATGATGCTAAAGCATATTCAATCATTTTAGATGTTTGATTATTAGGATTAATTTTTTGAATTTCTTCCAAAGCAGATCTTGAACCATTAGATATTATTCTTTCAAGAGCATCAATAACAACATTGCTATCACTATCTTTTAGACTGTTTTTTAAAATATCAACTCCTCTATTATCTTCTATCATTTTAATAATTGATATTTTTATTTCACTATTATTTTCTTTTAATAAATCATCAATAAAAGCTCTTGCTTTATTAAAATCTAAATACTGTAACTTATTTATAAATTCAGCAGTTTTATTATTTTTTAAAATCTCATCAAGTATTTTTTTTCCATCTTGATGATTATATTGATATAAAACTAAACCACAGGCAAACTTTTCTAAGTCTGATTTAACACTATTCAAATGCTCATAAACAGGCTTTATTGCTTCTCCATTTTTAACACCACTAAGAGCACATAAACCAGCAATTCTTATTTCTTCTTCATCACTTTGTAATGTTGTTAATAAAAATGGTGTAGCATTAGGGTCACTAAATCCACCAATAAAATAAATCATTTCTTCTCTTTTACTGAGAGGAATTTCTTTCTCATTTATTGCAATTTTTACAATATTTTCTGCAAGTCTCCACCCTCCCCTTTCATAAAGTTTTAAAAGACAAAAAGATTTATTATCTATATCTGGTTCTTGCATACCTACAGCAAAAAATCTTTTACCTTCAGGACTATCTATATACCAAACTGTTTCTTCTACTGATCTTCTAATATCTGGATTGGGATTTTGTAAACCCTCTTTAAACATTCCCCATGATTTGAAAATGATTTCCTCATAATTAATCTCTGGCTCTTGTTTTTTCTTAAAAAACTTATCTAAAAATCCCATTTAAAAATATTCCTAAAAACTAAAAAACTTTGGGAAAGTATGAATAATTTACTTTCCCAAAGTCTTAATAAAATATAAATTTAAAATTTATTATCTTTTTGGTCCTGAATAAACATATTTAGGTCTGATAATAGGTGTTCCTTTTCCGCCTCTTGCTTCAAGTCTTTCATATATAATTTGTGCTGCAATTCCAACACATCTAGACATACCAAATAAAACTGTATAGTAGTTTTCATCAGTTAAACCAACTGAAGTTAATAATGAGCCAGAAACAGCATCAACATTTGGATAAGGATTAGATACTTTTTCTTGTTTTTTGAGAAACTCTGTACCTAATTTTCTCATAGAAACAGCCATTCTAAATATTTTATTATCTGGACAAATCTTTTCACCTAAAGCATATTGAACAGTTGCTCTTGGGTCTTCTACTCTTAAAACAGCATGACCAAATCCATACAATTTTTTACCTTCAGCAAATAATTTATTTATATAATCATTTACAGCATTTTCATCTGTAGGATCAGAAACATTTTCTAAAGCTGTTTTTAAGAATCTTAAGCATTCTTGATTTGCCATTCCATGTAATGGACCAGCTAAGGCAGACATTGCACCCATAAGAGAACCATACATATCCTCCTGACCAGAAGCTATTGCTTTACCAACAAATGTTGAAAGATTACCACCACCATGATCAAAGTGTAATACATTAAAAACTTTCATAAGTTCTAATAAGTGGTCATTTGTATTAGGAGGATTAAGCATATGAACAAAATTCTCAATATATCCTAATTCTGGTTTAGATTCTATTGTTTCACCCCATCCAGATCTAATTCTATAAATAGCAGCAACAAGTTCTGGTAATTGAGCTACAACATTCATTGCATCTTTTTTATAATCACCTGTTCCACTATACATACCCATCAAATTTAAACCATGCATAAACCACTTCATTGGATGCCCTTCTTTTGGAAGTGCTTTTAAATGATTTATAATTTCAGGATTTAATTTTGAATGTGCTACTAAAACTTTTTTAAATTCAGCTAATTGTTCCGCATTTGGTAATTCTCTATTAAATAAAAGATAAATTACTTCTTCAGGTTCATTATACGCTAATTTTTCTACTGGGTAACCACCATAGAATAAACCTAATTGTGGATCAACTGAACTTGTTGGGCAATATCCAACAGGTACACCTCTTAATCCTGTCTCAAGTTGATCTTTAGTTATAGTGAATAAAACTTCTGATTCAGCCATAATCATATTCCTTTATCTTTTCATCAAATATTTTTCTCTAATATAAAAACTAATTATAAAAAATTAGATTTTACCTCATATAGTGAATCACTTTATATACTTAATGTCAATGTAGTTATAGTCTTAAAAACGATAGTTTTATGCAAGTTTTATATGATTTATAATATCTAATAAAAAATATAATCATAAAAATAAAAAAAATGGATCTGAAATTTAAATATCAAAAGGCTTTAAATCAATTCATAAATGAAGAAATAACTAAAGATATAATTGGAGTATTTGTAACAGGCTCTTATGTTTTAAATAAATTAAAGCAAAACTCAGATATAGATGTTTTTATTATTCATAATAAAAATTATTGTCAAGTCTTGGCAAAATATATTAATGATATAGAGTTTGAATGTAGTTATAAAAATTTAAATCAATTTTATAAAGATTTAGAAAATAAGAATCCTATAGATATACAAAGGTATTCTATTGCTGAAGTTTTATATGATCCGGAAAAAGAAGTTGAAAAATTAATATCCAAATCCAAAGAGATTTTTTTTCAAGGTTCTAATCAAAAAATTTCAGATTCTGATAAATATCACCTTGAAGATAGCTTCAAAGATTTAGAAGATTCTATCAATGAACTAGAATTTGAGATTATCTTATATCGATGTTTTGACTTAATTATAAAATTTTATTTTAAAAAGAATAATTTATGGATATGTAAAGATAAATATTTATATGATATTCTCGAAAAATCAGATATACAATTTGCTAATCTTGTAAAAAAATTTTTATTAGAAGTTAATAGGACAATGAAATATAATAATCTTTTGGTTTTAAAAAAGTATATATTAAAAGATATAGAACCTTTAGATAAATTATGGGAAAGCAATAGGTTTTAACTATTAATTTTTATATAATTGTAGTATTCATTAAATTCTGTATCATT
The DNA here is from genome assembly GCA_046328075.1 of Candidatus Sericytochromatia bacterium. Lineage (GTDB taxonomy): Bacteria > Cyanobacteriota > Sericytochromatia > UBA7694 > JACMQJ01 > JAXLXG01. The sequence continues at coordinate 4,632 of JAXLXG010000026.1, forward strand.
TAGTTTATTATCTTTATTTTTATCAAACTTAGTAAATATACTAGATTTGTTTTTATCTAAAACTCCTTTATAAAACTCATTTATGTTTATAAGAGAATCATCATTTTCATCAAATTTGACAAATAACTCATAATAATAAAAGTTATACTCTAAATTCTCAGAAAAATTTATTTTATTATTTTTATCTTTATCAAAATCTTTAAACAATTTTTCTATATATTTATCTGTTCCATAAAAATCTAAACATTCATTTCTTGTTAAAAAACCATCTTTATTTTTATCACTTTCATCAAAAATTCTTTGGCTCATTTTTATATAATAACTTTTTGATTCGTCAATAGTAAATCCAACAAATAACTCTTTATTAAAAGAAGCTTCATCTTTAATAAGAATCTTGTCTTGATTTTTATCTATTTTGTTAAAGTCTGATGATGAATTATAAAATGAAGCATATTCAGATAAAGTTATTTTTAAATCTTTATTTAAATCATACCTTTCAAAAACAGAATCAAATAATTTATTATAATAAAAGTTTAATGCTTTTTTAGATGGGTTAAATACATCTTTTTTTTGAACATTATTATCTGGAAAAGGAGATGCTACCATTCTCTTAGAATCACAAGATACTATTATTAAACTTGTTAATAATAATGCTATAAAAGTAATTTTATTCATAAATTAAAGTAATATAAAATTTTAATACAAATATAATGTTATCATTTAATTATAAAACCTGCTATCCCTATTTTTCTAATACTAATAATCTATTATTTGAAGGCATTTCAAAGTCATTTATTAATTTAAATTTATATTTATCTGCTAAATCTAATATATATTCAATATCTTTTATACATGCTTGATTTGGATATTTTTTTCTTAAAAAAGAGTCAAAATCAGAATTACTTTGGCTAGTATATTCTCCATTATAGTTAAAAGGACCATATATACAAAAGTGTCTTTTTATTATCTTTGAAATACCTTTAAAAGCATTTTCAACATTTTTTTTAGATATTATATGAAATGTATTTGCAGTAAAAGCTGAGTCAAAATTAAGATTATGCCAATCTGAGTTTGATACATCTAATACTATAGGTCTTTTTATATTATTTAAATTACTTTCATCAATATAAGAGTTAATACTTTCATGACTTTCAATTAAGTCACTTGTTTGCCAAATTAATTGAGGTAAATTTTCAGCAAAAAAGGTTGCGTGTTGACCTGTTCCAGAGCCTATCTCAATTACATTTTTTGAATTTTCAAATATATTCTTTATCTTTTCAAAAATAGGATATTTATTTCTTTCACAAGCTTCAGAAAATAATTTTGTCATAATTTTTTGTTTCTAAATAAAAAAGCCTATCTATGAATTAATATTTGATAGGCTTTTAAAATAATAATTTTATTTATGATTTTTATCTATTTGTTCTGCTGCTTTATCAATCGCTTTACCTGCCGCAATTCCTGCAACTACTCCTAAAGGACCAGCAGCTAGTGCACCCCCAACAATCACACCTGCTTTAGCAACATCTTTTGCAACTTCTTTTACATCATGGTTTTTAACTGCCTCACCAATTTTATGAGCACTTTCGTGACCTTTTTTAGCAAAGAAATTTCGACTGCTGCACCATATTCCACCTAATACAATTGATGTTGATTAATAATAAGGTAATAAAGAGTGTAACCATAAGACCACCAACAATAGCTTTACCTTCAGGAGTTTTTGCAATGACTTCCCCTTTAACTGTATCTTTTATTTTTCACCAGCTTCTTTTACTTCTTTTAACTACTGTCAGCCAATTTTCTTTTCAGCGGGCGTAGGTTTTGTACTAATTTGTTCTGCAATGTTTTGGCAAGTGTTGTTGCTTGACCTTCTTGGCAATTTTTCTCTAAATATTTTATATTACTTCAAAATATATAGATTCAAAAAAATAAACCTTGCTTTAAGTTTACGTTAATAAATCATCAAAAAATATATTTAATAAGATAAAAATAAGTTATTAGCTATTGTTAAATATAAAATCATGATTTACAAATAAAATCAAACTATCTAAAAATCTTTTAATTCTAATGTGTATATCTTATCTGTAATAATTGGTTAGCCAATACTTTTCCATACCAAGTTATTACATTCCTGATATAACTTTAATGGCATCAAACTTCCTAAAGAACTTTTATTTTTTTCAGAGTTTCTCTGTTATTTCAACTTTTTAACTACATGACACCATACACCCCCAACAGATACAGGTGGAATTGTAGGAGACTAAAAAAATCACTATTTAAATTAACAGGAACATCTGTTGATCTTGGTTATTTTCTCCAGATGTTGAAAAGCTCTTGCAATATAGCTTTATCATTAACAGATATTGTTTCCCAATCGTTTCAGTCTGGATATTTGATGAGCCTTCTACGATTGAATAGTTATATGTATATTTTTACCTTTTTACAATTGGATTGCCTTGTTCTTTCAATTAATATTTGTTTTTATTGCTTCCTTGTCATTTTCAACAACCTCTTTATCATTCTGATCTGAATCATTTTTCATTGTCTTTGGTTGTTCTTCAGCCTTAAGACTTAGGAGTGATGGTGTGATTGGTTTACTTGCCTTTGCTTGAGTTTGGATTTTCTGTATTATAGTTATTTCCTCTTGACAAGAATATAGTATTCCAGATAATAATACTAAGCAAAATTTTTTTTAACAATTCTTTTACCTCAAACTATGTAAAACTAAACAAAACTATTTTAATATAAATGTTTTATATATCATAGTTATAAAAAAAAACTAAATTTAATATTATTTATAAAATTTCTCTTACTTGAAGTTCATTAACTATTTTAAAATTTAAAATTACTTCTAACTGATTGCCTTATTTGAGGATTACTAATCAGAGCTAATAAATAAAATGTAAGATTAGTACCAACTTCTAATAAAACAGGTAAGTTCAGGTATTTTTGTAATATATCTTCTTCTTTACTAGCAATTTCTAATAAAATTTTCACATATTCAAGCATTTGAATTAATTGGTACAAAATAGACATTCTTATTTTCTTGGATTCTTTATAAGTCCAATTAGTAATATTTTCTGTAATAAACTTAGAGTTAGGAATTAAAATAGCAACATTGTCTAATGTTCTAACAGTTGTGTGCTTCTTATAGCAATATCAGTAACAATACCAAATACATCTTTACCTATTTCTCTATTAAAATCACCTTTTTTTGTGGTCTTTCCAAATAATATTAATAAACCGCAACAAAATTTGTAACAATATTTTGAATTCCAAAACCTATTCCAACAGCTACAAAATAGCTCCACCTGCAAGTAATGCAGATATATCTATTCCTATTGTTTGTAAGCCAATAAGTATACCAATTGTATCAATTGTATATCTAACAATTTTTTTTATAGAATCTTGTCTACCAAGATCAATGTTATTAGAATGAAAATAGTTTATAGTTACTAATTTGCTGACCTAATGGAAATAATTTATTAAAACAATTATTACAAAAACCTAAAAGCTGACATATTGAAAACTCATAATTTTGAATTTTTAATAAAGGATACTTTAAACTCTGTGACATTTAATTTATATGGAGTATGTGACCAATCCATTAAAAAAACCTCCTAATATAGCCATTATGAGGTGAAGCATAAAAGTTAATTTTGGTTACATTGACAACACTAAGTAAATTTTTTCAAATTTTCTTTTGATAATCTTTATATAATAAATAGCATCTTTATTTTTTATACATGACATTATAACTTTGTTATCACTGCTAATTAATACACATAAACCTTCAGCTTTTTAGGTGAAATCTTATTTTTAATATATGCTTACTCAATAGAATATATATTTATACCTGTTCTATGTATTTTAGAACCATATTTTTATACAAGTTTAGATCTGAAAGATTGATGTACACGACTCTTCATCTATCTGATAGATAGTTGCCAAAAATAAATTAGTCATATCACTCCATAATCTATAGAAATATATTTTCATCTTAAGAATATTTTATATAGTAATCAAATTAAAAACGCTACTATTTCAATGTTACAAATCTAGATCCACATTATTTTTATACTTTTGTTAACTTTATTGAAGCTAAACTTTTCATAAAACTTAAGTAATGCTAATTTTTTTCAAAATTTAAATAAATGAACAATTTAAAGATTAAATCTAATATATAAAAATAAATTTGCAATGTTCAGGAAATTTAAATTATAATAGGAATAGGTAAGTTAATTTTTTAAAAGAATTACAAATTATTCATTTGGAAAATTTATGTTGTCAATCAAAACAAGGATCTATTAAGAAGCAAATAAAGTTTCTGCAGATGAGCGACTCAAACTCATGATATTAATGTTAGAAAACCTCACACATCTAGTTTAAATAAAAAAACTAATCAAATAAAAAACCATAAGACCTAAACAAAATAAAGTACCAGAAAAAACTAGTGAAGAATTTATATTGAGCATCAAAAGCAAAAATATGGACAATTAGAAGAAAACTTAAGATCATTCAGAAGACTTATTTGATGAAGAGAAGGAAATTTTGAAGAAGAAGAATCGTCATTAGGAAGTCAAACTATTAATCAAATTAAAGAAAAATATATCAAAATATATTAAATATGATTTTAGAAAAGATTCAAATTCTAATACTAAAATCACCTTACCAATTAAAAAATCAATTATAAAATAAGTTCTTTATTAGTAGGTATGTTTGAAAAGCTCCAATCTTAGATAGTATTTTAAAATCTATGGGAAAAATAGTTATAAAGATATAGAAGAAATTCCACAAGAATCTGAAGAAACTGAAAGGTAGAAACATCATATATAAGAGGAAATTTTAATGAAATTCTTGATATGAATATTATTTTTACAAATAATCATGATTTTCAAGTATGTAAAAAAATAACTCTTTTTTAAGCTAAGTAATTCAGAAGAAAATTTAACAATAATATCTGCTATAGAATCCATAAAAAAGGAGATAATTGCTCAATTTACGGAAGGTTTGTCACCTATTAGCGATGGATACTATGCAAAACAAAAAATAAGTGATGTTATGGCTAATGTTACAGAAGAAGATATAAAACTATTTTTAGGTTATGCTAAGATAAAACCTGATTTATACGCATCTAGAACATGGAAAATTTCTGAAACTTTTGCTACATGGCTTAATGGTAATTCACCTATGGGTCTTGAATAAAAATTTAATATAAAATTTAACAATAATGTGTAATCAATAATGTAAACGTCACAATATATAATCTAAAAATAAGGTAAAGTTTTATTAGAAGTTATGGTACAGGTTAGATTATAATGAAAGTGAATAATAAGATAAATTTAATTTTAATATCAATGATGATATTATCTGCTTGCCAAATAAATCCACCTGTTACTCAAACAAAACAAGAAACGAAAGTTATTAATAATGTTTTAACTCCTGCAGTTTCTAATTCTACTATTATTAGTCCTGTTAATCAAAGCAATAATACTCAAGATGAAGAATTAATTAAACAGATAATAAATAGTAGCCCTGAGTATTTTCCTGAAAATGATAGTTCTCTAGATGCTACAGTTCCTAATAATGGAGGTGTTGTATTTGCTACAGTTCCTAATAATGGAGGTGTTGTATTTGCTACAGTTCCTAATAACGGAGGTGTTGTTTTTATGTCAGATCCAGACACAACAGAAGGATTTGCAACAAAGTCATTGGTAGATAGAGTTATTGATAAAGTTGCAGAAACTCAACCACTTAGAACAATTGTAAAAAATAAAATTAAAGAAAAAGTAAAAAATATTGTTAAACCAATAATAAAAGAAATTACTAAACCTGAAAAACAATATAAAATATCTTTTAATAAAGATAAAACTCAAGCAGAAGTTACTATTATAACCACAACAATAAAAGAAGTTAGTTTAGAATCTTCTTTAAAACCTTTAAAGAAAAATATAAAAGAAGAATCTATATCAAAAGCAATACTAGTTAAAGAAAATGGCTCTTGGAAATTAAGTCAAGTTTCTCCATCAACAACCAAATTAAATAATACTCAATCAAAAATAAAAGTTGAATCCATAAAAATTACAATTAATTCTAAAAATAATATCAATAAAACAACTGAGCTTGATTTAGAAGGATTTAAAAATAAAACTAGACTTATAAGTTTAAATAAAGGCGATACAATAACTCTTGAAGCTAAAATTACGAATGGTAATTCAATTCAAGAAAATCCTTTAGAAGTTTATGCAAGATTTTCAAACACTAAAACCAGAATACCAATGTTTGATGATGGTGGAGGAGAAAGTATTTTAGATGATGAAAAACAGATAAGTGGAGATTCTATTAAAAATGATGATGTATACACTGTTAATCTTTTATTAAATAATAAAAAAGGTGTAAGTCATTTAGTTTTAGAAATTCGCAATCCATTAACTGATAATATTCAAAATGTTGACAATTTTAATTATATTACTAAATCAATTCCTATATTGATTAATTAAGGAGGGTAAACAAAGGTTTATGCTAAAAATTTTATTAAATTCGGCATTAACTGTTTTACTTTTTACGTCTTTATCATTTAATGCTTATGCTTTTTCTAAACAAGAATTAGTATCTCCAGAAGATATTATAAGACCAGAACAACAAGCAAATTATTTTGAAAAATATCTTGGTGTTATGGAAGTTGGAAAAACAAAAAAATCCTTATTAGAGCTTTATATTGGTGAAGGTTACTCAATAAAACAAAGTACAGGAGAAAAAGTTTATTATCTTGATAAAAAAAATAATAAGACTCTAATTATTGAAACAAATCATCAAGGAATAATAGAAATAGCAACATATAAAAATGGTTTAGAGTTACCTCCTAATGTAAAAAATATTGATGAAATAAAAGTTTCTAAAAGAATGAATCTTAAAAATCTTATGACGTCTATGGGAAGTAGGATGGGATATAATCCTTATAGAATAATGGGTGCTTATGGGCGACCATCTGTAGAAATTAAAGACAAAGATACTAGAGAGTTTAAATATATTATGTTAGGAAATTTAAATAAAAAGATAGATTTTGTTTACTTAGAGTACAGTTTTGTTTTTCAAAAAAATAAAGTTGTTGAAATAAGAATTGAAAATGGTAAATAAAATTATTTCATGTTATTACTAAAACATGATAAAATCATCTTTTGTATTTAGATAATGGGCTTGATTTTATTATGTTATCTATAATAAAAATGGAAAGCAATCATATTGCAGATGTTTTAATATTAGAAAAGATTTGTTTTGGTGAAGGATGGACTTCAACACCTTTTGATAAAGAATTAAATCGCAAGGATTGCTCATATTTTATTGCTATGGAAAATGGCTTTATTGTAGGTTATAGCGGTTCTTGGACTATACTAGAAGAATTGCATATAACTATCATGGCTGTTCATCCAAGACATCGAAAAAATAAAATAGCTCAAAGATTACTAATTAACTTAATAAAAGAAGGACTAAATTCAGGGGCAAAATGGGTAACTCTTGAAGTAAAAGCTTCAAACATTCCAGCACAAAAATTATATGAAAAATTTGGTTTTACTGTAAAAGGAAGAAGAAAACAATACTATCATCAAGATAAAGAAGATGCTCTTATAATGTGGACAGAAGAAATAGATACACCAGAGTACAGTAAACGTCTATTAGATATTGAAAATGAATTGATAAAGGTGTAAATGATTATAGATAAAATTGTTTTAAATGAAGAAAAAGTAAGTAACTTAATAGATAATATAAATAATTTATGTATTAAATGTGAATATATTGGTAAAATGTGTAGTCTTTGCTCCGTTGATGAAGCAAAAAACTTATTTCCTAAATTAAACATTAATCCAGACTTAGTAAGTAAATTAAAAAATTATAGAGTTTTAATAGGTGAAATAGACAATTATGAAGGTGAAATAGAATTTAATAAAAATAATGTTTTACTAACTCAGAATTCTATAGAAGAAATTTGTGAAAAATGTGAGTTTATTGGAAATTATTGTATGGACTGTAATATTCATCAAATAAGAAGGTTGATTGCATCATTACCACTTAAAGAGATTGAACTTTTTAATCCAATTAAAGAAAAAAAAACTAGTGGTGGAGGATGTGGAACATCTTGTTCCACAGGTTGCTCCACAAAGAAAAAATAAAAGATATTTACTAACTAATATTTATAAATAGAATATGAAATTATCAGAATCACAAATATATGCAATAGAATATATAAAGAATTACGCAAAAACACATAAAAAAGATTCATTAGATTCAATTAAACATATATTAGAAATGTCAAATATTTCATTTGATTCATTTGATTATTCTATATCTCAATTGAAAAATCATGGAAAAGTTGCAATACATTTTCATCCTGATAGATTAGATTCTAATTTTAAAAGTGTTGCTGAAAATCTATTAGAACAAGGAATTTATAAAAGTCAATTTGAAACATTAATTTCTAATGGAAGTGTCTCTGCATATCATGGTGGTGAAAGAGATCTATGGGAAAATGAATTATTTGGAGGAGCATATAACAAAATAGAGCATTCTCAACGTCCAAAATATGGAGCATTTGATTTAATGTTACATCCAGATGGTGCTGCTCCTAGATTTGGTTCATGCTATTTTCTTCTTAATTCTAATGTATCTCAAAGATGCACTTTTACATATATGGATTCACATCAGAAACCTAATGAAAAAGGAACTCTTGATGAATTTGATTATATTTTATCTGCTTTACTTACAGAAATTTTTACTAGAAATTATGCACTCGGAAAATATAATTTAACAGTTCCTAAATTTATAAATCATTTATCAACTAAACTTTCAAAACCTTATAGTGATCCATATAAAAAAAGTACATCACATAATATAAATCATTATATTGAGGCACAAATTCATGGTGATATAAATTTAAAAAATGATGTTAATAAGTTAGTGGCAGATCCTTCATTTAAAGGAACTAATATAGGTCTATTTTTTAATAAAATATGTGAAAAATATAATATTGAACTTTATTGGCATTGTGGTTTTGCATTATCAATAAATAAAGTCCCTGATAATTTTAGAGGTTCAAAAATGCCTTTTCTAGCTAAGAGAATTACATCTAAAGATTATATTGATACAACCATGCTTGGAGTAGCTGCTTCAGAATTGAAAAATGCTCCTGAACAATGGAACAGTTTTGGTACTTATGAAGAAGTAATTCAACAAATAAAATTACTTTGGCATATACTTGTAAAATACGGAAAACCTCTTAAAGAATTTAAAAATAATTGATTTAACAATAAAATAGGTAAAAAAATTAAATGAGTATACTTTTTGATAATTACAGCTATTATATAATTAATGAAAATGAGTTTTGGCAAATATTTAAAGAGAATAGGAAAAGCGTTTTTGAAGAGAATATTGAATTTTCCTTAAATAAAGCTTTGACAGATCTAGAAAAAAATAAACTTATAAAATTAAAACAAAATCTTACTAATACATATAAATTGTTTATAAAAATTACTTGTGATGAAAAAATTATAGGTTGGTTTTATGGAAAACAAAGTAATGAAGAAAGCTTTGAAATGGTTAATACTGGATTAATTAAAGAATATCGAAATAAAGGTATTTATAAGTCTATATTGAAAGAAGTTATTAAACTAACTGAAATTGAAGGTTTTCAAAAAATAGGAAGCCATCACCATGCAAATAATAATTCAGTAATAGTTCCAAAGTTAAAACAAGGTTTTATTATTACAGGAATGGAATTAGATGATAAATTTGGATTACTAATAAGATTAACCTATTATTTTAATAAAACTCGTAGTGATATTAATAATTTTAGAATCGGTAGTAAAAAACTCAATAAAGACTTAGAAAAATATTTAAACTTATGGGAATAATTACTATTTATTCAATTCTATATATTTTATTTTCATTGGTACTAAAATAAATTTTATCATTATTGTCTATTGTTATAGAATTTATAAAATATTTATCTTTAAAAACTGCATCTCTTGATTTTATCTTATTTAAAGAATCAATTAGATTAAAATTAGTGTCATTTAGTATTCTTCCTGCATAAATTGATATTTTACCATTAATATCTATCTTTTTAATTAAATTATATTCAGAACCATAGTGTAAAAATTTATCAGTAAAATATAAATTATTTTTACTATCAATAGTAAGATTTTGAGGTTTATTAATATCTGAATAAACTCTGTCTATTATCCCTTCAGAATTTATTCGTATAATAGCATTATATTTATCTAAATGATTGAATAAATCATAAGAGTATGTCACAACAGCATAAATATTGTCTTTATTATCAATAATAATATCTCTAGGCTCTAAAAAATAAATTTCATCTGCTTTTTCTCCTATTTTGATATTTTTTCTTATACTTTCAACATTATCATATGATGGTGGAGGAACAACACCTCTAATTCTATCAATTTTATAAATTGATTCTTTTCCTGCTAAAACTGATATATTATTATTTTTATCAAGTTTATATATTTTATCTGATGCAAAAAATATATTACCTTTACTATCTTGAGTTAAACTATTTATTTTATAGTTTTTATCTATAAGTTCAGATATTTTTTTATCAGTATTTATAACTCTTACTTTCTCATTTTCACTTATATAGATTTTACTCTCTTTATCAATATAGAGTATTTTTGCATAAGATATAGGGCTTTTTTCAGAAGGCATATTATCATATATAGTATCAGGAGCAAGAGAAGGTACGGGTTCTGATGTAGGTTGAGGTATTACTTGAGTATTTCCTGCTATTGTTGAAATTGAATTACTATTATCAATTTTTCTTAATCTGTCATATTCTGAGATAAACATATTTTTATTTTTAAAATATATACTTATTACACCCTTAAAAGAAGCTTTAGATAAATCATTACCATCACCACGATTTAACTCATTACCTAAAATAACTGTACTTAAATTTGTTTTACTATCAATTTTTCTTAAAACATTATTTCCAGAATCAAAAATATAAGCATTATTATTCTCATCAAAAATAATAAAAGTAGGTTTATTTAAGTAAATTTGTGAAGCATCTTTTTTATCATTATTAACAGAAGGGATATTATTTCCAGAGAATAACTCTAATTTCAAAGATTGACTATTATATTTTAGTATTCTATTTCTATTTAACTCTAACAGGTAAAGATTATTAAGGTTATCTGTAATAATATTAAATTCATTTATCATATAATCTAATGGTGATATATTAAAATCTGAATTTTGACCTCCACCTATAAGATTAGAAATTTTTCCTAGTTTATCTATTTTTTTTATTTGCTTTGCTATATCTATAAAATATATATTCTCATCATTATCAATATCCATATTCCTGATATAGTTATATTCGTTTTCTTTATTAAAAATTACTCTTCTAACCCATATTGTTTCACCTTTTGGATTAATTTTTTTTATACTAGTATCACTAGCAAAATAAATATTAGAATTTTTATCAATAGAAATTACTGAATTAGTACCTTTATTCTCTTCAACTTTAAAATTATAAATATCAATTATTTTATTATCTGAATTTATCTGAGAAATTTTTGCTGAGCTTATTATATAGATTTTATTATCCTTACCTAATTTTATATTGTAATTACCATGCCCACAATGCTCTAATAAAATATTAATATTTGATTTTGTTAACTCATCAATTTTTGTATTTGAATCAAGATAAACTCGACTTGTTCCTTCTAAAGAAGAACATTTGTAAGTATATTCTGTATTTAAATCTTTTAAAGAGATTTTTGATAGCATTATTTCACTATAAGTAGAAATATAGAGTTTATTTTCTTTAACTGCTATTGTTCTTAATGAATTTGAAAGAATATTTAACAAATCATTATCTTGTTTATTTTCATTTGATTTTCCAACTAATTCTCTTATAATTAAATTTTCATTATTATAATTAGCTGAAGAGTTAAATATAGAAGATTGTTTAGGGCTAGGACTTATCAAAAACTGTTCTGAATTTTGTGTAGGTTTTATGGAGCTAACAGTTTGAACAATAGGATTTTGAATATTACATGAATATATGTATGGTATACCAAACAATGAAAAGAGAGTTATATGTTTTTTTATTTTCATCTTTTTTCCAAAACTTTAATGCTTTATAACACATAATATCAGGTAATGTATTTGATAAATAATGATTTAAATAACATAAAATTAAAGAAAAACGTAAACAAATATAAAATATTTCACTTATTAATAAATAAGCCTTCTATTTAATTTATAAAGATGAAGGCATATTTATATTAATTTTTTAGTTAATTATTCATCATTCATAACAGCAGTTTGTTTTCTAATTGACTCATTATGAATGGCTTGAAAAATATCGGTTATTACTTGTTCTGATAATCCTAATTTACTACCTTTATCAATTGATTTTTTGATTATTTCATCCCAACGATTAGGTTGTAATATAGTAATATTATTTTCCTTTTTGCAAATACCTATTTCTTTTACTATATCCATTCTATGAGATAAAATTTCCATAATTTCATTATCAATTCTGTCAATTTTACTTCTTAAATCATCTAAATGAATATTAAACTCTTTATCATCAGTGCTTAGTTTTCTTAAAACAAGACTATTTATCATTTCACCTAATGCTTCTGGTGTTAACTGTTGAGCTGCATCACTCCAAGCTTGGCTTGGATCTCTATGTGACTCTATTATTAAACCATCAAAATTAAGATCCATTGCCTTTTGGCAAACTGTATGAAGATGTTCTCTAGTTCCACAAATATGGCTAGGATCACATATTAAAGGGATATCATTAATTCTTCTTTTTAATTCTATTGGTATTTCCCAGTAAGGCTTATTTCTGTATTTACTTTTTTCATAACTAGAAAAACCTCTATGGATTGCAGCAATCTTTCTTATACCTGCTTTATGAACTCTTTCAATTGCACCTATCCATAACTCTAAATCTGGATTTACTGGATTTTTTATCATAACAGGAACATCAACACCTTGAAGAGCATCTGCTATTTCTTGAACAGCAAAAGGATTTACAGTAGTTCTTGCACCAATCCATAAAATATCAATTCCAAATTTTAATGATTCATAAACGTGTTTTGCATTTGCAACTTCTACAGCACATGGTAAATTAACTTCCTTACAAGCATCTTTTAACCATTTTAGACCTTCTGTTCCAATTCCTTCAAATGAATTTGGTCTTGTTCTTGGTTTCCAGATTCCTGCACGTATTGCATCAACATTTTGTTTTGCAAGTCTTTTTACAGTTTCATGCACTTGTTCTTCTGTTTCTGCACTACAAGGGCCAGAGATTATAAAAGGTTTACCATCTTTTAAATCTCTTGTGAAAGGTTCTTTTAATTGTAAATTTAAAGTCATATATCCTCCATTATAATAAATTACTTTTTTATCATTCCATCTAGAATACGTCTAATATCATTAGCATTTTGCATCATTTCATAAGATTGGTAATATTCTCTATTATCAATACTATTTTTAAACTTTTCTAATTGCTTTATATATTCTCCTAAAGCTTCTGAAATATTTTTTGAATTTTGTTCGAAAATTGGATTCCACATATCAGGAGAACTTTTAGCAAGTCTTACAGTAGATTCAAAACCACTACCAGCAAGATTAAAAATTGTTGACTCATCTTTTTCTTTATCTAAAACTGTTAAACCTAAAGCGAATGAGCTAATATGAGATAAATGCGAAACATAAGCCATATGTAAATCATGATCTTCAGAATTCATATAAATTACTCTCATATTTAGAGATTTATACATTTCTTCTATAGTTTTTGATTTAGATGTATCATTAATATCATCATCACAAATTATTGCTAATTTTTTATCAAATAAATTTTTTATTGCTGCTTTAGGCCCTGAGTTTTCTGTACCTGCAATTGGGTGAGATGGAACAAAACAAGAACGATTATGATGATTATTTATAATTTCACAAATATTCTTTTTTGTTGACCCCATGTCTGTAACAATCTTATTATCAACTAATTCTAAAACCTCTTTTATAACTTCTAAAGAAGGATTAACTGGTATTGAAACTATAATTAAATCAGATTTATTAATATTTTTTAAATCAGAGATTTCATCAATAATTCCTAAATCTAAAGCATCTTTTAGATTCTTATCATTACTATCAATACCTAAAATTTTTGTAGCAAAACCATTTTCTTTAAGTCCTAAAGCTAAAGAGCCACCAATTAAACCAACACCAATTATTGATATATTCATTAGTACTTTTCTCCTTGTCTATATTCACCAAGAACTTTTAATTCATGAATATATGGCTTAATTTCATCTATAGATGTTAAATACTGGCTATAATCATCAAATTCTAAATCTAAGTGAAAAAAGTATTCCCATTCTCTACCAATTAAAGGTAAAGATTGTATTTTTGTAAGATTCATTTTATTATCTGATAAACTCATTAAAACATTTGCTAGACTACCTGTTCTATGAGCTAGATGAAAGCAAATTGATGATTTGTTTGGATTAATAACTTTTAAATCTTTATCAAAAGCTTTATTTCTTTGAATAACTAAAAACCTTGTAAAATTTTTTTTATTTGTTTCTATTCCTTCACCTAATATTTCAAGATTAAAAATTTCTGATGCTCTAACACTTGCTATAGCTCCAATTCCTGATAAGTTATTTTCACTAATCCATGAAGCACTTAAAGCAGTATCTGCGCTCTCAATAAGCTTTATTTTAGGATAATCTTCAAAAAACTCCTGACATTGAAGAATTGCCATTGGGTGAGAATGAACTTCTTTAATGTCTTCTATTCTTTGATTTGGTAAAGCCATTAAATTCTGTTGAATTTGTAAATATACTTCACCAATAATATTAGTATTTGATTCTCTTAATAGGGCATAATTAGGTATTATTGTTCCTGCTACTGTATTTTCAATAGCTACAACTGCATATTCAGTAATTCCAGAATTAATAATATTAAACTGTTTTTTAAATGTATCGCACATTTCAAGTTCTATATTATTTCCAAAGAATTTTTGTGCAGCTATTTCATGAAATGATGCTCTAAACCCTTGTATTGCTATTTTTTTATTCATAATTCCTATAATAATTATATATAAAAAAATAGCCCTGATTATTCAGGGCTATTTTTAATATTTTGCTATGTCAAATTCAGCCCTTATAAGGGTAATAATAATATGCAATTGTATTTACTAGATTTTTTACTAGGTTTGCCATTACTAAACTTTCTGAACTCTTAATATAAATTTCAATATAAATGTAATTTAAAAATATAATATTTTTTCAATACTACTATAGATAACACACTGTGTAAACAAAATATTTCTAAATATTAAGATTAAGTATCTTAAAGACTAATATAAATTTTTGAATATAAAATATTAAGTGTATAAACAACATACTTAAAAAATCCTTTATATAAAACAGTTTTAAAAAACATAAATAATTTTGATAATTGATTAATTATGTTAAAAAAATCTATGCCTATCCTTAATAACCTCTATTATCTGTGTTCAATTAAAGCTTATAATGCAGGTAAAAATACTTTAAAACCTGTATCATAATTATATTCAATAAGATTTAAATGAAACCCTTTACCATAGCCATGTTTTATAAAACCTTTATATTTAGCTGTTGCATCTAATGATAAAAAGCTTTTTTTAGGTTCTACTGTTTTTTCTGAGAATAGTTTATCAATTTCAACTTCATAAGGTGTTTGTGATATATAAAATGCAGCATGAATATCGCCAACCTTACCATTTTTCTTTATCAAATTAGCATCAGTTATAAAGTTTTCAACATCTATCTTATTGCCATTTCCAACTCTTACTACAAATAAAGCTTTTTTATTATGTTCACCTTTTACTTTTCCATACATAGCTATTGAGAACTCAATATTTTTATTATCTAAAGATAATTTTTCAAAGAATTTTATATTTTCTATAGCAGGTATGGCTGTATATAAGAGCTTTAATGTTTGTGTATTACCAGTAGAGTTTATTTGATAAATATAATCATTTACAAGCCAATCAACAAATTTATAGTATACAGATTCATTAACAACTTTACTTAAATCTATTTCTTTATCTAAAAGTTTTATTTTAGGACTTTGATTAAGCTCTAAGTCAAGATGTAGATTTTGTTTTATTTCTTTTAATAAATAATTTGGAATATCATCAGTTCCTAAATCAATTATATGACTTAATTCACTTTTTGAATAAGAACGATATTTTAAATTAAGGTTCATTATTTTTAAAACAGAATGTAATGTAGTGCCAAAAATCTCTGGCTTTATTGAATATGTATTTAAAATAACTCTATTAGTAGTTACTAGTTTTTTTAAATTATTATAAATCTCTGGTGAGATACTATCATCATCAGGATCTGCCATGCAGACAAAAATATTTTTTCCAAAAGCATAACCATAATAAAATATATTTGATTCTGTATAACATTTTACGAATCCAGAGAATGGAGAAAATTCGGATGAAAAATTTTCAATTAAAGGTAATAAATCCATTGTTGAAGAATCAAGGTTTATATGAAAAGGATTTTCATAATTAAACATACTTGCAAGAATTACAGGTGCATCCGAGCAGTTTTCTGGAGCAAAACTAAACTCTACATCTTGAACAGTTCTATTTATATCGTAGAAAAAGTCTTCATTCACTGTATTATTTGTAATATTTACACCACCAACAATATATCCTTGATACCAGAAAATAAAAACTTCATTACTGATACTTATAATCCCATTAGAAGAACTGTAAGTTTTATTATTTACAATTTTTTCTAAAATTTCAGCAACATTTTTTCCTTCAATACTAACTCTTTTCCAACTAAAAGCTATATGCTTCAACCATGACCAATCTTTTTCAAGTGAGTTAATTAAAGTTTCATTTATTGGTGTACTTTTAGGCAGTAATGCATGATCAATAGAATCTAATTTATTAAAGTCTTCTTTAATATTTTCTGATGATGATATAACTGTTGACATATTATTCATTATCACTGTTGAAGATTTATTTATATTTCCAAACATCATATCACTATTCATTGAATTTTCTGTTACTAATGTAGATTCTTCTGTTTTTGTTGTAACATTTTTAATTTCATATAAAACCTTTTCTAAATCCTTTTTCATTTCTCCTGCTGTCTGATAACGCTGAGAAGGATTTTTAACAAGAGATTTTAAAATAATATTATCTAATCCTTTAGGTATTTTAAAGTTGTAAGAACTAGGATTCGGAGGATCATGGCTCAATATTTTTAATACAATATTACTAATATTTTCTGCCATAAATGGTAATTGACCAGTTAACATTTCATATAAACTCATACCAAATGAATAGATATCAGTTCTTAAGTCAACTTTACTTGCATCATTTAACTGTTCTGGTGAAATATACATTATACTCCCTAAAACAGAACCTGCTTGTGTAAGTTTAAAAGCATCTTTATCTTGTTTACCAGCTAATTGAGCTATACCAAAGTCCATTAGTTTAGCAATATTTTTTTTAGAATAAATTATATTTGCTGGTTTAATATCTCTATGAATAATTCCTTGTTCATGAGCCATATCTAAGGCAGAACAAATCTGTACTCCAATATTTACACAAGTTTCAAGATCAAGTTGTTTATTTTCTATCATATCAGAAACGGAAGTACCATCAACAAATTCCATCACCATATAATAAAGACCATCATCACTACCAATGTCATGGATATTTATGATATTTGGATGTGTTAATTTTGCAACTGCTTTTGCTTCTCTTTGGAATCTTTCTATTACTTCAGATTCAGAAACACCAGATTCGCTATTACTTCCTGAAAGCTTTAAAACCTTAATTGCAACTTGACGATCTAATCTTTTATCAGTAGCAAGATAAACAACACCCATCCCTCCACTACCAATTTCTTTTTCGATCTTATATGTTTTCTCAAGTGAATACAAAGCCGTATCCATAATAAATTAACTCCGAAAATATTTATTAACTTATGTATTATATCAGCTTAAATGATTTAAAATAATACTCTCTAATCAAAAATTTAAATAAAGATTAACGAAAGTTTTTTATTTCTAAACAGTATTATAAATAGTATAATAGAAAAAGATAAAAAGTTTAAAAAAGAAGGTAATTATTATGTGTATTAATGTTGGTAATAACCAATCACAAATAAATGCACTAGAAAAAACAAATAAAAATGAACTTAAGAGTTTAGATAATAATTATTCTAAATCCGATAACTCATTAAAAGAAGATGAAAAAGCAAGTACTCTTGAAGAAAATTATAGTCTTAATGTAGACAAACAATATAAAGATTCGGGTCATGCTGCAACTACAATATCATTTGATAATCCAGAGCCAATAAAAAATGCGATTAGTAATAAATTAGATGCTCAAGAAATGAAAATTGTTGAATTTATATCTTCTATGAAAGATAAAACTCTTCAATGTGTTTTAGATGCATTTCAACGTTCTATAGAAGAAACAATAAAAAGAAACAAAGAAAATATGGAATTCTTTTTAAAGGTTACAAAACCAAAACAAGAAGCATTAAAAGATGCTGTTTTAAAAGAGCAAATGTTAAAAGAAGATAGACTTAAAGCTTAGTTTTTAAAAATACTTCAGATAGTTTATAGCCTATACTAGTTAAGAGAATACAAGTAAATAAAGAAATAGAGGCATTCATAAATGCTTTTATTATTTCTTGTTGTTTTATTAAATTAAATGTTTCAAAACTAAATGTTGAGAATGTTGTTAAACCTCCCATCATTCCTGTAATAAAAAATAGTTTCATATTATTATTAGGATTTCTAGAAAAATAAAACATTAGAAAACCTATAATAAAACAACCTATAAAGTTGGCTACTAGTGTTGCATATGGAAATTCGGTTGATTTTATATTTGTTGCAATAATATAGCGAAAAATAGAACCTAGAAAACCTCCAAAACCAACTAGTATAAAGTTAGTTAGTGTCATTATTTAATAAGTATCAAATCTTCTATTTTGAAGATTTAATATTTTATATATTTCATCTTCTCTGAGTTCAGATAATTCACTTACACTCATATTTTCTATAGTTTGTTCAAGTGTTTTGCACCCTGGAATAGTAACACTAACATTTTTATCAGCTAAAACAAACTTTAAAGATAATTTAGTTAAAGAATCTAAATCATCTCTTAAAAATCTTCTTAGAGCTTTTGCTGAATTAGTTTTATATCTTAAATATGTAATGGGCCAAGCGTGTCTAATATCTCCGAAAGGGAAATATGTATTTTCAGTATATTTACCAGTTAAAATACCATTTGATAAAGGTTCTCTAGCTATTAAACCTATATTGTAATTTTCTATATAAGAGAATAACTCATTTTTCATATCAGGTTCAAGTGCATTATACATTAATTGCATTGTATCAATATTTTGTTTTATTGCTTCTATTCCTTCTATAGCCTCATCTATACAGATTCCTATATATCTTATCTTTCCTTGTTTTTTTAAATCATTTAAAGTTTCAAATGCATCTGAGTTTCTAATAATATCTAATGAAGGATTATGTAATTGATAAATATCAATATAGTCTGTATTTAGTCTTTTAAGACTTTGTTCTAAAGCTAAATTTATGTAATCACTTTCAAAATTCATTTTTAAGCCATAACCATAAAAATCACAACCAACTTTAGTTGCAATTATTGTTTTTTCTCTATCAATTGATTTAATAAATTTACCAATTATTTCTTCACTATGCCCATGACCATATAAGTCTGCCGTATCAAAGAAATTGCATCCTGACTCATAAGCATATACTAAAGATTTTATTGATTGTGAATCATCAACAGGTCCATAACTATTTCCGAATTGATTTCCACCAATTGCCCAAGCTCCAAAACCAATTTCTGAAACTTTTAAGCCTGTTTTACCTAGTATTCTATATTTCATGATTTAAAGTATAGCATTATAGTAACTTATAAAGAACAATTACATTTCAAATTATTAATATATCAATTACAGTATTGTATAAAACTAGTTACCTTTTTTTTGCACAGTACTTTGACTTACTGAATTTCCATTAATAACTGTTACTGTAACACTAGGAGGTGGTGTAGCAGGTTTTTGAATAACAGGAGCAACAGGTTTTTGAACAACTACAGATTTTGGCTTACTAACAACTGGTTTTGGTGCAATATATTTAGGTTTTGGTGGATTGTAAACTCTTACAGGAGGGTTATAAACAGGTGGTGGGTTATACACAGGAGGAGGATTATAAACAGGTGGTGGATTATATACAGGTTTTACAACTTCCCTTACAACAGGTTTAGGTATAACAATTGGTAAAGGCTCTATTTTTTCAGCTTTTACATTAGAAGTATTTAGCATAACTTCAAGCTGTGAAATAGAGTATTTTGTTTCTAGATTTGTAGAGTCACCATCTCTTCTAAGTACAAGTTGAAAATTACCTTTATCTTGAAGTAAGCTAAAGAAATTAACTAATTTGTTTGGAACTGCAACAGTTACTGTTTCACCATTAGTTTCACTATCTGTTTGACTTACTTTAAATTTACCATCAACAGCTAAAACTAAAGTATTTTGTAAAACAGGGGTATTAATCATTCTTCCTTTATCAACAGGATCAGCCAGTGAAACAATTACATCAACATGATCTTTTGGTTTAATATAAGATAAAGATCTAGATGGTATTGTAAATGCTCTATGATTAACAGGTACAGCAGGTGATAGCCAAGGACTTTCTTCCTGCTTTGCAATACGTTTACTACTTATTTGCTCATTTTCATAAATATCTGTTAAAGCTATTTTTCCTACCAAATCTTTAATTTCTGTTTTTCCATCCATTATAATTGCATTTTCTAAGACAAATTTTTTAGGAATTTCTTTTAAAGCTAAATCTTCTTTTGTAATTATTGCTTTTTCAGTTATTGGTTTATTTGCAACAAGTACAGGAAGCATTTCTGAACCAAATAATTTATCTCCACTAAAACTTTGTAAATAACTTATTACTAAAAAAGAAGATACACCAGCAAGACCTAAAGCTGTATAAAACATTCTTTTATTTACATTTAATTTATCAAGAATATTTTTTTGAACCTTTTCTATTTTATTACCTTCTTCAATCTCAGGTGGTGCAAATAATTTACCTGTAGCTGCAAATAATTTATTAGTTCCACCAAATAAACCCTTTAATTGTTTATTACTAGTACTAGTCTCTTCATTTTTAAATATATTATTCTCTTTAGAAGGATCTATAGGCTTACCTTTACCTATCATTGGTCTTTGCTGTGAAGTTTGAGGTGAAGAATTTTCTTGTATAGATTCTGTATTAATACTAGTTTGAGAAAAATTATTAGATGTAGGAGTAAAACCTTCATTTCTAATAGTTTCATTAGATGAAGATTGTGAAGATACAGAAGACGTACTCTCTCTATTTGGAGGAGAGTTATCATTATTAGGGTTTTGTCCTCTATTTCTTATGCTTACTTTGCCCATTTTTATTCTCTCTTTTTTTTATCTCAACATAGTATTTGTGAGGTATATACTAACTATAGTAACTTCTTTTGTTAATCTTGCGTCTTTTACAACACCGATACTTAAATTACAATTAATTTTAGTTTTTGGGTCTATCATACCTATCATTATATTAGGCTTTTTAGACTTGTCTTTATTCAAAGCTTCCATCCAGATTTTATACTCAAGTTTATCTGGAAACTCTATAAACCAACCTTTTTGAGTCATTTCATTTATATAAAATTGAGTCACCTTCTCAAACGAATCTTCTATAAGATGTACTCTCATTTTTATTTTAGTTTCTTTTTCTAAATCATAAACAACAGCTTTAGGATATGTAGGAATATTGCTTATATACTTATTGTAATCAAAAATTTGCTCTTTTGAATAAGCACTTAATGTTATGAAAAATAAAAGCAAAAAACTTAAAATTATTCTCATAGTCTTAGTATAATGTTTAATAAATAATTTTTTCTAAAAAATTTAATAAAAGTAATTTTAATATATACTTAAACAAAAGTGGTTTGAGGAAACTAATAAGGCAAAACTATTGAAATTTCTTAGTCTTAGTCTTTTCACTTTTTACTTAGTATAGTAAAGGTTAGATAATTAGAACTCGATAAAAAATGGTTTAATTAATTTATGAATGAAAATATTATAAGCCCATCTATAGAGTCTATAAGACTATTTGAAAGTCATATATTTGAACTTATGTTATATACAAGAAGACCTGAGACTGAAATAATAAATTTGATCTCAAACTCTATGACTGAAAGAAATAAAGAATGGGAAAAATATTCAGAATACTCTATTATAGATTTTCATAGATTAAATGAGTCTAATATTTATTGTCTTAGTAAATGGAACTGTGAAGAGAAATATCAATCAATAATCAGATATATAAATTACATTGCTAAAATAAAAAAAGGCGATATTCTTGACTTTGGAGGAGGAATTGGAGAGTTATCAATTAATTTAGCTTCTGGAAAAAACAAAGTAGATTTCCTAGAGGTTCCTAGTAAAACTTTAGAATATGCTAAATGGAGATTTAGAAAAAGATTTTTAGATATTGATATATATACTAGCCTAAATCAAGTAAAAAAAGAATATGATATTATAATTTGCTTAGATGTATTCGAAGTTCTAGAAAAACCTTTATCTCATTTAAAAAAATTTTATAGCTTATTAAAAGATGATGGTTTATTAATATTTAATATGGGAAAAGTTGGTATTAAAGAGCACCCTATGAATCTAAAGAATAATCAAGGTTTTTTTGATAATATAGAAAAGTATTGTCAAGATATAGGATTTATAGATACAAATTATAAAAATGAATTTAATATAAAAGTTAAACAAAAAAGCTTTGTAAATTAATACAGAATCATAAACAAATTTAAAAGATTATAAGAAATAAGGATACTAATTTTATAATATTTCAAAAGTATTGTTAGTAATATGTTTCTCTTTACATTTACTACAAATTCTATGACTAACTAAGTCACTACAAGCTATTATTGAAGCAATATTCATAATAGAATTACACCAAGCACATAAACTAATTTTATTACTATAAAATGAGAGTTTTAATTAAGACAATACAATTTTGTCCATATTTCCTATATTATCTGATAAGATTTTAATCTGATATAATAAGTTAAGTCTGTTTTTCTTAATATCTTGATTATCAACCATTACCATTACATTATCAAAAAAGTTATTAATAGGTTTAACTAATTCAGATAATTTATTTAGGTAAGACTCATAATTATTTTCATTAGATAACTTTTGAAGTTCTGGATTTATATCTAATAAGGAGTTATAAAGGTTTTTCTCTTCCTCTTTTTCAAATAAACTTTCATGTATATCAGATTCAATTTTTTCTTTAGAAATTCTAATAACTCTAGCTAAAGCCATTATTGTCTCTTCAACATTACCTTTAACCCAAGTATCAAGAGCTTTAGACTTTTCTTGAATTACATAAATATCATTATATAAATTTGATGAGTCTAACACAGAATCGACAATATCATATCTAATACCACGTTCTAAAAGTTCATTTTTTAATCTTTGTAGGAAAAACTCTTTAATTTTATTTATTGTATCTTCTTTGTTTGTTTTGATATTTTTTTGGTTAGATAAAGTTTCAAAAGCAATATTTAAAGCATTATCTAGATCAAAAGGAATCTTATATTTATCACAAGTTTTAATAATACCTAGACATTGTCTTCTTAAACTAAAAGGATCTTTAGAGCCTGTTGGAATTTTACCTAATGAAAAGCATGAAACTAAATTATCTAATTTATCAGAGAAATTTATAATTTGGCTTAATGGTCTAGATGGGAAATTATCATTATTTCCTGTTGGTAAATATTGTTCTCTTATAGCAAAAGAAACTTCTTCATTTTGATTTTCTTTAATTGAATAGTAATAACCAATCTCACCTTGTAATTCTGTGAACTCTTTAACCATATTTGTTACTAAGTCAGACTTTGATAAACTAGCTGCTTTAACTACATCATTTTCTGAAATTTCAGGGAAGTACTTTTTAGATAATTGACTAGCTATATTTTGTATTCTTTGAGTTTTATCATAGATTGAACCTATCTCTTCAAAATATGTTACTCTCTTTAATTCTTCTTTATTGGATTCTAAACTTGATTTTAAATCTTCTCTATAATAAAAACTAGCATCATCTAATCTTGCTTTTAAAACTCTTTCATTTCCTCTTCTGATATTTTCAGGATTAAGATTCATATTACTTACAGTTATAAAGTCTGGTAAAAGATTTCCATCTTTAAATAAAGGAAAGTACCTTTGGTGAGCTTTCATTACAGTTACATTAACAACTTCAGGTATCTCTAAATAATTATTATTAAAAGTTCCTGTTATTGCTGTTGGATATTCTACTAATTGATTTACTTCATCTAATAAAGATTCTTCTATTAAAACATCAGCATCTAATATTTTTGCTACATCTTCTAATTGTTGTTTAATTAAATCTTTTCTTATTTCATTGTCTAATATAACTTTATTCTCTTGTAACTTTGAAAAATAATCATTTACTGAATTAACTTCAATTTTGCCATTACTTAAGAATCTATGACCATAAGTAAAATTACTAGACTTTATATCATCTAGTTCAAAATTAACAATTTTTCCATTGAAGAGAGCTAGAATCCAATGTATAGGTCTTGAAAATTTTGTTAAATTATCTCCCCATCTCATTCCTCTTGTTACTGATAAAGAGTTTAATATCGTAGTAAATAAATTAGGTAAGAGCTCAATTGTTCTTTTTCCTGTTTGTTTAACAATTGCATAAACAAACATATTACCTTTTAACTCTCTTTTTTCTAGAGTATTTATATCAATGTTTTGAGATTTACAAAAACCTTCTAGTGCTTTAGTTGGTTTACCTTCATTATCATAAGATACACTAACAGCAGGTCCCTTAACTTCTTTGTTAATATCTGGTTGGGACTCTAAAATATCATGAATAACTAGAGTTAGTCTTCTTGGAGTTGAATAAGATTTTAAAACAGAAAAAGTAATATTATTATCATTTAACCATTTTTCTGAAATTTCTTTTATTTGTATTCTTGCCTCGTTTGCAAAATTTGCTGGTAACTCTTCTGTTCCTATTTCTAATAAAAACTCGTTCAAAACTATACACCTATTATTAAACTGATTTAAATTTTTAGGGTATTTTATCATATTATTTACACTAATTTTTATTATTTATAATAAAGTGTTATTTTTAAATAAAACATTATTACTTCACAAAAACTTCACAATATTTTCATTAAAAGTTTACATTATGATTTAGATCACATGGTATGATAGATTCAAATAACTAAAATTGTTAAAAAAGCAATTTATTCTTTCTTAAAAAGGAGTTTAAGTATGTTAAAGGCTGAAAACTGTACTGTATGCGATATCAACGAATTCAAAAATGTTCTTAGTAATCCTAGTGGAAATGTTATCGCAATAGATGTTAGAACAAAAGGTGAATTTAAATCATCAAGTATTGAAGGTGTTAAAAATATTCCTCTTGATGACTTAAAAAAACATTTATCAGAATTAAAATCTTATGATAAAGTTTATGTTCACTGTCATAATGGAACAAGAACAGAAGAAGCTTGTAGAAAACTTTCGAAAGAAGGAATAAATTCTGTAATAGTTCAAGGTGGAATTGTTGCTTGGAAAAAATCTGGTTTACCAGTAAACTCTTCTTCAGGTTCTTCAGGTAGTCGAGAAGTTATATCTTTACAAAGACAAGTTCAAATTACAGCAGGAAGCTTAATTTTACTTGGTGTAATTTTATCTCAAACTTTAAATCCTAACTTTATTTATCTAGCTGGAATTATGGGTGCAGGTTTATTATTTACAGGTATTAGTGGAAGCTGTATGATGGCAAGTCTTTTAGCTTATATGCCTTGGAACAAATAATAGTTTATTTAATGTAAATTTATGAGGTTTTTTACAGTGGGGTTAACAGAGCAGAGTTCTATAATTAATAATAATTATAAAATAATTAAGCTTCTTGGAAGTGGGGGAATGGGTAATGTTTATCTAGCAGAGGATTTAAAACTAGATAGACTTGTTGCTCTGAAAACATTAAAAAGCCAAGATAACTCAGATGTAGATCGTGAATATATAGAAAGATTTAAAAATGAAGCTAAATCTATTGCAAAATTAACACACCCTAATATTGTAAATATATATGATATAGGTTCTTGTTCTGAGTTTGATTATATGGCAATGGAATATGTAGAAGGAGATGATTTATATGAAGTATTACAGAAGAAAAAACTTTCTATTGGTTCTGTTATAAAAATCGCGAAACAATTATGTGAAGTAGTTTCTTTTGTTCATAGTAAAGGTATTCTTCATAGAGATATAAAAACATCAAATATTTTAGTTGGTGAAAACTATAATATTAAACTTACAGATTTTGGAATAGCTAAAAAAGATAGTAATACAGATCAAGCTATGCTTACACAAGCTGGGACAATTTTAGGTAGTATTTTATATAGTCCTCCGGAACAATTTATTAATGTCAAAAGTTTAAATGAAAGATCTGATTTATATTCTGTAGCTGTTTGTATTTATGAAATGTTAACAGGTGTTCCACCATTTGCAGATAAAAATAATATTCAAGAAATTATAATGGCAATAATGACTGAAAAAATTACACCTCCAAGTGAGTGTAGTGATAAAATTCCTGTTTTCTTTGATGACATACTAATAAAAGCTCTAAATAAAGATCCAGATAAAAGATATAATGATGTAGCTGAAATGCTTAAAGATATTGAGTTTGTAGAGAAAAATTTTATAACTTCTGATACACCTAATTCAAATTTATTATCAAGAGATTTTTTAAGAAGTACATTGAATCATGCAAATATAAGAGATACAAGAATAATTTCTCAATTAGATTTAACTAATACAACATTGAGTATTGGTGATTTTATTAAAGGATTACACTTAAATCTTAGTTGG
This sequence comes from Candidatus Sericytochromatia bacterium, assembly GCA_046328075.1. Taxonomy (GTDB): domain Bacteria; phylum Cyanobacteriota; class Sericytochromatia; order UBA7694; family JACMQJ01; genus JAXLXG01. Next base: position 31,703 of record JAXLXG010000026.1, read on the forward strand.
TTACATAAAGCTCTATCAGAATATGAAACAAATAATGAAGAGTTATATTATTCAGATGTTATAGAAAAAATTAGAGCTAAAAGTCTTAATGGAAGAAGATTTTCAGGGGTTATTGCAAATAATACAATATATCTTTTTGTTCATGAAGGTGTAATAATAGGGGCTTTCAATATAGAAGATAAAACATTTGGAAATTCTGTATTTGATACTATTTCAGGTAATACTATATTTAATAAAATAATAAATACTAGAAAGGATGATAATATAAATATTCTCTTATATTCAACTCTAACATTGGATGGGGAATGTATAAAAAACAACCTTAATTCATCTCATATTAATTTATTTGAAATCTTAGATGAGTTAAATACAGATAATACAAAATTTAGTGGTCAAGTTGTCTGCCAATTATCAAAAGAGACTAATAATAAAGATAAATATGTATTTGTTTATAATAATGGAAATATTGTATTGTCACTTAAGGTTTCAAATGATCATAGTTTAATTTTAGACGATTTATCTCTTGAAGATTTCTTAAAGCAAGGAAATATAACAGTAAATATATATAAACCAAAATTGATAGTACCAACCAAAGAACTTGAAAATATAATGTATAAATCAGAGTTTATACTAACAATTAATTGGTTTGCATTTTTTTAATATGAAATTTTAAAGTAAGTAATGACTTAAGTTTAGATTCATATTTATTAGTATTGTTAAAGAAGTTCATAATATTTTCTTTAAATTCTGAGAAAGTTCTATAGAAAGTAGAATTTATTAGCTCTTTTTTTATAAACTTCCAAAGCCGTTCAATAATATTAAGATTAGGAGAGTATGAGGTAAAAATACTGTTCTATTTTAGATGTTTTAAGCCATTCTTCTAGAGATTTTATTTTTATAATATCGAGCATTATCACAAATGACATAAATTTTAGTTTTTATTAGGATTTCTTAACTCAAGTTCTTTATATAGCTCAATTGTACTTTGCATATTTATTGTAGGACTTTCTATTGCTATTATATCTGTTACATCATTAGCATTTAACAAACCATTTATGTTTCAATCTTTGCCTACCACTTACTGCTTTTATTTCTTTTTCTTCACCTTTCAATATCCAACCACTTGCTACTCTTTGTGTATATTTGAGGATGAACTGCATCTGTAAAATAAATTGATTCTGTTTCTGGTAAATTAGTATTTAAAAATTCAAAAATTCTCTATAAATTCTAGTTGCTTAACTACATCATAATTACAAGGTTCTAGCTTTGTTTTCTTAACTAAAACCTAATTTGTGTAACAAAGGAACTAGACCTTCTGGTGTGTAATTACATTAAATTCTTGCTCTATATAATCAACTACAAATTGAACGACTTGTTAAGTGTAAATTTGTTGACAATTCTAATTTCAATAAATATTTTGTTCTATGCTTAATTTACCTGTATTTATATGATAATTACTAGATAAGTATTTATCTAAACCTAATGATACATAACTATTCATATATCTTCTAACTGTTGATATATCTATTCACAAATATCTTGAAACAAACTCAAATGATAAACCATCATTTAACATTAAAATTGATGTTATTTTTACATAGTCTTTTTTATACTTCTCATTTCTTTGAAGTTCTCTCAGAAGTTCTATTTCTTCTAATGATAAATTTAATTTCTCTAACATCCATTCACAATATATCTTTTTTAGCTATTTGACAAATATTTTTATTCTTTTATTGCAAACTAATTAATTGCAAGTATATATTAAAGTATAAAGAAGTTTATGATGGGACTTTATCAGAAATAGTTAATCTTGGTAAAGAGGAAGTTAGTCATTGTTTAGCAGAAGCAGTAAAGAACAATATCTATTTTGATATAAAGTTAAGCAGTGGAATAGAAAAGATATACTTTTTTAACCAAGAAATAGATATAAGAGATTTTATTAAAGATAACGATTATTATAAAAGCTCTTTATGGATAGTAACTGAGTTTTTATTTTTGATAAATACTTCAAATAACATAAATTACTTTAAAGATTTATACAAAGCTTCAACAGAAATAACAAAATTTTCAATATTAGATGAATTAAAAGGTTATTATGGATGTTCTAACGAGTATTCAATAGTTGCTAAAGATAAAAATGATAAAGTTATATTTTTAGCTAGATTTGGTAACGGTACTAGGGAAGATATAGAAGTTTTTATGGAAGAAACAACTTTAGTTAAGAAAAATCTTCAAAAGAATAAGACAAAAGAACTTTATTCAGCTTTTTATATATCTGAAAACAAAATAGATAATATGTCTTTGGCTTATTACTATAAAAATGTTAAAGCAGAAGCAGGGATATTTAATAAGGCAAAAGCTTATGTAAAAGTAGGCTTAACAGATGGATATAATGTTTTATTATTACAGAAATCTGACAATGATATAACTTTAGCTGCACCTAATTTATTTCAATAATTAAAAGTCTTATTTGATTTAAATTTTAAGTGTTTTAAATATAAAAATGACATTAGTCTTTTTTGTAAAATATCTATTAATTTTATATTATTAATATAATTTGAATGTTAGATTAAATATGAACTAGGTCATATTTAATTATAATAGCTTATGCTACCATATTATAATTAACTAGTTAATTAGGTAGTAAATTAAAATATGTTTAGTTCTATTAAAAACTCTAACCTTAATAAGAGATATAGTGTTATAAAAGATGTTTTTGAAAATGATTTTGGTTCTATATCTTTAGTGGAAGATTTAAAATTTGAAAAAAATATTATTTTAAAAACATATAATAAAAACTTTGATACTTATAGTGAACAAATAAATAAAGAGCAAATAAATCAAAATAAAATTGTTTTACCTGTTTTTATAAATATTTTAGATTTTGATAATACAGAAGAATTTTACTATATCTCTTTATCATCTCTTTTCTCTTTATCTTTAGAGTATTTTGGAGGAAAAACACTAGAAAAGATTTTAACAAGTAAAGCAGTTGTAATTGATTCAATAATTAGCCTTACTAAAGATATTTGTGAAGCAATTAAATTTATAACTGATAAAATAAATCTTTCTGAAGATCTAAAAACATCAAATACATTAATAGGTAATAAATATAATATTATATTAAGAGATTTAATAAACATAAATAATTCTAATAGTCTTATTAATTATATAGAAATATTATTACCAAATACTATTAATAATAAAGATGATTTAATTTAATTTCAATAATAAAATTACTATTTATTCCATTGGTAGTTATATTTATAGACTTATTACAGGATTATATCCGACAGAGGATTTAATAAATAATTTTAATTTAACTAATAAAAGATTTAATGATATACCAAACTATTTTCAAAATATAATAAAAGAATGTCTTATAAAAGATTCTAAGTATATAAGTATAGATGATTTTATTCAAGATTTAGAAAGAGGGGCTAAACAGTATTCAGTAACTATTACATCAAATATTGATAAAAATTTTAGTAATAAATTAATTAATTCCTCAAGAGATACAAGATTTAGTTCTACACTAGAATTATCAAACTCGATTATAAATTTAGATGAGTTAAGACAAGAATTATTAATAAATGATAGTTTTTTATATAGTAATTTTAAAGCGGACTTGAATCTAAATATTAGTTATGATGATTTAATAAATAGAATTAGAGAGAGAGATTTTAATAATAATAGGTTTTCAGGAATTGTTTCAAATCAAAAAATAAAATTATTTATTAAAGATGGAGTAATTATAAATGCTTTTGATTCGCATAATAATTACTCTTCAGATACTATCTTAGAAAATATTAGTTATAAAGAAATATTTAATACAATTATAGATATGTCAGAAGAAAAAAATAATATCTTTTTATTTGATTTATTATTTAATTTGAGTGATGATTGTATTGAAAAGGATTTAAATTCATGTCAAATTAATTTATTTGAGGTATTTGATAATATACTACTAAATGATAACTTTAATGGACTTATTATATGTCAAAAATCTGATATTAATAAAATTAAGCATAAATATATATTATTTTACTCAAATAGCTCATTATTATTTGCATTTAAATGTAGTAAAGATGGAATAAAAGTATTAAATGATTTTGATTTAGAAAACTTTTTAAGACAAGGAAATATAACAATAAATATATATAAGCCAAAGTTATCTATACCAAGAAGAGAATTAGAAAATATAATGAATAAATCCGAATTTATATTAAAGTATAAAGAAGTTTATGATGGTACATTATCAGAAATAGTTAGCCTTGGTAAAGAGGAAGTTAGTCATTGTCTAGCAGAAGCAGTAAAGAACAATATCTATTTTGATATAAAGTTAAGCAGTGGAATAGAGAAGATACACTTTTTTAACCAAGAAATAGATATAAGAGATTTGATAAAGGATAATGATTATTATAAGAGTTCTTTATGGATAGTGACAGAGTTCTTATTTTTGATAAATACATCAAATAATATAAAATATTTTAAGGACTTATATAAATCATCTTCAGAAATAATAAAATTTTCAATATTAGATGAATTAAAAGGGATTTATGGTTGTTTAAATCAATATTCTATAGTAGCAAAAGATAAGAATGATAAAGTTATATTTTTAGCTAGATTTGGAAATGGAAGTAAAGAAGATATAGAAGTATTTATGGAAGATACAACTTTAGTTAAGAAAAATCTTCAAAAGAATAATACAAAAGAATTGTACTCAGCATTTTATATATCGGAGCATAAAATAGATAATATGTCATTATCTTATTACTATAAGAATATAAAAGCAGAAGCTGGTATATTTAATAAAGCAAAGGCATATGTGAAAGTAGGTCTTACAGATGGCTATAATGTTTTATTATTACAAAAGACTGGTGATGATATATCTTTAATTGCACCTAACTTATTTCAATAGTTAAGAATCTATGATCATCGTCATTAAAGTACCCCAAAAGAATTTTTTTTATGGTTAGTATTTTGTTATCATCTTGAATATTTAAGGTTTGAGCTAATATGGATATTGTTTCATCTATATTTGATCTTTTATTATTCAAATCTTCAATATAGTTGTTTATTATTTTATGCCAATTATCATTATATTGAATTTTCCAGATATTTAATCTTTCTTGTATTAAATTAATGAAAAATTCTGAACTTCTAATATCTCCATCAAGGTTTACGATTTCTTTAGGAATTCTTGTTACTTCTGAAACTCTTTCTAGAGTTTTTTTTATAGAAATATCATTTACTACATTTTTTAATTTACCGTAGGCGTAATCAAAACTTGGTTCTGTTGTAAATTCGCCATAATAATTTCTAATAAAATGATTATTTTCATTTTCAGGGTTTAAAAAATTATTGATTAAATGTAAGTTAGCTGGACTAAAAAATCCATAATCATGATAAAGAATAGTTCCACCTTTTTTTAATTGTTCATATAAATAAAATAGTATATAGTAAGTTTCGTCAGAAATAGCAAAAATTGAATCATTTGGATAATCTTTATAATAATACTCAACTTCTCTACTAAAGATACGCCTTTTAAAAGCTACGTCAAATCTTAAAATTTTACCAATTTCAGGACTGAAAATTTCAGGAAATTTATTTTTATAATAAATACTAGAAAGTATTATTTTAACTTTTTCTTCTACTATTTGAGGAAGTGGATTTGGTGAATAAGCTCTAACCCAGATATCATATAGTTTGTTATTATTTTTGTAAATAAATCTATTAGGAATATCTCCAAATAATTCGTTTCCATAAAACATATCAGCTGATAACTCTTTTATAAATCTATAGTTTAGAAGATCTCCTATTTTTTTCTTAAGTATTATTTTTGAGTTATTTATATCTTTCCACCTATTCAAGTCTATATCTTTAAGATCTGTAAGTGTTATTGAGTTAATAAACGGTTCTAAAATCGAAAGATTTTTTGCTATTAAATCAACTATTGCCCCTGTTCCTACTGCTGTTACGACAAGATTTATACTTCTTTCTAATCTTTTTGATGTTTTAATTATTACATCTTTAGTAACTTCAAATTGTATAGGATTATTTTCAGCAGCATCTAAACTTGCTATATCATCAAATTTATAGTTTTTATAAAATTCTATATTCCAATTTGCAAAAAGAGTTTTTGGATTATATGGAATAAAGTTTAAATATTTTTTTTGTCTAGAAAACAATTTACTTTATTAATTCCTACAATAATATTATTAAATTTTACTTATTAGAAATAGTTAAGACAAGGTTTTGTATATCACTTATTTTAAAAGGCTTTGTTAAAAAATCACTCATACCAACTTTTAAACATTCATCTTTTTGTTCTTGAAGTACATTTGCTGTTAAAGCAACAATTTTAGGAGTTTTATCTAAAAGATTCAATCTTATTTGTTTAGTTGCTTCAATTCCGTCCATTTCAGGCATCTGTACATCCATTAAAATTAAATCATATTCTTTTTCTTTACAGATTTGAACTGCTTCTAAACCATTATTTACAAGATCAATCTTATAACCTAGTTTATCAAAGACTTTTTGTATTAGTTTTTGATTTACTAAATTATCTTCTGCTACCAAAATTCTTAAATTTTTTATCTTTTCTCTAGGTTTTAAAAATTTATTAGTATTATGATTATCGTTTTCTTTTTCATTAACTTTAATATTATTTATTGCTTGATAAATTATATTGTAAAAGTCATAAGTTTTTAATGGAATATGAAGATTATAACTACCTATTTTCTGTGTATTATTTTTACTATAACTCACTATGGGTACAGATATATTTGAATCTAAATATTTTTTATCTGTATCAAGTATTAATACATCAAAATTTGTCTTTAATATATCATCATTAATTGAGCTAAAAACTATTAAATTTACATCGTTAGAGTATTTTGTAACTAGTTCTATAAATTCTAAATTATCTGAATAAATAAATACTTTTTTATTGCTTAAAAAGGTCTTTTTTGGTAATTGTTCGTAATGATTTATATAAGGTACTTTTATATTAAAGTTAAATGTTGTTCCTTCTAAATCTTTATTATTTTGAAAGCTTATTTCTCCATCCATCAAATCAACTATATTTTTTGAAATAGTTAATCCTAAACCTGTTCCACCAAATTTATTGGTTATTGATGAATCAACTTGAGTAAATGGCTTAAATAATTTCTCTTTTTTATCATCTGGTATACCAATACCTGTATCTTTAACAGAAAATGATATATTACATATTTTTTCATCCTTATAAATAAGTTTTATATCAAGTTTTATATAACCTGTTTCAGTAAATTTTATAGAATTACTAATTAAATTCATTATTATACGTAGAAGTTTATGAGAGTCTGTAACTATTACTTCAGGTATTTCAGGACTTATATAATAATATATATCTAAATTTTTTTCATTAGCTTTAAACCATAAAATTTCAATTAGATTTTCTATACTTAATCTAAGATTGAATTTTTGTTTATCTAGCTCCATTTTACCAGATTCAAACTTAGATATATCAAGAATATCATTTATCAATACAGTGGACATTTTTAAAATGATATGTAAAAAATTAGATAAAAACCTATTATACTTTTAAAGACTAAAATAAAAATAATAAAGAGGTAATTATCTGATGAGAATTATAACAAAAGTATTATCAAAAATGTATGATTTAAAAGAAAGTTCAAAAAGATTTATAGAAAAAGTAAGTAATGGAATTTTTTGTACACTAGGAAAAAAAACTTTAGAAATATAAGTAGATATATAGATTTGAATGAAAAGACAATCTCAAGAAATTATATAAAGGCTAATCATTCAAATATAGTAGAAATGAACATACTGGGAATCAAAGAAGTCTATAAAGAAAATAATAAAAATATATTAGCTTTTGATGCTTCATTTATAAAAAAAGTGGAAACAAAACAGAAGGTTTTAGGTAAATTTTGGGATGGCAAGAACTCAAAAGTAAATAAAGGTTTAGAGTTATCTCTATTAGCAATGATAGATACAGAATATAACACAGCTTATCCAATAAGTGCACTTCAAACAGATTCTAATTGTGAAAATAGAATGGATTTTTACCTGAAACATATTGAAAATAACAATGAATATTTTAAAGAGATAAAACATATTGCTTTTGATGGCTTTCATTCAAAAAAAGAGTTTGTAGATGGAATAATTAAACAACAAAAGCATATAATTTGTAAATTAAGGTCAGATGCTAATTTGAATTATCTTTATCAAGGTGAAAGAACAAATAAAAAGGGTGCTCCTAGAAAATATGATGGTAAAGTTGATTTTAACAATCACAAGTTAGATTATGTAATTACTTTACTTGAGGGGGAAAAATTATACTCAAAAGTTGTTTACAGTTTATCTTTGAAAAGAAATATAAAAATAGTTTTACTACTTACAAATAAAGATAAGCGTCATATATTTTACTCAAGTGACCTTGAATTATCTGCTTTAGATATTTTTGAATTTTATTCAAGTAGATTTCAAATAGAGTTTTTATTTAGAGATAGTAAAACTTTTACTGGTTTAGAAGATTGTCAATCTACAAATAAAAATATTTTAGATACTCATTTCAATATGTCTTTTTTTGCTGTAAATATGGCTAAAGTACAAGATAGAATAACAAAAGGTGAATTTCACAAAGAACCTTTTTCTATGCTAAATTATCAAAGATTAGCTTCTAATAATCAAATGCTTAAATTATTTATTCATAAGTTTGATATTGACCTAAATTCTAAAAAAATGGCTGATGCTTACAAAGACATGCTCACAATTGGATTAGTATCATAATTAAATTTATTATTTATGTACACTGTATTGATTTATAAGATTAAGTAAAATTTCACTACTAGAACTTATGGTTTTAACAAGCCCTTTTTGTTCTTGATCTAATTTAGTCATACTTAATAATTCTGTCATACCCATAACCCCATTAATAGGAGTTCTTATATCATGACTCATTGAAGCTAAAAAATCTGATTTTAATTTAGCAATTTTCTCTGCTTTTTCTTTGGATTCCTTTAATTCTACAGTCTTTCTTTCAACTATATCTTCTAAATTATTTTTATAATCTATAAGTTTTTCATTAGCTAACTCAAGTTCTCTGGAGTACACTTCTTTTTGAATTTTGTAAGATTGAAACTTTTCAGAAATAGCCAGTGATATTATTATACTAGACATACTAGATGCTATCAACAATATATGATCTGTAAAAGCATTTTTTTCAACTAATCCCATTCTATTTAATAGAAAAATTACAATACCAAGAGAAAGCACTGTCCAACTAATAAATAATATTTTTGTAGACTTATCTTTATTTTTAATTAGATAGTAAATAAGTATATAAACAAAAACAATTGCTTGAATCATAATGAATTTTGAAATATAGGCTATATTTAAAAGATGTAATAGACCGAGTATTAAATGTATGAAATCAAAAATTGCCATTATTGAAAAAAAGTTAAAGAACTTATTTTTCCTATTTATATCAAAAAACGACATTAAAAATATAGTAAAACTTAAGAATAAAATGTTTCCACAAAATCTAATAGAAATAGGTTCAAAACTACTATTACCCCATATATAATAGTATCCATAACCATTTGTAGCTAATTGAGTTAAAAATAAAGAAAAATTGAATAATACATAAAATAAATAAATTATTTCTTTAAAAAATACAAGGACTACAAAGTTATAAACTATCATTCCAAGAAAAATACCAAGAAAAAGCATAAAGAAATTTTCTTCATACATTGATTCTGTAGAAAAAACATCTTTTGTCATTATTTTCATAGGCACTTGAACAGCTGTTTCTGGAGAATAGACTTTGATATAAAAGTTATTATTTCCTTCTTTTGTAGGTAAATTAAATACTATTTTTCTACTCTTTATATCCCTGTCTGAAGGTTTTAAAATTGTCCCATTTTCTTGTACATTAAATTTATTACTATCACGATTATATAACTTCACATCATAAAGTTTTGGAAATTCTATTACCAATAACCATTTATCAATATTAGTTTTATTAATAATATTGAATTTAAACCAATGACTATATTTTGAATATCCAAAATTTGTGCTTTTAAGTTGTTCTGTACTAAACTTATCTTTATATTTAGTATCAATATCTTTTATATCTAAGTTATTTGTTTTATCATTTAAATATGATAATTCAGGAGAAAGAAAATATTCTTTATTAATATCTTCTAAAACTAGAGAATATGATGCTATATTAACATTTAAAGCTATATAAAAGAATAATAAACATATAATTAATCTCACAAAACATTTAATCTCTTTATGTGATATAACAAGTATTTTGTATATATTATCATTTATTTAATTTGTATTATAATTACTAATAAATTATAGCCTCAAAATACTGAGTATTTAAGTATTACAAGTTGTGTAACAAATTATTAATATTAAGCAAGAGCAACAAGTTAATTTAATATAATAAACAAGTTAAGAAAATTATCTGTTTTTTAAGAAAAGGTTATTTTAATGAAAAAATTATTGGCAAGTGTAACATTATTATCATTTCTTGCAGTAACCGGCTGTAACAGCCCTTCAACAGATTTTCAACAAAGCAATGATAGCTATACAAGTTTTGCAAAAAACAAAATATCAGCAAAAAGTGATTGGTATGAAAATCTTAAACCAGAGTTACAAGCTTATTATGCTGAAGCAAAAGGTAAAACAGGTGCAGAATTATTTGATGCACTTCATGAGATCATATCTAGAAATAATAAAATTCAAGGATATGGAGATTCCAAATCATTTATGTATGCTGTGGCAGACAATACAACTGTAAATGGTAAAACAGGTGTCTTTGATGCTTATTCAGGGATATTTGCTGTTGGTTCAGGTGGTAATGGAGATACTTATAAAGAATCTGGAGATTCTAATAAAGATGGTGTTGCTAATGACTTTATTAACTGTGAGCATACATGGCCTCAGTCATTCTTTAATAAATCATTACCTATGGTAGCTGATATTCATCATCTACAATCAACAATGAGCATACCAAACAATAGAAGAGGTCATTTACCTTTTGGTGTTGTTAAAGGTAATGTTGTATATACAACAAATGGTGGTTCAAAACTTGGTTCAGAAAGTGGATTAATGAAAAATAGCATTTCTAAAAATGAAATGACCAAAATTTTCTCAATGCTAGATAGTAAAGATGAGAAAGTTCATTCACAAGGTGAAGATTTATTATCAAAAGCTGGTGGTGGCGGTTTAATATTTGAACCTTGGGATAAACAAAAAGGTAATACAGCAAGATGTATGCTTTATTTTTACTTAAGATATAATGATCAAAACGTAAAAGGTGGAGAGTTTGAAAAAACAGCTTTCTGGACTTCTAAAGTATCAACTTTTATCAATTGGTCAGAAAATGTTGATCCAGTTAATGAAGAAGATATGAAAAGAAATGATGTAGTATTTGGAAAACAAGGCAATAGAAATCCTTTTGTTGATATTCCAAATCTTGCTTCAATAATAGGTGAAAACGTACTTAAAACAAAATAGATTTTTCTAAAAAAGCGAGTTAATTTTTTAACTCGCTTTTTTTATGCATTTAAAATTTTATTGCTAATTACTAGTATAATTAAAAGATATAAACTAAATTTTAGGACTTTTTAAGTGGAAGACACACGTTTTTTTAATCTTCAAATTGAATTAAATGATATTTGTAATCTTGAATGTCGTCATTGTTATCAAATAAGATTAAAAGATAAAGAAGAATTAGATATTGATCTAATTCTTAATCAAATCAATGATTTAAGAGAAGTAACTGGATATAATAGGTGTTTTTTTAGATTATCAGGAGGAGAAGTCACCCTTAGGAAAGACCTTTTTAAAATTATAAGAAAAATAATCTCTCAGGGACATTATGTAGAAGTTATAACAAATGGAATATTTTTAGATTTACCTTATGTTTATGCATTAAAAGCTACAGGTGTTCATTTATGCCAAGTTAGTATGGATGGAGCTAAATCAGAAACTCATGATTTTATAAGAGGGAAAGGTTCTTATGATAAAACAATTAAAGGTATAAAGAATTTAGTTAAAGTTGGAATACCTGTAGAATTAAAATTTACTTTAATAAAAAACGTTAATACAAATGAAATAAGCGATATGTTCCAATTATGTACAGATTTAGGTGTTAAATATTTATCACTTGGAAGATTTATTCTTGCTGGTAATGGTATAAAAAATTTTTCAGAAAATAATTTAGTTAAATTTGAAATGAGAGATATTTTTTCTAGAATAATCGACTCAGGTAGAGAGTTTCCTAACCTTGTAATAAGATTTAGAGATCAATTAGCTAGAATGGCTGAAATTAAATTTGATAATATACCATCTAATGTATATCTTGATCAAAAACCATATATGGGAATTAGTTATTTAGCTTTTGATACTTATGGCAATGTGTATGCAGATAGACCATTAGATATTATAGTTGGAAATATTCATAAAAAAACTATCAAAGATATTTGGACTAAGAGTAAGGAACTAAAGAGTTTAAAAGATAATATAAGCAAATTAAAAGGTAAATGTATTAATTGTGATATAAAAGATATTTGTTTAGGAGGAAATAAAACAGCATCTTATGCTTTAACTGCTGATCCTTTTATGCCTGATCCTGCTTGTTGGTTATATGAGTAGTATGGTAAAATCATTATATATAATAGGTTTTAAGGTTGTTCAATCATGTATAAACACTTACCTGTAGAGACTAGAACTAAAATCTTTTTTAAAGAAATATATTATTTATTAGACAAACTAAAATCTGAACATGACATTAGCATTATTTTACAAAATATCTTAACTCATACATCCGATTATCTTGACATACGCAATTCTAATATTTATATGTATTCTCAAGATAAAATGGTTTCTATTGCATCTGTAAATGAGAGTAATGAAATAGAAATTGCTATACCTAAAAATGAAGTTGAAAAGTTAATATCCAACTTTTTTATAATTGATGAAGAGTCGCTCTCTTTTTACCCGTCTTTATCAGAATTAAATTTAAATTATTCTAGAGTTCAAGTACTTTCTCCGCTAACTTATGATAACAACTTATTAGGTTTAATGACTTATGGACATAAACTTAAATCAAACTTTGAAGAAGATGATAAATTAATTATTTCTCTAATTAGTACAATAATTTCAAAAATAATCTTTTATTCTGAAAATTACATAAATATTTCTCATAAGTCAGCAGATGAGGTTTACTTAAAGACAATAATAGACTCGTTATCAGGTCTATATATAAAATCATATATAGAGCAAAGAATGAAAGAAATGATAAAAGAATCTATAAGATATAAAAAGGCTGATTCTTTTTGTTTATTAAAAATTGAGCTTTTTAATCATTTAAGAGAAAAATATACTCAGTCTACAGTTAATGAAATTATTAATAAAACAGGTATTGCAATTAGAAATTTTATTAGAGTTGATGTAGACTTAGCAGGAAAATATAGCGAAGATACATTTTTAATATTATTGCCATCTACACAAATAAAAGGAGCTATTATATTTTCTGAAAAGCTTAAAAGCTTCTTAAAAAATATTAAACCTGAAAATATAAAAGACGAGGATGTATTCTTTAGTATAGGTCTTACTTCAATTGAGCCTCAAGATAAAAATAATGAAACTATTTTTAATAAATTATTAGATGCTTTAGATTTCTCTCTTAGAAAAGGAGGAAATAGAGTTTCATATCACTATAAAGGAGAGTTAGTAGAAAATCTCTCTGATTTTGAAAAAGCAAAAGGAATGTCAACTGATTTAGTTAAGGAAACTATAACTCATAACTACACACTATTAGATGAAAACGGTAATGAAATAGAATTTAATACTTCATTTAATAAGCATTGGTTAAATATACCTAAACAGTAGAATTAAAATAAAATACAATATTTGATTCTTATTTTAGATTATTGTTTTGAAATTACTATAAAAACTAGTAAATCTATTAAAATACTATAATTTAACAGAAAATATACATTTTTAGTTAATATATAATCATTTAGTATATAATGTAAAACATGATTTTTATAATTTAAAGAGGTTTAAAACTTATGAAAAAACTAGCTGTTGTAACTGGTTCAAACAAAGGTATTGGTTTTGAAATATGTAAACAATTAGCCCATAAAGGAATAGAAGTTATTTTAACAGCTAGAAATGATGATAAAGGTAAAAAAGCTGAACAAGAATTAAAAGAACAAGGCTTAGATGTTAAATATCACCAGCTAGATGTTTCAGATGAAAATAGCGTTAAAAATTTAGCAAGTTTTATAGAATCAAACTATGGTAAATTAGATATCTTAATAAATAATGCAGGTATTTTAAAAGATTATGAAGGTGGTGTATTACATGGTGAAATAAATGATATAAGAGAAACTCTTGATACTAATTTATTTGGAGCCTTGCTTGTATCACGCCATTTAGTTCCATTAATGCAAAAGCAAAATTATGGAAGAGTAATAAATATTTCTAGCGGAATGGGACAATTAAGTGATATGGGTGGAGGAGCAATAGGTTATAGACTATCTAAAGTTTCACTTAATGCAATGACAATAATATTAGCAAATGAAGTTAAAAGTTATAATATTCTAGTTAATACTATGTGTCCAGGTTGGGTAAAAACAGATATGGGTGGTGCTGGAGCACATCGTTCTGTAGAACAAGGAGCAGATACAGCTGTATGGTTAGCAACAAGTGATGAAAATCAAAAAACAGGACGTTTTTTTAGAGATAGAAAAGAAATAGCTTGGTAAACTATAAACAAGATTAAATCATGAATATACGTAATATTATTTTATACTCAATTCTTAGTAATTTTTTATTAATTAATCCTTCTTTTTCAGAAGAAAATATTCAAATAAAGGATAAAAAAATAAATATTCTAGTTAATTCTGCCGGTGAAAATTTATTTTCTTCATGGTTTAGTGGAGGCGATGAAATAGGAGCTTTTATAAACTCAGAAGAAGAAGCTAAAACTTTGAATATAAAATCAAATGAATATAATACATTTTCATTTAACAATATGTATTTACATATACCTGTAAGAGAAAGTCTTATTGATATTTTAAAAACAAATATAAAGCTTGAATTTATGGCTAAAACAAAAGTGTTAGTGTGTGATATCAATACTTTTATATCTTCTCCTGAACAAAAATCAGATGAAATATTTGATTTAGCATTACAAAGATATAAAATAAAGTCACCTTTTACAAAATCAGAAGTTTTAAATAAAAATAAGTATAAGATATTGATTAATGATAGAATTGCAGGTTATGTAATAAGCCCTGAAGAAACAACTACTGAAGAACTCTATAATAGTTTAAGAGACTCTGAAAATTGGGAACAAAAACTAACATTAGCATTTGACACATCTATATTTCAAAAAAGATATGATCTTATGATGGTTACAAGAAATCCTAATGAAGGTGTTAAAGTTCAACAAACTATAAAAGAATTATCTGAAAAAATGAATAAAAAAAATACAATTAAAATAAGCTTTGGAGATTTTTTTAGTACTGATAGAGAATCTGAAGGAAGAAAATTAGAGATAAAAAACTTTATTGAAAATTCTTATGATATAACAGCTTATGCGAATAGAGATTTTAGAATACCATTTGAAGATATAACAGAAATTAT
The DNA here is from genome assembly GCA_046328075.1 of Candidatus Sericytochromatia bacterium. Classification (GTDB taxonomy): domain Bacteria; phylum Cyanobacteriota; class Sericytochromatia; order UBA7694; family JACMQJ01; genus JAXLXG01. The sequence continues at coordinate 47,387 of JAXLXG010000026.1, forward strand.
AAAAAAAACACCAATAATTGCAACTAATATTCAAGATGAGAAAAAATCTATAAAACCATATAAAATATTAAATATTGATAATACTAATATAGGTTTTTTATCTTTCTCAGAGAACTATTATCCTAAAGCTAAAAATTATGTAAATAAAAATAGTAAAATAAAATTTTTAGATAATGAAGAACAGTTAAAAGAAAATCTAAAAAATTTACTTACTAACCAAAATGTGGATTTAATTTTAGTTCTTTCAAATATAATTTCTTCAAAAGATGAAATTAAAGATATAAGAGAAAATATTACAGAATTAGTAAATAAATATCCTGAGAAACAAGTTATATTTATTAGCTATGATAATACTTTACGTTATGTAGCAAAGTCTAGAGATTACGATAAAAATTTTAATTATAAAAGTCCTAATCTTTTAATAGATCTTCCTATAGATTCTGGGATTTATACAATCGAATTATCATTAAAAGATAGATTTGTTTCTAATCTAAAAATAGTATCAAATATTATAGATGAGAATAAAAAATTGAATTCTGAATTAAAAAAGATAAGAAAAAATGTTATATCAGAAGTTCAACCATTTATAACCAATTTAGGTAGTAAAGAAGTTATTTTACCTGATTATAGAGATATAAAAAGCTATTTAGCTAAAAATAATCTTAAAAACCCAGAATTTGAAGATGATATTACTTATAAACAAGAATCTAGAGCAATTATTGCTTCTAATATTTTATTAGAGAAATATTTTTCTGAAATAGCTATTGTAAGTAATGATTATGGTAATTCTGGAACAATAGGTGAGATTTCAAAAGCTTTTTTTGATGAATGGTTTTTAGCTCCAAACTCTGAAATAGTTTTTTTTAGTTTATATGGAAAAGAATTAAAAGAATTATATGAAAAAGATCAATCAATAAAGATATTTAATAAAAAAGGTATTTTAAAATTTAATGGTATAGATTTTAAAGAAAATCTTATAAGAGGTAGAACTATAAAAAATAATGAATTATATAAAATAGTTGCTCCTAAAACAGTTTTTGATAATTTATTACTACAAGATATATTAAAGAATGCTCAAGGAATTGAAATAAGAAGCGATTTAAAATTTAAAGATGAAGTAGTTAAGTATTTAGAAAATCTTTTAAATATATATGATGTAAAGAATAAAAAATTCACTGACTCTTATTATAGCGATCTAATAAAATTATTTGATGATAAAAGCCAAATTCTTTCAACTAAATGGGATTTATCTTTGAAAAATATAGACTTCAATTATAATAGAAATCAAATATTTGATAATGAGAATTATTCTGGAATTAAGGATACAAGAGTAAATAACCCAAATCAATCTAATTTTGGATTTTCTGGTAAGTTTGCATCAAGTGTTGATTCAAGAGATATTACTCTTATTAATTCATTATCATCTATATATAATCAGACAATGTTAGAAGTTAATGAAAAAGGTATAAAAAATATTGTAGAACGTAAAGGACAAGATGATATAAGTCTTGGTAATGATTTACAGTTAAAATTTATTTCACTAAACTTACGAGATTTAAAACTTAGTTTTATTCCATATATCAATGCTACTTATAGTACAGAATTTAAACCAACTATAAATCAAAAGACACAACAAGAAAATAATAGAAGGAGTGAATTAAATAGTACAGGCGGTTTATTATTTAAACCAAATTTTATAGATGAATTTAGAATAGCTTTATTAAGTAGATACGATTTCACTTCCAAAACATCTAATTCTCTAAATCCAGGTGTTTTTATGAGCTTTTTAGGAAATTATGATCTTTTTAATAATTACTCTCTTATTTTAGATGGTAATTTTAGATATTTATTGCCTCAAAATAATGAATCTCCAGAGCTATTATCTACTTATGGAGAAATAAATGCTAAACTCTTAATTCCTATTTTCAATCGTTTAAAATTAAGTTTAAATGCTAATGCTTTTATATTTAGAGGTAATTTACAATTAAGAGAACAAAATTTAGGTTATGGTTTTAATGCTTTTGCTGGTATAAATTATTCATTTGATACTAAGCCTATATTTGGTATTTATTTTTAAGATTTATAAGATGTATTAAATTTATATCTCAAGGAACATATAATCATATTTTCTATTAAATTAATATAAAAGATTATTTTGTTAAACCTAGAGATATAAATACTTTAAATTTTATACTTTAATTTATTTTAAAAAAGAGCTATACATCCAAACAAGTTTTTCTTGTGCTCTTATATAATCGCTCATTGTAGAACTTGTTCCATCATCTCCTAAACCATCAGAAAAACTTAATATACTTCTTTGCTCAGTGAGTAATATTTTAAATGAATCTAGTATATTTTTAACTGTTGAGTTTGAATCATTTAAGTTTTTAGCTTCTTTTATTTCAGATAATTCAATATAATCAGAAAAAGCATGAATAGGTGTAAAACCTAAAGTTAAAATCCTCTCTGCAACTTCATCTACTTTTAATAAGATATCATTATATAATTCTTCAAATTTTAAGTGTAATTCAAAGAATCTATCCCCTTTTATATTCCAATGAAAACCTCTAACATTCATATAAAATATTTGATAATCTGCTAAAAGCTTATTTAGTTTATTTGCTAACTCTTGAGATTTTTCTTGATTTAAACCTATACTACTTAAGTTACTCATATTAAAACTCCTTTTAATAGAATTGTTATAATATTAGAATAGTTCTAAAATAGGTTTATGTCAAGTAGTTTTTATGAGTATATTTAGATTTTTATAATAAATTGACTCTCAAGGTTGTAGTTAATCCAAAATGATCTGATAAAAACTTACCATTAACTGGTTGAGTAAACATAATTTTTGTATCTTTTACCTCAACTTTATAATTCACCTTTTTAGCTGTAATGCCTCTATTTTCTGGTAAAACAAAAATATAATCTAATCTTTGAGGTTTATCATCTTTACCCACATAATTGTTAATATTATGGTCATTAGTAAAACCAGAACTTTGTGGGTAAGCAACTCTAAAAACATCTATAGGATTAAATCTTTTCATAAAATCTATATATGCTTTACTAGTTTTATCTGTTGCATCATAATTTGTATAGTTAAAGTCACCTGTTATTATTGTTAAATTTCCAACTTCATTTTGTTTTAAAAAATCAGCAAACTCTCTATTTGCACTTAATCTTAAATCTTCTTTACTTTCAATTGCTTGATAATGTGTATTATAGATATCAACCTCTCCAATTTCAGGTACTTTTAACCTCATAAAAAATACACCTTTATTTGAAAAACAATCTGCACCTGCACATTCACTAAATTTTCTAAAGCCTCTTTTTACTAAAGGGTATTTTGAGAAACTAGCTAAACCACTTCCATAAGAACCAAAACTTGTATTGTTATATCTTTCTTTAGTCGTGTAATTAGCTGCTTCCATTATTATATTGGCATTATCACTAAATGTTTCTTGCAAATTTACAATATCATAACCATTAATAACTGTAGCTATATTTGTAAATCTTTCTTTTTGATCTTTAGTTGGTTCATATACAACTATCTTGGGTACACCCCAACAATTAAAAGTTAAAATTTTTAAATCAACAAATTTGCCATTACTAGGTTGTTGTGTATTGGGATCTGGAGCTACAGAAGGTAATGGGGTCTCTGGTTTAGGAGAAATCGGTTGTGTAGGTGGTTTAGCATAATTTCTTGAGCAAGCTGTAAAGACTAATACAGGTAAAGCAAATAATAAAAAAGTCTTTATTTCTTTTCGCATACAACACCATCTTAATGACCTAATGAATTATATAAAGTTGTTAATTTAGTATTATACGATTGATACCTAAAAAAATAAATATCTTTAATGATTTCAAAGTTTCTTTTTTTAGTCTTTTTGTGGCTATTAATTTACTAACTCTTTTTTAGAAGTAAAAATATTAACTTTCTTTATTCAAATTTCTTCATAAATACTTTATTTTATGATATATTATAAAAAAATTATTTTTGTTTTAAGTAACTTGTATACTTGATAAGAGTGAAAAGTAGGAAGTAAAAAGATAATGCAAATTATAGATAAAATTTTTATTCCATTATTTTTTAAAATCAATTTTATTTAAAAGAATCTTCTTTCATAGTTATTTAAAAATTTTTTCGGAGATCGAGTACATATAGATTAATTCTTAGTGATATTAATTTAATATTTAATAGTAATAAATCACTATTATGAAATCTATTGTTGTTTTTTAATTTTTAATTATTTTTTGAGTTAAAGAAAGGGTTTCTATTCAATGTCACTACTTATTAAAAACGGACGAATTATTACAGCAGTTGATGATTATTATGCAGATATTTTTATAGAAAATGAAACAGTAACAACTATAGGTAAAAATTTAGATATTCAAGCTGATACTGTAATTGATGCAAGTGGTAGATTAGTAATTCCAGGGGGAATTGATCCTCATACTCATATGGATATGCCTTTTGGTGGAACTGTTTCTGCTGATGATTTTGAAACAGGTACAAAAGCAGCTGCACATGGTGGAACTACTACAATAATAGATTTTGCAATACAAACCAAAGGAAAATCAACAATAGAGGGCTTAGATACATGGCACGCTAAAGCTCAAGGAAAAACAGCAATAGACTATGGATTTCACATGATCATAACTGATATGCAAGAAGAAAGATTAACAGAAATGACTAAACTTGCAAATGAGGGTGTGACATCATATAAATTATTTATGGCTTATCCAGGTGTTCTTTATTCAGATGATGCAACTATTTTTAGGGCAATGAGAAAAGCTGGTGAAGATGGAACAATTGTTTGTATGCATGCTGAAAATGGAATTGTAATCGATGAAATAATAAAAAGTGCTTTAAAAGAAGGAAAAACAGAGCCTAAGTGGCATTCTTTAACAAGACCAACAAGAATGGAAGCTGAGGGCGTTCATAGAGCAATAGCTATAGCAGAAGTTGCAAATGTTCCTGTTTATATAGTTCATTTATCATCTTCAGATGCACTTGATCAAGTGATGTTAGCTCGTAATAGAGGTATTAATGCTTTTGCTGAAACTTGTCCTCAGTACCTTTTCTTAGATTATAGCTATTATGAAAAAGAAAATTTTGAAGGAGCTAAATATGTTATGACTCCTGCTCTTAGAGAAAAATGGAATCAAGATAAACTATGGAGAGGTCTAAAGTTTGGTGATCTTCATGCTATTTCAACAGATCATTGCCCTTTCTGTTTTAAAGAACAAAAAGAATTAGGACGTGATGATTTTTCAAAAATACCAAATGGTGCCCCAGGGGTTGAAAATCGTATGAGCTTAATATATAACGGAGGAGTTGTAGCTGGTAGAATTTCACTTAATAAATTTGTAGAATTAACATCAACTGCTGCTGCAAAATTATTTGGATTATTTCCAAGAAAAGGTACTATTGCTGTTGGTAGTGATGCAGATATTGTTATATTTGATCCAAATAGAAAAGAAACAATCAGTGTAAATAGCCATATTACCCATCACATGAATGTTGATTTTAATACTTATGAAGGATTTGAAGTTCAAGGTGTTTCTGAAACTGTTATATCAAGAGGTAAAGTCGTTGTAGATAAGTTTAAATATGTTGGTAAAAAAGGCGATGGTAAATTTATTAAGCGTGGATTTTACTCAGGTTTAAAATAATATGATAATACAACATGAAGATGGAAGAGTTGAACTTGATTCACATGATGAAATAAAAGATTCTCCTCTTTATAACGAAGATCTTGCACCAGTTAAAATGTCTGAAAGAAACTGGGGAACATATAATTTTGCTGCACTTTGGGTTTCAATGGCACATTGTATTCCAACTTATATGTTAGCTTCAGGTCTAATTGGGGCTGGTATGAGTTGGCAACAAGCATTATTTACAATCCTTTTAGGGAATATAATAGTTTTAGTTCCTATTCTTCTTAACTCACACCCTGGAACTAAATATGGCATTCCTTTTCCTGTTTTTGCCCGTTCTGCTTATGGTACAGGTGGTTCAAATCTTCCTGCTATCATGAGAGCAATTGTTGCTTGTGGGTGGTTTGGAATTAATGCTTGGATTGGTGGCAGAGCAGTTCATGTTTTTTTTAAGAGTATTTATCCAGCTTGGGAAACTTCAATGGGAGATAAAATAGGTGGGTATTACCCAACAGAATGGATTTCTTTTTTACTTTTTTGGGGGCTTAATATTTGGGTAATTTATAAAGGAATGGATTTACTTAGAAAAGTTGAGAATTGGGCAGCACCTTTTGTTATGGTCATGACAGCAATTCTTGTTTGGTGGGCTGTAGATCAAGCAAATGGTTTAGGTCCAATTATGGCAACACAAGGTAAATTTAAAACTTTAGGAGAATTTATACCTGTTTTTATTCCTTCTTTAACTGCTATGATAGGTTTTTGGGCAACTCTTTCTCTTAATATGCCTGATTTTACAAGATATGGGAAAAGTCAAAAAGAACAAACTATAGGTCAAGTTGTTGCTTTACCAAGTACAATGACAATATTTTCAGCTATGGGTATTTTAATTACAAGTGCAAGTGCAATAATTTATGGTCAGCCTATGTGGGATCCTGTAGAGCTTGTTGGTAAATTTACAGAACCTTGGATTGTTGCAATATCAATGTTTACAATAGTTGTTGCAACTTTATCTGTTAATATAGCAGCTAATGTAGTTTCACCAGCTAATGATTTTGCAAATGCTTTTCCAAAATATATTTCATTTAGTACAGGTGGTTTAATAACAGGTATTATTGGTATATTAATGTGTCCTTGGGCTTTAATGGCTGATCCTAATGGTTATATTTTCAAATGGTTATTGGGTTACTCTGGTGGACTAGGAGCAATCGCAGGAGTTTTAATTGTAGATTATTGGATCATAAGAAAATGTAAATTAGATTTAAAAGACCTTTATCTAAATAATGGTATTTATAAAGGTTGGAATATGAATGCTGTTATTGCAACTCTTTTAGGATGTTTTTTTTCATGGATTGGATTAGTTATTTCATCATTATCTGTAATGTATGATTATGCATGGTTTATAGGTTTTGGTGTTTCAGGTCTTGTACATTATGTATTAGAAAAAAGTAAAAAACCTATAGAAAATATAGATACAAATCCAGTGAGTTAAGTGTGTTTATAGAAAATAGTTCATATAAATACTATAATAAAATTTAAAGTTAAAATTATTCGTATATTAACTACTTATTGTATATAATACGAATAATTTTATTTGATTTTCAAATATTTATTTTAAATTTAAGTTGTATTATAATTGTAAAATATACGATCCATTTCAGATATAAAAATTTAACATATTCTAATGGCTAATGATTCAAATTATAATTATTTAAAATAAAGTTAGTGAGAGAATATATAGTGTAAATAAATGACACTATAAAAAATAAACTGACATTAGTGTCATTTATACAGATGTTAGTGGCAATTTAAGAAATAAAAAGAAGTAAAGTAATGAATAAAAGTGTAATAATAAACTTAGAGTCAAAGCCTTATAAATTATTTGAATGTATTTTAGACCCCTCCACTTTAATTGTAACAACTGACGAATTTATAGGTAATAATTTTATAAAAACTTTTGAACAAAAAAAGTTAAATAGTAATGATTTAAATGATTTTTATAATTATGTTAATGAAATAAGTAATAAGCTAAATCCTGAAGGCTTCATTAAAGCAAATGATTTTTATATGCAGGAATACATAGAAGTTATAAATAAAAAAAGTAATAAAACTTCAGAAATAGTAAATTTTATCGAAGATGAAATAGGTTTTTTGTTAAAAGCTGAGGGACCTTATTCAGGAATTGATTTAAAAACAACAAGGTATATTAAAGCATTTAACAAAACAATTTATTTTAGTTTGCAAACAGATAAAACTTATAAAAATTTAGATTCAAAAGTTAGAGAAGGGTTTAAATTTTTTATTGAGAATCAATTTAAAATAGTTGAAGAAATGAAATTATGGTTTTGGGATAATTGGTTGTTTTCAGAGTTTTACAATGATGCAGTTGATTACTCTCTTAAACAAGAAAGATATGTTGAAATGATGTTTGATAAGGGTTTTGATGAATATATTAAAACTAATCCTTCTTGGATAAATATGAGTGATGTTTATGAAGAATTAAAGCAAGAAGCAGATAAATATTTCAGGTTGGATAAAGAAATTAAAAGTGTTCAATCAAATGAAGACAAAATTAAAATTGTAGATGAAATAATTTCAATAGGTCATATGGAAATTGATAATTATAATACTCAAGAAAATTCTACAATACGTTTCTATTATGATTATTTTTTAGATGATCATGGGTTTGAGATCAAATTTGTAAATAGAAATAAGTTTGATATTTAATATATAAGTAAAAATGAAACGAAAACAGCCACTAACACGTTGTATATGTCATACATAACCAAAGATAATATTGTATAAATAATTTAATGGCTAATACGAACATATACAGCTATTCGTTGTATGCAATTAAATAGAGATGAATAATAAATTTAAGATTAGTTTAAAAGATAATGGTTTACATTCACTTGAAAAAGGATTGGAAACATTTAAATTATATGAAGAAGACAAAAATGATTTCCTTCTGAAAGAATCTATAATGTTTCTTCATCATGGAATTGAATTATTAATGAAACAGGTATTAGTTGAAAAAGCTGGTGAGTACTTAATTTACTCTGATATTAGTGACGATACTGTAAAAAAAGTTATAAATGCTAAAAAACAAAGTATAAGCGTTTTTAGTTTACCTAAGCCTCCACATACGGCTACTTATTTAGAAGTTATTGGTCGAATTAGAGCTTTTGTAGATAAACCCAATATGGAAGAAAGTTTGGAAACTAGATTAAAGGATCTTAATAATACTCGTAATAATATTGAACATTATGCAATTGATGATGAAAAAGAAAAAATTGAAAACTTAATTAGAGGCATAAAAACTCCTTTAATTAAGTTTTTAGAACTTGGAATTAATGGTTTCAAAAAGGATAACTCTCCAAATGTTAAGAATAAATGGGAAGATGTCAATCAAACAATTTCAGAATACCAAAGAATTGAAAATGAAGTTTATCAATTAATACAAAATTTTGATGGTCAGATGATTGATGGTAAATTACTTGGCACTTCTGGAAATATTAAACTACCAAAATTCAGCAAAATAAATAAAAATTATATGTTTAAATTTGAAAAAAGAAGATTTGGAGTAGATGTTTTAGCAAAAGTAGATGAGGAAGTAAACTGGATTATTGAAGTTAAAAATAGAGTAATAGGAATAAATGGTATTGAACAGGTGTTATTTTATTCTTCAATGATTAAAAATAGTAAAACATGGTTAATTATTTTTGATAAATTAACTCCTCAGATTTTAAAAAAAGCTCAATCAATGAATGTATATATTTCAGGAATAGATGAATGGGAACAATTGAAAAAAATAATAAAATTATAATTGATCCAAATAATAGTTTTCTACAAAAATTAATTGATTGGAAAGATTTTGAGTTATTTGTTGCAGAGCTTTATAAAGAAAATGATGATATTAAAGTTGAGCATAATATTACCGAAACAGGAATTTCAGGAGCAAAAAGACAAACCGATGTGAAAGTTACCCACGAAACAAAATTACATAAATATGTAACCTTAATTGAATGTAAAAGATGGAAAAAAAAGGTTACTAGACAAACTATTGATGTTCTTTCTGCTTCAATTGAGGATTTGAATGCTTCTAAAGGGGTAATTTTTACTACAAAAGGATATGAAAAAGGGGCAATAGAATATGCAAAACATAAAAACATTGACATCTTTTTAGTAAGAGATTTAACTGATAATGAATGGGGACAACCAGGTAGAAAAATATTTTTTTATATTCAAATGTTTAATGCCAAAATGAATAATTTTTCGTTAAATAAAGCTCAATTTTTACCAACTAAGGGAATAATACCAAAAGAACCAATAGCATTTAATTTAGTTATAAATGAAAGTAATAATTATGATGAAAAATATTGTTTATATGCTAATTATGGTAAAGATAAAGGTAAAAATATTTTAGAAGTTTTACTTGAGGTTAGGAATAAAATTTTAAACAATTTCACTGAAAAAATAACTGTTCCAATAAGTAATGAAGAAAAAGAGTATGCGTTTGAAACCCATGTTACAATCAGCTTTGAAAATTACCCTTCTAAATTTCTAAAACATGATTTAGGTATAATTATGTTGGAAAACCTTGAATTTACATTAATTACAAGAATATCTCAATTTAAATTTGAACATGATAGAGCAAACAAATATGATTTTAGTTTAATTGTAGAAAATTATATTAACAATAAAAGAAATTATGTAAATAAGGTTTTTGAAGATGACAAAGTTGAGTTATCAGAACCAATAAATAAAACCTATAATGAGAATGATGAAAATGATGTTTTAAAAAATGGGAGTATTTTTAGATTAACTTTTGCTCCTTATATTGATTTTAAGTTAAAGGAAGATACAAAAATAATTAAAACAAATGACGTAAAGGTAAAATTATTAAAAAGTTAACTGCATACAACAGGCGGTTATATGACATACTGCGGCTAAAGCCTTGTACGTCACATAGCCGCTTGGCGTTAGTGACAATTTAAGAAAAAAAGTCTGGTTTTTAAAACTGAAAATTATTGACGAAATTGAAAAGACTAATTTTAAGATGTATTCATTAAAAATGAGATAAAAGAGGCAACGTATGTTTTTTAATAAAAAAGTAATGGATAAAAAGGTTTTGCTTAAAGAACTTGATTCATTAGGATATTCAGAAAGAATAAAAAAAATATCATTAATGGGGCGAGATAATAATGAATCAGAGCAGTATTCAAAATTACTTTTTTCATTACTGGAAGGTAGTGCGTTTGAAGCTCATCTTGCTTTAGCTGGTGCATCTGTAACAAAAGATAGTAAGGTTGTTTTGCTTGCATTAAAGCACCAAAGCTCTAATGTTAGAAAAAAAGCATCAAAACTTTTAGCAGAAATTGCTTCAGATGATGATGTTGAACGTGAAATATTAAATTTGTCTTATGATTGTAGATGTCAATTATTACGTAATATTACAAGGATAAATCGCCATCAATTAGCAGAACGTTTAATACCCTTAGTATTAGAACAATGGGGAGCAAATGAAGCATTAATATTGCTACCAATATGTAATAAAGAAACTGTAAGTAAACTTATTTTAGATATTGGATATGCTGTAAAGAATTGGAGCAATTTAGCTAATCGACATTTAGATGTTGTTTCTGAACATTTCAAAAGAACGTTAGAAATTGCACCGCTTAGGGAAAGAGCAAATATTTGGTGGAGATTTTCAACTGCTATTGATATTATGTGTAAACTAAAAACAAATTTAATTTTAGAATGTGCTTTAAATTTGGGGACAATTGATATAATTCATCCAGTTATAAAAAGAAAACTTGGAACTTTAGTTCGTCTAAATCCTGATTTAGTATACCTTTTACTTACAAAAAATGAGTCCAGAAGTTATCTACTTTCAAATGGTATACCTAATAGTATTTTAGTAAGAGGAAACCATTTTTCAATAAATCAATGGTGTGGGTTAGCTAAATTACTTGCTGATAGCCCCATGCATATAGTAAAACTGTTAAATAAAATTGCTCCATCAAAGAGAGAATTGATTTTTGAGGCTGTATATCCTGAAGATAAACGTAAAGAACTTATTTTCCCAGAAAACTTACTTTATACGTTGCCACATAATCTTCGTGATAAGGAAGCAGTTCGTATGCTTGGACTTCGTGAAATCTTTGAATACCGAGAAAAGATTATTAGAATTACAGCCTGTCGTTTAATTAATAATTCAAGAGAAATACTTCAAAAAGCCGCTCAAACATCAAATGCAGACGAGCGAACAGTTGCACTTACTCAATTGATTAAAAGCACAGCTCTCTCCAGACAAGGTGTTATTGATACTTTATCTTTTTTATCCAGAATAAAAAACGATCAAGATTCTGTTCGTTGTGGTGTTATTACTGAACTCTCAAATTCTCCTGCAATAATTTTTACTAATGAAAACATAGGACAACTTTCTTTGCTTGTAGATAGTATTATTGATGCTAGAGATACTTCATATGCGACTCGTTTTGCTACGCAGAAATTAGCATTTGTTATTATGAAGCATAATGTTTTAGAACCAAATAGTGAGATATTTAAGTTTTCTTTAAGTACAATTGTAAAACTAGCAAGACAAAATGGACAGCTTTCATTACCATCATTAGAAGAAAATTTGCCCAGAGGTATAGAAAAGTTAATATTTGAAGAACTTTATCCATTAGTAGTTGAGGAAAACAAGAGAGAAAACTACGGTTTTGTTATTTCCTTGGCAAACTCTTTGGGTAAAAGAGGACATTGTATAATAAAACTTCAAAATTTATTAAAGGAGGCAATAAAAGCAAAATCAGAAAGTATTTCAATGCAGGCTATAAGTCATTGGCTTGCACCTAACAAAACACGAGATGAAAGGGTGAAAGAGTTACTTAAGCTAGATAAATCGTTTATTAAAGTGAATGAAATATTTTTACATCTACATTTTAAACGTCAAGAATGGTTAGATCCTTTTATTTCTGGTGATGTTATAAAAGGTAAGTTTTTAACAGGTAAGACAATTTATCTTGTACCAGCAAGTGATGGATTTCATAGATGGTTACCACGTCAACAAAACTCTTTAGCTCTACTTTTAGAAAGAATTGCTTTTGATCCTAAAAGAAGTCTTTGGGAGCGTTCAAATGTTATAAGGATAATGGCAAGAATGCCAGAACTTTGCCAAGACAAACTTTTAGAACTGCTTTACGATGCTGAAATATCAATTGTAGAGGCAGTGCTTCATGCTCTTTCACTAACAGAAGAACCTGAAAAAGCTCTTCCAATTTTATTAGATAATCTTGACGGAGATAGAGCACGTGTGTCAATGTATTCTATTCCAAGATGCATTCGTAAAGCTAATCCAGTTTTACTTACTTCAATGCTTAAGGAGCTTTTAAATAGAGACAAACTTAAAATAACTGTTAGAAAAGAGGCTATTAGATTATTAGGTACTTATAAAAGTAGTGAAAGCATTTTACTACTTATGAATGAGTTTGCAAAAGTTGATTTACATAAAGATATAATAATTGCAATTGGTCATGCTGCGAGAAAATTTCTTGATGATGAGCGTGGATGGAATATATTAAGAAAAATAGCTTCTTCGCCACAAAGTGATATTGCAAAAAGTTTATTAAATCAACATCCGAATGAACTACCAGTAGAATATAGAGTAAGATATTTAGAATTAATAATTATAATTTCAAGCCACATAGAAACAGATGTCAGTCGAGAGGCTTTTAATTGTATGGCACGATGGACAAATGGTAACGAAGATATAATTGCAAATGTAACTTCAAAGGCAATTGTTAATTTGGATGAAAGTGTAAGATGGAATTCTGCGATGGATACATTATTAGAAACGTGTAGGGATGGTCAGGTAAATGATTTCGTAATTGCTGTTTTTAAAGAACTAGCTTATATTAAAATAAATGATAACTGGAATGCTAATACTCAAAGAGATTTACCTCATAGACAAAGGCTTTTTAAATTAACCCAAAAATTAACCTCTTTACCAATCATTGCACGTTTAAACCTTAAAGAATTGTTTATGGGTATTATTGAAAGTCTTAAGTCATATGATACTTTGAAAAATGTATTGGTGAGATTCTATATAGCATTAATTGATTGGAATAATGTAGAAAGTTCGATTTTTTATATTAAAAATATTGTAAATTGTATTTCAGACCATCAAAATCTTTTAAAAGATGTAAATACTCAAATTGAAATAAATCTATTATATAGTAAAGGATATTGGGAGCCTGAAAAAATATTAGAAATTATTAACCTAATATCTGCAGAAAAGTCTGAAACATATCATTATATTTCACTTACTTTGCTAAAAGTTGCTGGTAGTGCTTTATACTGGAGAATAGATTGTGCAAATCTTTTAAAGGTATATAGAAACAATGATAATATTGATATTTGTATACAAGCTTTAGATATTTGGACTGCAACTGAATAATAATTAATAATGAAAGATAAAATTGGGCTAATAGTAGAAAAATAAAAAAAGAGCAACCGATCACATAAGACAGCACTAACCACCATAGAATAAAAACTACGGAGGTTAGTGCCAGACCGTTATATGCCATTTTAGAACAACACTTTTAAAATAGATATGCAAAGAAGAAAATTTATAAAAGACATCTTAACAGTACTACCACTAATTTTAATGTCGCCAACTTTACTTGCTGCTTGTTGGAAAGATGATGAAAACATTAAGCCAAAAGGAAAGACCGTAATCGTAATTGGTGCAGGTATTTCTGGTCTTGCTGCTGCAAAAAAGTTGCAAGAGAAAGGATTTAACATTATAATCTTGGAGGCACAAGACAAAGTGGGTGGGAGATTACGCACCAACAGAACATTAGGTGTGCCTTTTGACGAAGGTGCAAGTTGGATACACGGAACAAGTGGTAATCCAATTACGAATTTAGCTAAACAAGCAGGCATGAACACAGCTTTTACTGATGATGAAAGTTTGGTGTGCTATGATATTAATGGTGTTTTGCGAAGTGATACTTCTTTTAACAGTGCAGAAGCTAAATTAGAAGCCATTTTAAGTACACTAAAAAACAGTGGCAGTACAACACAAAGTTTTGAAACAGTTTTTAATCGCTTACATCCAACAAAAGTAAATGATAGGCTTTGGAAGTTTTTGCTTTCAACATATATTACATTTGATTTGGGTGATTTGGACAAAGTATCTTCCACGTTATATGATGAAGGAAAAGAATTTTCAGGTGAAGAACGGATTTCGACAAATGGATATGACACCATTCCAAACTATTTAGCAAGTAGTTTAAATATTCAATTCAATCAACGAGTTTCGAAAATTGATTATACTACTGAAAAAGTAAAGATTACACATAATGAAAATATTTCAGAAGCAGACTATGTTATAGTAACCGTTCCATTAGGAATTTTAAAATCGGGAAGCATTCAATTTGTTCCAACTTTACCAACCGTCAAACAAAATGCCATTCAGAAAGTAGGAATGAATTGTGTGAACAAATTTCTGCTTACTTGGAATACGTCCTTTTGGGATGATGAACAATATATTTGTTACACACCTGATATAAAAGACAAATTCAACTATTTTGTGAATGTCAAGAAATTTCACCCCTCAGTAAATGCCTTAATGACTTTTGCCTATGCAAATTATGCAAGGCAAACAGAAACAATGACTGATGCTCAAATCATTGAAGAAGTAATGTTACATTTGAAAGACATTTATGGAAACAGTATACCCAATCCTACAAATTTACTTAGAACCAAATGGCAAAGCAACGAAAATTCGTTTGGGGCATATTCATTTACACAAGTAGAAACAGAAATGCAACATTTTGACGACTTAGCAAAAGAAGTGAATGATAAATTATTTTTTGCAGGTGAACATACTCATATTGATTACTTTTCAACTGCACACGGAGCATATTTAAGCGGAATAAGGGAAGCAAACAAAATCATAAACCTATGACGGACAAAAGTAAAACAGCATATAACACGGTATTGCCAAAAGCTAGGCTGAATGACTATAATGCCACCTATAAATTAGATGTCAAAAAAAGTAAAAAATGTTTATAGTTCAGATTTTAAGACAAAATTGGTACTTTTAGTGTTGAAAGAAGATAAAACAATATCGGAACTAGCTTCATATCATTCAGTAGACCTCAAAAGTCTAAGAGATTGGAAAAAAGATTTTATAGAAAATGCAAGTTATGTATTTAATAGAAAAGCAGAGTCAAAGCCTTATAAAGAAGAGGTTAAGTCGTTAGAGCTAACTCAGAAGAAATTATATAAAGAAATAGGACAGTTAACAGTAGAGTTAAACTTGGTAAAAAAAGTTAGAGAATATGGTTTATGAAGAAAAAGTTAAAATCCTTAAATCGTCTGATGTTAATAATCTAAGCCTAAAGAAGCGTTGTGAGATAATGAGTTTTAATAGAAGTAGCTATTATTTTGAGAAGAATGTAAAAAACTAGATAAAAAGCTTTTATCAGATATAGAAGATATTTATGAAGATAAGCTTTTTTATGGTTATAGACGAGTATTGTTAGATTTAAGAGATAAAGGTCATAAAATAGGTAAGAAAAAAGTAATAAAATTAAGAAAGGAGATGGGTTTAAGAACAATTGAAGTGTACAACCTTGATAAACAAGGAATATAAGACGTATAAATATCTATTGTTAGGCTTAGAAATTAATAAACCTAATAAAGTTTGGTCAATAGATATAACATATTTAAGTGTGAATGGCTGTCATGTATATTTTGCAGGAATAATAGACTGGTATAGTAGAAAGATACTTAGTTATAAAGTGTCAAATACACTTGATACAAGTTTTTGTATAGAAGCTTTAGATGAAGCTGTAAGAAAATATGGAAATCCAGAAATATTTAATAGTGACCAAGGTAGTTAATTTACAAGTGATAAATTTACTTCAAAGTTATTAGATTATGGAATAAAAATATTTATGGATGGTAAAGGAAGGTGGGCTGATAATATAATTATAGAAAGTTTTTTTAGAACATTAAAGTATGAAAATGTATTTTTAAAAAGATATGAAACAATGAGAGATTTAAAGTTAGGTATTGATAAATACATCAAGTTTTATAATACCCAAAGTTATCATAGTGCTTTAGATTATCAAACTCCTGATAATGTCTATTTTAATGAATCTATAGAAGTTAAACATATTTGTAAAATTGATAAAG
The DNA here is from genome assembly GCA_046328075.1 of Candidatus Sericytochromatia bacterium. Classification (GTDB taxonomy): domain Bacteria; phylum Cyanobacteriota; class Sericytochromatia; order UBA7694; family JACMQJ01; genus JAXLXG01. Next base: position 64,256 of record JAXLXG010000026.1, read on the forward strand.
ACTTGATTTTTGAATTATTTCTTTGTCAAAACATTATACAATCTATTCATTGTTTAAAGAAAGTCACATAAAGGAGATGTTTTTTTAGAACCTGTCTTGACAATGGGGGGCATTATATTAATAATGTTACTCATGAAATTCTATTGATTCAAATCTAGATAAACTTATTGGCTCATGTTGTCTTATACCTGCTTTCATCATGGCATGATAAAGCTGTTCATCTATTGTGTTAATACTTTCAAGTCTTGGTAAAAGTAAACCTCTTTTATGACCTGAAGTTACAATAACACCATATCTATTAGGATCTAGCATTTCTTTTGAATCAATTACTTCTGGTGGCATAAGTAAACTAACAGAATATGAAATATCTTTTAATTCTATTTTATCAACAGGTCTAAATCTTGGATCTCTTGTACTAGCAGAAATAGCATTCATAACAGTTTCAATTATTATATTTTTTTGAGTTGGACTAATAGTACCAATACAACCTCTTAAATGACCTTCTATCTTAAGAGTTACAAAAACCCCAGCTTGTTTATTTTTATAATCTTCAAAATCAATATTATCAAAGTTAATTATAGCCCCAGTATTTATGTATTCTTCGACAGTATAACGAGCTAAACTAGGTAAAGTCTTTATTTCTTCAGGTAATATAGACATAATAAAACCTTCCTTAATTATTTAAAATGATAAGATTGATTTAATCATTTAATACACTTTAGGATTCTATTATATACTACATAAGTTTAAATAGTATGACTAATTTTTAGTATCTATTTTATTGAAATTTGAAAATTTTGTAAATCATTTTTTATATTGATTTACTTTTAATATATTGGAGTATTTTTTTATGAAACCTTTGGTTGCAATAGTAGGAAGACCTAATGTTGGTAAGTCAACTCTTATCAATCGTCTTATAGGTAGTCGTGCTGCTATTGTTGATGATTTTCCTGGTGTAACAAGGGATAGGCAATATCTTGATATTGAGTGGTTAACTCATGTTTTTACTGTAATAGATACAGGTGGTATTATACCTGAAGAAACAGACACACTCTTAAAAGCTGTACAAGAGCAAGTAAGATTAGCAATTGATGAAGCAGAAGTTATCGTTTTTGTTACAGATGGTAGAGACGGTATAACACCTATTGATAGAGAGATAGCAGATGAATTAAGAAGAACAAAAAAACCTGTTGTTTTAGCTGTAAATAAAGCTGATAATGAGCAATTAAAACTTTTAGCAACAGAATTTTATGAGTTAAATCTTGGTGAACCTTATGATATATCTGCTTATCATGGTTTAGGTATAAACACAGTATTAGATAAAATATGTGAAAATTTCCCTCCTAACATTGATAATAAAGAACCTGATAATTTAAAAATAGCTATTGTTGGTAGACCTAATGTTGGTAAATCCTCTATTTTAAACGCAATTACAGGTGAGGAAAGAATGATTGTTCATAATTCATCAGGAACAACTAGAGATGCTATTGACTCATATTTTACTTATTATGGAAAAACTTATACATTAATTGATACAGCAGGTATAAGAAGAAGAGCGAGAGTTGAATATGGAGTTGAACAATTTTCTGTAGTAAGATCTCTTAAGGCTATGGATAGAGCAGATGTTGTATTAATAGTAATAGATGCAACAACAGGTGTTACAGAACAAGATCAAAGAATTGCAGGTTTAGCTGATGATAAAGGAAAAGCTTGTGTAATTGTCGTTAATAAATGGGATTTAATAAAAAAAGATAACCATACAACAAATCAATTCACAGACGATTTAAGAAAAAAACTTCACTTTGTTGATTTTGCTCCTATTATTTTCACATCAGCAGTAACTAGAAAAAGATTATTTAATATATTTGAAACAGTTGAAGCAGCATTTGAAGAAAATAATAGAAGAATTACAACAGGATTGCTAAATCAAATTGTTAATGAAGCTGTTGCTCTTAATCCACCACCAACAGATAAAGGAAGATCCGCAAGAATTTATTATGCAACTCAAGTGAGCGTTAAACCTCCTACATTTTTATTATTTTGCAATAACAATAAATTATTTGCTGATAGTTATGTAAGATATTTAGAGAATAAAATAAGAGAAGCATTTAGTTTTTCAGGAACTCCTATAAGATTAATTTTAAGAAATAGAGATAAAGATAAATAATTCACTAAATAAAATCCTTGCTAATTAGTTTTTTAAAGCTTATAATCCTAAATTCAAGATGTTGAATTTGGGTAAGGTGTTTTAAAGCATCATACCATGATTACCCTTTCAATAAGCTATAGTTCATTATTTATTAATCAAAGGGGATTTTATAATGGAGCAATCAGGTAATTCAACTAAACCAAAACTGTTTGTCGCTGGAGATATTAACGGTTTCTTTGGTCTTATGTTTGATAATCTTACTGTTTTATCTTTTTTAGCAGGTATTTTGATTTTTGCTTTTAAATATCCTGCTGATATTGTTTATTCAAAAATGTTTCCAGGTACAGCTTTTGGGGTACTTGTTGGAGATTTAATTTATGCTTATATGGCAATTAATCTTGCAAAAAGGACAAACAATAATAATGTAACAGCAATGCCTTTGGGATTAGATACCCCATCAACAATAGGTATTGCATTAACTGTTTTAGGCCCTGCATTTATAGCACTTAAATCTAAAGGAATGGATGAAAGAGCCGCAGCAGAAATGACTTGGTATATAGGAATGGCAACAATGGTTATGATAGGTTTAATCAAGGTTGTTTTTTCTTTTATGGGCTCTTGGGTTCAAAAAGTTGTTCCTCAAGCTGGTTTACTTGGAAGTTTAGCAGGAATTGGTCTTGCATTAATTGGATTTTTACCAATGGTTGATATTTTTGGTTTGCCAATAGTTGGTACGATTTCGCTTGGTATTATCATTTATAACCTTATAGCAGGAATTGATTTACCTAAAAAATTCCCAGGTGTTTTACTTGCTGTTGGTTTAGGGACTTTATCTTATTATGTTTTAGGCCCATTAGGATTATCAGGTGGGACATTTGCAGCTCCAAAAGCAGAATTAAACTTTGCATTACCAATACCAACATTAGATTTTATTAAGGGTTTTGTTCCTGCTTTAACATATTTACCAATAGCTTTTCCTTTTGCTGTTCTAACTGTAATTGGTGGTATTAATGTTACAGAGAGTGCTAAAGTTGGTGGGGATGATTATAATACACAACACGTTTTATTAACTGAAGCTTTTGCAACCCTTGTTGCTGGAGTTTGTGGTGGTGTTGCACAATCTACACCTTACATTGGTCAACCAGCTTATAAAGCAATGGGGAGTAGAATTGGATATGTAATATTAACAGGTGTTTTTGTGGGATTAGGTGGAATGCTTGGTTATGTTTCATATATTGTAGAATTAATACCAAGAGCAGTTTTAGCTCCTATTCTTATATTTGTGGCTGTTGATATTATGGTTCAAGCTTTTGCAGCAGTTCCTGTAAATCATTTACCTGCTGTTTGTTTTGCATATTTTCCAAATATTGCAAGATTAGTTCAAATTAAATTAAGTAATCCTTCTGTAGTTCCAATGGAAAGATTTAATGAGTTAATGGTAGAAGCTGGAAAAACATTACCTGAAACATTAGTAATAATAGCACTTGGAAATGGGTTTATATTAACAGCAATGTTGTGGGGAGCTTTTATTGCAAAAATTTGTGATAGACAATTAAAATCAGCTTCTGCATATTTACTAATACTTGCTTTATTAACATTTTTTGGAATAATACATTCAGCTATTCCAGATGGTAATATGTATTTACCATGGACATTAAGTGAACCAGCAAGATCAATACCTTATCAATTTACTTCGTCATATATTTTATTAGCTGTAATGTTCTATATGCTTTCATTTACAAAGGAAAGTAAAGAACCTCCAAAGGAAATTCATCATTAGTATATAAAAAAGAGCAATAAACAAATTGCTCTTTTTTTATAATTAAAAATAATCTATATTTATTAGAGTTTATAGATTTTAATCTTTAAACTTGAGATTCACCAAAAAATCTTAAAGCTAGAATATGTTTACAAGGACCTCTTTTTAATTCATTTTTTATAAACCAAGAACAGTTACATTGAGCATTTTCAATATATGAATTATTAATGTTAACATAAGTATAATATTTAGAATTTATGCCTTGAACCCAACCTTTAATAAATAATCTATTATCATTTTTTTCTATTTCTTCTATATCAATATCACTCTTTTTTAGTATATTTTTTGAGTTTTCAAATCTTGAGTTTAACTTATCTGCAAAAGGTAATACTCTATAAAAATATTTTTGTTTTTCAGAATTAAAACCTAAAATACCATTTATTGATAAATTTTCCAAGCATTGTATTAATTCATTTTTAGAAATTTCTGATATTTCAGATAATTGTTCTATATCAAATGAACCTAAGTTTTTTATCATTTCTAGTATAAAATCATCTATAGTTTCATCTCTATTTAAAGATAAATTTCGTAAACTCTCACCTTCTCCAGAAAAACCATTTTTTATAGATGCTGATATTGAAAAAGATATATTTGCATTAGGTGTTTTTATTAACCATAAAGTTGAATTATTCTCTTTTATATAGTAAATTTTTAATTTTTCTATATAAGGAATTAACCTTTTTAGTAAATTTAATCTATTAAGTCCTGATATAGTTATATAATTTCCTTTTTGTGGTCTAATATGCTTTAATACTAGACTCTTATTTTCTTCTAATAAATAATATTCTTTATCTGATACTGTTTTTTGACATTCAAGTATTAGTTTTTTAGAATTAATAGAATTTAACTCATAAAATAACTTCGATTTTGATATTATTGATTGAGATTGAAGAAATCCTTTTATCCATCTTTCTGGTAATTTAACTTTTTTTTCTTTAGAAACTTTATTATCAGATTCTAAAAGAATTTCATCTCTACCAACTTCTATAAAAGACTCATTTGACATTTTTAATGAAAGTAAAGACTCTATAAAATCTCTATTAAAATTTACATTAGTTGTGCCTCTACTTAATAATTCATATGAATCAAAGATATTTTCAAATATATCAACACGAGCATAGATACTACCACAACTAGAGAAGCATTCCATCATTATTTGTTCTTTCTCACATGTTATTACAGGATCGAGTAATCTCCATAAATCTTGCCTATAGAATCTAGAATTAACAACTTCATTTAAAAATAAAAGTAAATCTCTAAATAAAAAAACATTTTTTATTTTACCTTTAAAAAACTTTAAAGCTTGTTTTTTATCATCTTTAAGAAAAGATGTTTTCAAAAACATTAATGGTGTATTATCTTTATAAGATAAATAGCTTTTATTTATATTAGATATTGTTTCTGTCATAATTTTTATTAAATTTAATTAGTTTTTAGTAATTGTATCTTATATTTCTATAAATTTAATTGCCAAGAATATTCTAATAAAAAATTCTTGTATAATTTATTTAAATAACAAATTAAAACAATTTTAATTAGGTAATAATATTATGAAACAAGTTTTTAAGCACTTATCTCTTAGTTTCCTATTTTGTTTATATTCTTGTGTTAATCCTAGTTCACAGGATATTAAGCAAAGTAACTCTTTAAAACAAATTATAAAAGACTCTGTTAATAAAAATGAAGAGATTAAGTATATTGGTAGTTTTAATGGCCAAGTTTTTAATAGAAAAGGAGAAGTTTTAGAAGGTGTCAGTGTTAGTGCAAAAAGCTTAGAAAATGAAATCAAATGGGAATCAGAAATTAAGTTAACAAACTCAAATGGAGAATATTCATTTAATAATGTTCCAACAGGTGCAAGAATATTAATTACTATAAGTAAAGATGGTGTAAGTAAAACAAAAACAGAAGTAGTAGAAACAGGTAAAACGTTAAAAGATAATCCATCAATAAATACATTTAATTTTAATAGTTTTTATAGTCTTGATAGTACTTTAATTAAAGTTTTATTATTTGATGAACAAAAAAATCAAATAAATGAAGGATTAGTAAAGTTAGAATCTTTAGATCCAAATTTTGTTTTTGTAAGAGAATATAAAATTCTTAGTGAGAATATAGCTTATAGTTCATCTAAAGAACCACTACCAATTAACACAAAATTTAAAATAATTGTTAAAGCTAAAGGAAAAGAGAAAGAACAAATAATAACAACAGAACCAAGTAAAATATATAATGAAATTATCTTTACTATATAAAAATTTAAATTAATTTTTATAGACTTTGTGCAGAAAAAAACTAATTTAATCTTACAATATTTTGAAATAAAGGTACTTAAGTTTTAGGAGAAGATTATTATGTCTAATTTAAATAACTTAAAAATAAATTTTAAGGATTTAGATAAAAATGATGTTAGGGCTGAAATTTTAGTTGATGAGAAACCAATTATTGACTCTAATTACATATTAGATTTAGATGAACTTGAAAAAAGTATTGATTATCATGGTAAGTTCTTTATATTAACATTTGAAAGTGATAATCCTAACCTTATTAATCTTAGTCAAGGCATTGAAATAAAGAAAGATGAGTCAGAAAATGTTGAGTGGAATTTATCTAGTGATAATAAAAAGTATCTTTTTGATGGTGATGATTATAGAAAATCTATTTTAGAGGCTGTAAATAATTGGAAAAAAATTGTTTCAGAAAAAGAAGAAAATGAGAAATTAAGTTATCAAGATATTCATACTTATATTAAGTATTCAGAACTTGATGATGAAGATTAAAGAGAAAAATTAGTATAGATTATGAGTTTAAACTTAAGAAAAGCAACTATTGAAGATGTAGATTTAATCCTTTACTTTATTAAAGAATTAGCAATTTATGAAAAAGAACCAGAAGCAGCAGTTGCAACAAAAGAGGATATTCTAAGAGATGGGTTTTCAGAAAAACCATATTTCCATGTAATAATTGCTGAATATGATAGTAAGCCTGCTGGTTTTGCTTTCTATTTTTTTAACTATTCAACTTGGCTTGGTAAATCTGGTTTATACTTAGAAGATTTATTTGTTTTACCAGAATTTAGGAAAAAGGGTATTGGAAAGGCTCTACTTGTTAAACTAGCACAAATTGCTGTTGAGAATAATTGTGGAAGATTCCAATGGCAAGTTTTAGATTGGAATAAACCAGCAATAGATTTTTATGAATCATTAGGGGCTTTTCATCTTAAAGAGTGGTATACCTATCGTATAACAGGTGAGCCTCTAATGGCTTTAAGCAAGATGTAAAACTATAGTTCCATTTCCACCAACTATTAGTATTTTCATTTCCTCATCTCTTTCAATTTAATAAAAATTCTTTAAAGTATCTAGGATGCTTCAGATTTAAAAGTTTTTCTCTATTTTTTTCTAAGAAATAATAATCAGATATTTCAATATCTTGTATTGTAATATCTTTTAATTGATTGGATTTACCTTTCCTTATTATTCCTAATCCCCAATCTATATCTATAGTAAATATTTCTAAATCATCATGTTTGACTCTTAAGTGAACTAATGCTTTCCAAACATCTCCATTCCATGCACCATTCCAACCTTCTAGTTCGCCTTTTTCCCCTAACTCAATTACTTCATTTATAGAGTTAACAATAGGATATGACATAGCGTAATTTAAAGGATTACAATCATGCATTATAATAAAACCATTAGGATTTAAATATTTAAGACAGTTTTCAACATCTTTAAGTGATTGAGGATAACTATGTAAACCATCTACAAAAGCAATGTCTATTCCATTATGTAAATCTTTTTTAGCAAAATTTTTAAAAAATGTATCACTTTCAAGTTCATATAATGTCATAATATTATTTTTTGTATCATAAAAAGTTTCTTTACCATTAACTTCTAAATTGGGGATTTGAAATTTTGGATCAACTCCATACTTATTTTTAACATCCACATTTATAATTATATCTCCAAAACAAACACCTATTTCTAAATAGCTTTTTGCATTTATTTTATTTATTAGGTCTTGTATAACTGTTAGACGATTCAAACTAAATATAAGCTCCCAAAATAAAAGACAAAAATCTTATATAAGATTTTTGTCTATAAAAAATAAAATCTATTTCCAAGTAGTATCCTTACTACCTCTTGCCCATTTTGTTTCTTTATTATTACTTTTCATCCATTTTGTTTGTTTTGTATTTCTGTCTTCAACCATTTTTCCTTTACCTTCTTCAGATAACCCTAAAACTTCATATACATGAATTGCTTCAGATTTACCTTTAACTGGTGCTGGTCCTAAACTTCTAACATCTATATTATTACTAATTAATTCATATGTTGATTGGCTTATCATAACTGTTGAACCAAAATCTTTATTTAAGCCTTCAAGTCTTGCTGCTGTATTAACAGTATCACCTATTACAGTATAATCCATCTTTAATGGTGAGCCAAAGTTACCAACTAATGCTTCTCCAGAGTGTATACCAATTCTTATTTGCATAGCAACAGAGCCTTCAGCAACCCATTTTTGTCTTAACTCTTTCATTTTGTCTTGCATTTCAATAGCTGTTTTAACACATCTAAAAGCATCATCTGCATTATCTGAGCTACTTACATTTCCATAAATTGCCATTACAGCATCACCAATATATTTATCTAAAATACCATTATTATTAAAAACAATTTGTGTCATTGCAGTCAAATATTCATCTAGTACTCTTTTTACTTCTTCAGGTGGAAACTTTTCTGACATTGTTGTAAAACCAGCTATATCAGAAAATAGAACAGTAATAAACTTTTTAGCACATATATCTAAACTTGGTACTTTTGATGGATCTTTAAGTGCTTCTTCAACAAGTGCTGGTGACATATATCTTTTAAATACACCTCTAACTCTTCTTTTTTCTCTTTCTTCTATAAAGAATCTGTATGAATAAATACCAGCGAATACTATTAGTAGTACACCAATTGGTGCTACTAGATCTAGCCAAATTCTTTGTTGTAAGAATAAAAATAAATTAATACCAATATATCCAATAACAAGAGCAAGACCAGAAGCAACTCCAATTATTGGATTTACAAAAGTAAATGTTAATGTACCTATTAAACCTAGTAATACAACCATTAAAATATTTGTTGTACTTGACGCTCTTGTATACTCTATACCATTCATAACTGTATCTAATGTAGCTGCATGAATTTCGACTCCTGGCATTTGTTCAAGATAATTCTGTGTAAAAGGAGTTGTAAAAGTATCATGTAAAATCTCAGCAGTAGCTCCTATCAAAACAATTTTGTCTTTAAAAACTTCTTTATAATCTTTGGCATCATTTTCTAAAAAAATGCCCTTTAAAACATTACTGTAAGAGATTGTTTTATATGTATGTGCTGGACCTGCAAAATTTATAAGAAATGGTTTTTCAGCGTATTTTTCTTGTACACTTTTTGCCATTTCAGGATTGTATGTTTTAAGAACCTGTAAAGCTAAAGATGGTTCTTTATCATTATTAACAGTTTGAGTCGTTGGCATTAAATCTCCTAAAGGATGAAGAAGTTGAGCTTCTCTTATACTTTTATCAATATCTCTACCAAAATTTACTAATCCATATTTTATATTACCATTAAGCATTTCTTCATATGGATCTGGTGCTACATAAGACATTGCTTCAGTTACAGAACTTGAACTACTTGTAACTTGACTAAAAACACCGCCTACAAGCATACTTCCTAAAATAACGTTATTTGACTTTTTAAGAGCTTCTGCAAATATTTTGTCTTTTTCTGGCTCTCTTGAAAGTTTATTAAAAACAACATCAAAACCAACAGATTTCGCACCATAGGATTTTAATAATTCAACTGTTTTTGCATGATAATCTCTAGGCCATGGCCAAGAATCAAGCTCTTCTATAGATGCATTATCAATTGAAAGAATAACAATATCTTTACTTGGAGTTCTTTCTCCTCTTATATAATCAAATCTAGAATCATATGTTTTTGCCTCAAGCAATTTTCCAATATTAGTAGTATTATAGAAGCCTAAGAACAAGGCAGTTAGAAATAAGCCTATTACAACTTTTATTATTGTTTGTTTCATAAAATTGACCTGAATATTAAGATAAATTTACTTCATTATACCTTATATAAATTTTTTTTTCATAAGATATAAAACACATTTATTTTAGAATCAATATATTAATTAAAGATTAAAATTTTTAATTCTTGTTTAATTTTTTGATAGTAGTACTATCACTATTTAAGTCTTTATGATATGATTTTTTTAGTTAAGAATTGCATTTTTAAATTAATCTTTTTTAGTATTTATTTAACTAAAATTAGTTGATTTTAGATACTTATGTTAGTTTAACTTGATCTTATATTAGAAGTATATTTTATTTAAATAATTAAAGGTAGGTTCAAAGTGCTAGAGAGTAACAATATAGTTTATAAATCAACTACAGAGTTTTTAAGCTTTTTAAATAAATCTAGTATAGATAATAAAAAGAAAAAAAAATCTAAAAATTTAAATAATAAGGAAACTAAATTATCAGAAATCTTATTTAGTAAAAGGAATTAATGTATGGAAGATCTTTTTATTGAAGAAACTGCTGAAACAAATTTATTAGAAGATATTGATTTTGAGTCAGTAGAAAGCTCTAGTCTTTTGAAAAAAAATTTGTTTATAGATGATTATTATTTAGCTAATATATCAAAATATCCGCTTTTAACAAAAGAACAAGAATTAAATTACTTTAAAATATTAGATGAATATAATAAAATAGCTGATAAACTCTCTAAGTTAGAGAATAGGCTAAACTATAAACTTAGTATATTAGACTTATCATCTAATCTTGGTTTGTCTATTGATAAAATACATAAATTACAAAAAGAAGCGAAACTTGCCAGAAATAATTTAATTAACTCAAATCTAAGGTTAGTTGTTAGTATTGCAAAAAAATATAATAATAAAGGTTTACCTTTTTCAGATCTTATTCAAGAAGGTAATATAGGTTTAATATATTCATTAAAAAAATTTGATTATACTAAGGGATTTAAGTTTAGTACTTATTCAACATACTGGATAAGACAATCAATTATAAGAGCATTGCATAATAAATCTAGGTTAATTCGCCTCCCTGTTAATATTATTGATTTGATAAATA
>JAXLXG010000027.1:0-72539 GCA_046328075.1 Candidatus Sericytochromatia bacterium
TATCCTGAAGTTATAAAATGTAGTTTTAACATGGTGATTTTACTCCGTAAAATTTAAACTCAAATGAACAATGACGAATGAAGAAAGGGTTTAGCGTTATCAAAAATAATTTAACAATCTTAACAAATTTCTAGTTTAGAGTTAGAACTTTTAAACTGAAGTTTCGTCATTCGTCATTCATGTTTCATCATTTCTTATGTCTACAACTTCGACCTAGACAAAATAGACAGAAAAAAGGGTCAACTATAACCTTTGTATAAATTTTTTTAGTTTTTTTCTTTGGCATCTTTTTTATTATCCTTATCTGATTTTTTCATTTCTCTATATGCTTGAAATGAAATATCTATAACTTTTTTAACTGCTGTAAAAAACAATAAAGCTATTGATATATTTTTTAAATATGATTTCTTTTTCATTGGTTTTAACTCCTTAAAATAATAATGAAATTCAAATGACGAATGAACAATGACGAAAAAAGATTATATTTATCAAAACTAATAGTAATAACTTTAAATATTTCTAGTTTAGAATGATAAAACTTGAAACTAAGTTTCGTCATTCGTCATTCATGTTTCGTCATTTATTCAAATAGGTGTAGCCGTTGGGCTTGGCACAGGACTTGTGGTTGGTGTTGATACTGGACTTGGTGTAGATGTTGGAACTGTAGAAGATGAAGGATTCTGACTTACAACAGAAGTTTCTCCTTTAACTTCTTTTGAGATGACAATAAGCTCCTTTGAAGTACAACAAGCGTTATTATTAACTCCTCCAACATTCGCCTGACCGACACATACATGACAAGCTGTTGGCAAAAATAATAAGACAGCGAGAATTAATAGACTTTTTCTCATGGTAAAACCTCTTATGATAAAATAATGAAAAATGAGAAGTGAAAGGTGAGAAATGAATTATAAAGATTTAAATGTTTGGAAAGATTCAATGAAACTTGCTAAAAACATTTATTTAATTACAAAAACTTTTCCTAAAGATTAAATCTACGGTATCACTTCTCAAATACGTAGAGCATCTGTTTCTATTCCAAGTAATATAGCTGAAGGTTCTGCAAGACAATCAGATAAAGAAATGATTCAATTTTTATATATTGCACTTGGTTCTTTAGCTGAACTTGAAACTCAGATTTTATTATCAAAAGAAATAGAATATATTAATGAAGATATGAATTCTGATATTGAGAATATTCGTAAGCAATTACTTGGTTTAATTAAATATCTTAAAAATAAATGAAAGATGAGAAGTGAGAAGATTTCTTGATAATGAAAAATGAAGAATTAAAAATGAGAAAATTTCTAGTTTGAAAGATTTAATCTTCTCACTTCTCACTAATGTCTTTTCACTAATCTTAGCTTGCTAAAATCTCCTCAATCTCAGCCATTTTAGACATAACAGCCTCCTGAACTTCTTCACTTAGATTTTTAAAATCTCTAAGCTTTTTTAGTGTAGTACTAAAAGGAACAATAGAAGGTGAACTATTAGAACCTATATACTTTTTTATTTCTTTTTTAAGTTCATCTTTATCTATTTGCTTTGTTATGAACTTATGAATAAGATCATTTAAAACCTGTTCATCTTTAACTTTATTAAGTATCAAAGCATAAGTATAAAGTAATTTATTCTCTTTCATAGCTCTTATTATCACTGGTGCAAAATTTAATACTTTTAACTTATTAGCTACAAAATTAAGAGAATATTTATCTGTTTTACTTAGTACTTCTTCCATTGATTTTTTCAATTTTTTCTCTTCAAAAGTTAGACTTTTTACATTTCCTAAATCATGATTTCTCAATTTTAATAAAAAAGCTTTGACTTCATCATCAGTTTTATTAACAGAAATAGAGATAAAATGAACTAGTGAAACAATAAGGTCATAGTCATTAATATCTTGTCTTTGTGCATTTTCTGCTATCATAATTAGCATACGACTTGCTTCATCAAGATCTTCAAGAATTATAGCATCAATCTCAGACCAATTAAGTTTTAGAGCTGCTTCAAATCTTCTTAAACCTGAAATTAAATCAAAATTATCATCTGATTTTTTATCAAGTAAAATAGGACTTAGTTGACCAACTTCAGACATATTATTAGCTAGAGATTCTATATTCTCATCATCTACATCTGTACGATCATGATAATCTGGAACTCTGATACAAGAAATGTCTACACTTGTTTTTTGAGCACTTTTAATAATTTCGGATACATTTAGATTACCCATTTTTATTTCTCCTTTTTTTAAATAGTGAGAAGTAAAAAGTGAGAAGAATTTTTGGTTAAAAATCTGAGTTTTATAAGCCTTTTAAAATCTTTGCTTAGAAGAACTATATTGTTCTAAGTGAATATGTTTATTACTCATCACTTTTTACTTTTTACTTAATTTTTTTTGGGTGTAAATCTATATTATTATAAACTTAGAAAAAAATCATGTGTCTGTTACAATACTTTACAATATTCTTGAAATGTAGTCTAATACTAGGTTTAAGGTCTTGTTTATTTTTATAATAAAAATCTAATGAAATCGATTTCATTAGATTTTTTGCTTATTTTTGATTTATGATAAAAAAATATTTTCTAGAGTTTTTTCGCTATCCAAGATTAAAACCTTTTTTCATTTCTCATCTTTCATTAATTATCTACTTAATTTGTCTAAACTCACTAACTCCTAGAACAACTCCACGTACTTTAAAACCACTATCCTCTGTAATTTCTCTAATTGGGTAATTAGAATTTTCTGGAACTAAATATAGTTTATCATTTATTTTTTTTAATCTTTTTACATTTAATCCACCATCAATATATGCTAAAACAACTTTATCTAAAACACCACTATAAATAGCGGAATCAGAACAATCTACTAAAATATTGTCTCCCTCTTTTAGTAGAGGTTCCATAGAATCCCCTTTTATTTTATGAACATAAGTTTGATTAGGATTTTTTACATATTCTCTTGGAATATCTACATATCCAGAAAAAGGTTCATTACCCATATCAGGAAAATCGGTAGGTAAACCTGCCCATACTGAGCTTCTAAAAACAGGGATTTTAACAGTATTTCCTTTTATCAAGTTGTATTCTTGTAAATTATGAAAGTTAATTATCTTTGAGGACATATTTTAATTCCTTATTTTTAAATGAGAAATAAATGACGAACATTTAATGACGAATGACGAAACTAAGTTTCAAGCTTGTAACTCTAAATTAGAAATACTTTAAGTCTTGGTTATTAGTTTTGATAAAGTTAATCTTTTTTCGTCATTATTCTTTTCTCATTATTTATTTCCATTATCAACTTAAAAATATAATAACTGTAATACACATTGATTTCAAGATAATTCTTTTAATTCTTGGATTATTTTATAAAGAACAGACTTTTTATCATCTATATGAAAATCTAAATCTTTAGATAAATCGCAAGATTTTTTTAAAATACTTATTTTATTTAAAATATCATCTCTAATCTCTAAATTTTTATTATTTATAGCTAATTGGTATAGTGTTTCTATTTTATCTTTTATAAAGATGATAGCTCTTTCTTTATCAATAAAATTTGTACGTGCAGTAGGATCAAAAATCTTAATTAGATTCATATATTTTTCATAAATAAAGCTTTTTTCTTTATCTTTAAGAAACTTGGTGTAAGCTTCAGCTCCTCCTCTGTCTTCTTTTATCATATTATTTAAAATACTTGCCCAACTAGAATTACTAAGATTTTTCTCAAGGAATAATAATTCTATCTTTTCATCTATAACCTGAAATATAGATCTATCTAGCTTTAGTTTTACTAATTCTCTTGCCTGATTTTTGTTAAAATTAATATTTTTTCCATTGGGATCTTTTAAATTACAAAGCTTATTTATATACTCTATTTCTTTATCTGAATATGTATTTTCAAAATAAGTATCAGCAGTATGTTGTTTTTCTTTATTGTTATTAATAATAGTTGTTATATGCACTTCTGAATTAGTTGTATTCTCAATATTTTGAGGCTGTTCAGATGAATATCCCTCATTCAAATTTTGAATAGAGCTTATACAATTTCTGAATGAGGGGTATTCAGAAATTGTTTTAAAAACCTTTGAGTTATTATCTTCCTTTTTTTTAAATCTTAACTCTTTTATTTTTTCTTCATTTAAAATAAATAAATCTGTTTCTGTTATATTACCTGCTTGAATTGATTCTAAGATTAATTGATTTTCAGGAGTATTTAAAAAGAACCATAATGAATCACCTTTTTGAAATTGATGTGTAAAAATTACTTTTCTTTCTTTAGCTAATTTTATTCCTTCATAAATACTTGTTCTACTATAAGTAGTAGATTTAGTAATAATCTTTTTTGTTTTACTTATAGTTCCATTAACAAATTCATTTATTGAAATTTTTTCACGACTTTTATTAAAAGCTAATGTTCTTCTGCATATAAACTCAATAACTTCTCTTTCAAGTAATCTATTTATATTAAAAAAAAGACTATCCTTTATTATTGATAGATAATCAGATTTATTTCTTTGAATTAATTCTTCAAATAAATTTGGATTAATATCTAATAAACTTTTAAATATAGGTTTTTTTCTAGGCTTATACTTTTTTTTATGAATAATTTCAGATTCTTCTTGTTTTACTTTTTCAGCAATTTTTTTAAGGATTATTTGTGCATTTTCATTATTTTCTAACTTATCAAATTCAGAAAGATCTATATAGGGTAAAATTCTTACTTTGCCTATTAGTTCACAATTACTGGTCATAAATTACCTCATCTGATTAAAATTATTCCATTAATTAAGAGAAATATATCATAATATGAATGAAAAATGACGAAAGAGAAGTGAAACTTTAATGGCGAAAGGTTAATATTTAGTAAAAAGAAAAGAAGTGAGAAGTGAAAAGATTAATAAAATTCAATGCTTTTGATTACTTATTTTTTCATCTTTAATTTCTCATTTTTCATTCTTTCATCGTTTGTTATACTTAAAAGTAATTGGTTTGAAAAAAATATTTATCCGTAGCGTCGTTACTGAAATACTCTTGTCTTATCACTTCTTCTCTTTTCACTTATTATCTAGTATATAATAGTATTATTAATTAAGGATAATCAAGACAACAAGAGGAATTTAGTTGAATATTGATAATTTAGTAAATTTAAGAAATGATATAGTTAGGGAGTTAATAGAGAGCAGAGAGAAAGCTAAGCATGATGAAGCTTCAAGGTTGTTTAATGCTAAAAAAGAAGGTGAGCAAATTGGCATTGCTAAGGGAAAGCTTGAAGGTGAACAGATTGGCATTTTTAAAGCTAAAAAAGAACTTGTAATAAAATTATTAACAAAAAAGTTTAGTACTTTACCAGAAAATATAATTAAAAGCATAGGTGAAACTAATAATATAGACTTATTCCAGAAAATAATTGATGATATATTTGAAATTAACTCTATTGATGAAATAACTGATATTTTTAATTAAAGAATACTTAATTTTATAAAGGCTTATAATATAGTGGAAAATAATGAAATAACTATTAAAACAAAGGAAGTATTTGAATTATTAACTAAAATAATAAATAAAGAAAATAATCTTACCTCTGAAGATTTTTATGAGTCTACAATACTGATTATATATAAAACTATAACTAGTCTTAAAAATTATCTTGATAATACTAAAAATTATTCAAACTGGGGCAAAACTTATTTAGAAATACAAATACCTATAAATCTTGAAGGAAAAAATAATATATTTAATATAAAAGAGAATGATATACAAAACAATGATTCAAAAATAACTGAGATTTCAGAAAAAATAGTTAATCAGTTTTTTAATAATAAATACTTATTTGCATTAAGATTATTATCTCATGATCAAATTAATCTTATAACTCATAATAAAAAATTACTTCTTCCCACTCCTTTTGTATCAGCAATAAAAACTATCAGCTTATTTGATAAAAAGAAAAGAAGTCAAAAATCTATAATGAAAGATTTAGTAAAATCAGAAGTATTTCAAATAAATATATCAAAAGATGAAAAAGAAAATATCACATTTTTTATAGATTTTAACTCTTTTAATATTGATAAAAATTTTAAAAATTTTTATTTCTCAATTTATACAGGTTTAGATTTTACAGGTTTAAAAGTAGATGATTTAACAAAAGAGAGTAAAGAGCAAATCTGGCAAGATTTATTTAACAAAATCAATAAAATGTCGGATAAAAACCTTGAGAAAGAACTTATTAAATTACCAGATTTTGAATTTAACCCAATAGATAAAAAAACAAACCTTGTAAGAGTATCTTTACATACAGAGAACTTAAAATTCGGGAAAAAGCCTGATTCTTCAAATAATATAGTTGAAAATGAAGATAATAAAGAGTTATTAATAGAACATCAGATAGAAGCAGTTGGAATTGATAATACACAAGCTCAAAATCAGGCTTTATTTGCAATACAAAAGCTATTACATGAGACTAATTACAAAGGTAATCTTGAAGAAAGTGGAGATATAGAAAGTCCATACTTTAGATTTAAAGGTTATATGCCAGCTATGAAATTTACTCCTGCTCAATATCTTGATGCCTACGGAGTCCCAAAATATGAAACATCAAGAGGGAAAATTGAATATAGTGGAGAAGCTAGAAAACAAGCTATGGATTCATTAAAAGAAATAGCTCTTAAGATGCACTTACTAATTTATAAAAAGATTAGTTGGGTAAAAAATGATAAAGGGAAATATGAAGAAAAAATAGACAGAATTGAGACTATAACACCACTTGTTAGAATAACTCAAGGTTGGCAAAACCTTTCAAGAAAAGAAGACTCTATGCTTGATATTAATGAAACAAATAATTCTATTGATGAAAAATTAAAATTTATATCATTAGAACCTTGTCCTACATTAGTTGATCAAATAGATAGCTACTTTGTACTTAAACCAGCTAATTATTATCAAGAAATAAAATTAATAGAAACTCATGCATCTAAATATGTATATCTTTTTATTGATTATCTCCTTGCAGAAATAGCAAAAAGGGATATTGCAACAAGAAATAAGAAGACAAGTAATAAAATTAATTGGATAATAAGGCAAGATTATGAAGCTTTGGCTTATACATTAAGAATGAATAGCTATATCAAAAATAAAAAGATAAAAGATATAAAGAAAGCTTTAGATAAATGCTTTGATGTAGCTAAAAAACTAAGATATATAACAGAATATAAACTAATTTCTAATGAAAATTCAAATGAAATATATGAAATCATACTTAATCCTGATAAATTTAAGAGAGTAAAAGAAATAGAAGCCGAAAGAAAGACAATGGATCAGTTAAAACTTCCAATTCTTGATTTGTGATAAATTTCACCAAATTTTTTTGGTCTACCATATGAAAGTGGTAACTAAAAAATACACTTTTGTCTACCATAAGAAAGTGGTAAATCTAAAAATTTTCCTTTTGGTCTACCATATGAAAGTGGTAATTTTCAAAATCGACCTTTTTGGTCTACCATATGAAAGTGGTAAATTTTTAAATCGACCCTTTTTGTCTACCATATGAAAGTGGTAACAAAAAATGAACTTATATAACAAATTATTTCAAGGTATTGTGAGGCTTGTTATAAAAGGGTTTTAATTTTTGTTACACTTCTTTACAAAAAAAGTAAAATTTAGTTTTTTACTTAAGTGCTAAAACCCTTGATTTTACTAGATCAATTTTTTTTTACAGGTTTTAAAAATTTCATTTTTTTTACTTCAATAGGTTTAGAATACTTACTATAACAATATTAGATATGGTCTACCATAAGAAAGTGGTAAAGGTTTTTATAATAAATTTACTTGATTGTAAGCCTGTTGGTCTACCATATAAAAGTGGCTGGTCTACCATATGAAAGTGGTAGGTCTACCATATAAAAGTGGTAGGTCTACCATATGAAAGTGGAAAGTCTACCATATGAAAGTGGTAACGAAATGTTGAGTTAATTGGTATGACAATATTCTAGTATGGCAAAAAATCCCTTATATTATATATATTCTTTATATATATAATAAAAAAAAGAGAAATTAATTTTTAGGATTAATTTCTCTTTTTTTGAAAAATCTGAAAAAAAACAAGTTCACTAAGAAAAAAATTAAAAAATATGCTGACCCAAAATTTAACTTTAGAGGTAAAAAAAATTTATCTCTTAAAACGTAAATAAAAGCCCTTATTTTTAATTTTACCCCCCTGTTAGGTGTATTTATACCTAAGATATATTTTCTTAGCAATTTTAAGCTTTTTTTAACTTTGTTTTTTTATGCTAGATGTATAAAGAGAATTAGTAAAGAATGAAAAATAATTAATGACGAACATTTAATGACGAATGACGAAACTTAGTTTCATACTTGTAACTCTAAATTAGAAATACTTTAAGTCTCGGTTATTAGTTTTGATAAGGATAATATTTTTTCGTCATTGGTCATTTGAGTTTCAAGTCTTTTTCGTCATTCTTCATCTGGTTTTTAATTATGATAAATTACTTAACTCATTTATTAACTTTTCAAACTCTTTTAGGTTTTGATCTATTTTTTTACCTAAAGATATTGATTCATTAGAAGTATAATTTTTCATTATTTTTTTAACTGAAGAATTTATAGTTCTAGATTGTTTTAATATTTTATTAGTACTAATATTTTTCTTTTCAGCTTTAGAATGTTCAAAATAATTTTCTATTTCTTCATTTGATAATTTAGATCTAAAATTTTTTAGAAATACTTTTTTTTGTTCATCTAGATTATTATTTTTAGCTATATTATATAAAGTATTCCAACCTAAAATAACTGGGTTATTATACGATATGTCATGTTTTGAATCTTCTTTTTTTTCAGAGTTTACTATAGTGAACTTTTTATAGCTCATACCATAAATTTGAATTTCTTTGCAAAATTCAATTAATTTTTTATCCATATCTGATATTTTTAAAATTGCTGAAATATAACCTTTAGTTTTTTTAAATAATTCTGAAATATCCTTTTGAGAATAACCTTTATCTAAGTATTTTTTAAATAACAATGATATTTCAAAATTATCTAAATTTTTTCTTTCTTCATTTTCTTGATATTGTAATAAGTCGAATATATCTATAATATCTTCAAGATTTTTTTCTATATAACATACAAGAATTTTTTCATCTTTTAGAAATTTTTTTGCTTTATATCTTCTATGTCCAGCTATTAAATATTTATCTTTAGTTAAAAGTACAGGTTGAAGTTGCCCATGATTTTTAATTGAATCAGCTAGTTCTTCAATAAAATTATTTTCTTGTCTTATATTAGAAAAAATTTTTATTTCGTTGATATTAATTTCTTGAGATTTATTATTATCTATATTTTTAATCTCATTTGAAAAAATTTCTTTCCTTTTTTCAAGCTCTTCTAATTTTTCTCTTAATCTTTGGTTTTCAGATTCAAGATTAGTACTTCTTTTTTGTTCCTGAGACTTACTTATAAATCCTGTAAAATCTTTTTTAGACATATTGAATCCTTTATTTATTTATTCTTTCTAAAACTTCAAGCCAAAGTTTGAAATAATCTATACTTCCATTACACATTTCATTATATGTAAAGATTGGTTCTTTTGTAGCTTGACTTTCAGGTATTTGTATATTTTCTCTTATACGAGTTTGAAAAACATCAAAGTTTTGATTTGCATTTTCAATAATTTGTTTTGTTATTAATGTTTCCTTATATCTGGTGAATAAAACACCTAGTATCTTTAGGTCTAGTAAACCTGTAACATCATCATCAATTATTCTTTGAATTTCTGATAAAATATTCTCAAGTCCTTCAAGTGAAAATGGATGTCCATCAAGAATTATTAAAGCATAATTTGAGCTATAAAGTGCTAATTCAAATGATAAGTCAACTGATGGAGGGCAATCTATTAAAATAAAGTCATAATCAGATTTTATAGGTTTTAATGCTTTTTGTAATAGATATTGAGGACTTCTTTTAGTAATTGCTTGTTTTTTCCATAAATCAAATGAAGTTGTATTAGGTAATATATGAAGGTTATCAGAGATTTTTTCAATTGCATTTGTAATTTTCTCTGAATCTTCTAATACATCTTTTAAACTTAGTTCATTTTTAGATTTATATATATTAAAAACTTGGCTTAAATTAGCTTGAGCATCTATATCTATTAATAATGTTTTACCTATACAAGAAAAAAGATATCCAAGATTAATAGTACTTGTTGTTTTTCCAACTCCACCTTTATTTTGACATATAGATATAACACTTTTTCTTATCTTATTATTAGATATATATTGATGAAGTTTTGCAGCATCATCCCAAGTGAAAATATTTTCACCAGATTTAGTTTTTTTTAAGTCAAGGTTTATCTCTTTGGCTTTTTTTATTAATGTGGGTTTAGATGTATTTAATAATTCTGCTATAAAGTTACTTTTCACTTTTATACTCTTTTAAAACAAAAATGTAAACATGATTTATTCTTTATAATATTATTATCTAAAAAGTATTTAAGTTATTTTTATCACCAAATTTTAATCTCTGTATTATTTCTACTTAGTGAAAAGATAAGACTAAGAAAATTCAATAGTTTTAATTTATATATTATTCTCAAAATAATTCTTCTTAAGGGTAAGATAATTTTTTCAAAAAGTTTACTGTAGTAAACTTTCTTGTCTATTACAGTTAAAGCAAAGAGTATAGCCATTAAAAAAAGAATTTGCAAAAGCTTTGCAAGTATTTGCATTTGATCTTTCTATCTTTGAAATTAATTTACACTAAGTATTATGGATTTAAGGGGGTGATTAGATGAAAGAAATTATATTCAAGATAGTAATGAAATTTATTAAGCCGTATATTGTTTATTCAAGAAATTAATTATTAAAGGAGTTTTTATTATGACAAACAAAAATTTAGGAATAGTGGCGAGTATAGCAGGAGCAACAGCAGGTGCAGGACTTGGAACAGCAGGAGTTATAGGAGCAATGAGTTCAGTTAGTGCAGCAGCTCCAGCAGCTTTGGTTCCATATGCAGCGGTACAAGTTGGAGCAAGTACTCTAGGTGTTAGTTCAGCTTTAGGAGGAGCAGCAGCAACAAGCACAGCAGTAGCTGCAATAGGAGGGCCAGCAGTTGTTGCAGTCGCTTCTGTATGTGCACCAGCTGTGATACTTGGTGGTATTTGTTATGGATTATTTTCACTTTTTAGTGATTAAAGTATTTTTCTTCAGTCCATTATTAATACTTTGGAATATAAGGTAGTGGTTTTAATTTACTCTTTATATTCCTTTTATTTAAAAATTTAAGGAGGTAGATTATGACATTTTTTAGTGTATTTAAATCAGTTTTTACTTCAAAGTTAATTGATGAAATTATATATAATCCAGATGTTCATGAAGTTATAGATGAATTTTCACAAGTTGTAATTATGGGTGATACAACAAGAAAATATTATACATTGCAAGAAATGATGAATTGGTTTTCTGAAAAATTTAATGAAAATTCAAGAGCATATTACGCGTTTGCAAAAATGAACAAATTGTTTAATGGGAATTCAATTATAGTTCTTTGTTTATTAGATATAGATAAGAAGATATTAGTTAATAATAATAAAGCTTTAGCTATAAAAATTGAGTCAAAAGAAATAGACGTTGAATTAGCAGAAACTTTTAAAAATACAAGTTCAATAATTTTTAATTAAGGGGGTATTTTATGAGCATAACTTTATTACTAGGATATCTTTTAGCTACAACTGCTGTGGCTGCTACATTGTATATAGCTTTTTTAGCATTCAAAGACTTAATTAGTAAAATCAGAACGAAGTCTGAAACAATGAATGAAAATGAAGTAGGATATATTTTAAAAAATGAAATGGAAAATGGTAATGTTAAAGTCATGTATGGAATTTTAAATATGAAAACAAATCAAACAAGAGAGTCTGAAGCTATTATCGCAGAAAAAATTGATAGAGAATTACAACAACAAGGAAATTTAACTATTTTAAATTAGAGATTATATACTAGACAAGAAGTGAAAAGAAAAAAGTAAGAAGATAATAATGTTTCAGTAACAACATTGTGGATAAATATTTTTTGCAAACCAATTACTTTTAAGTATAAGTAAACAAAGGAGATTAATTATGACTAATAGCACATTAAAAGATAATATAAATATCGAGTTTATAAATTTTCAAAAACTCTTTGGTTCTAAGCCTAATAATACCTCTTATTTTAAAATGAGATTTAGGAATATAATTGATGATCTAATTGAGAATGATATAAATTCAGAGTATAGATTTAAGGTTTTTCTAGATAATAATAAAATTACACAAAAAAATATAAAAGATGAAATGAGTATTCAAAAAGAAGAAGTGATAGATTTTAATGAAATTAAGCCTTTGTATAACTTAGAGCAAGTAATATTATCAAAAGAAATAAAAGATGAAATAGAAAAGTCTTTACTTTTAGTTGAGAAGAAAAATTTAATTTTTGAAAAGTGGAATCTTAAGTCTATAGTCCCTAATCCCAAAATTGCGTTAAATTTTCATGGTGCTTCAGGAACAGGAAAAACGATGACAGCTCATGCTATAGCTAATAAATTAAATAAAAATATTATTTGTATGGATTATTCTCAAATAGAATCTAAGTATATAGGCGATTCTGCAAAAAATATTAATTTGTTATTTAAACAAGCTGAGAAAACAAATTCTGTATTATTTTTTGATGAAGCAGATTCTTTACTAAGTTCTAGAATAAAGAATATCTCTCAAAGTTCAGATCAACATATAAACTCTTTAAGAAGTCAGTTACTAGTATCTATAGAAAATTTTTCAGGAATAGTTATATTTGCAACTAATTTAGCTGAGAATTATGATAAAGCTTTTGAAACAAGGATAAAAAGTATTGAATTTTTGCCTCCTGATTTTGAAGCAAGATGTAAAATCTGGTTAAAGCATATACCTTTAGAATTACCTATATCAGATGATGTAAATATAGAAGAACTTGCAAATAGATACCCTGATATATATGGTAGAGAGATTAGAGAAGTTGTTTTAGATTCTATTGTTTCAGGATTAAAGGATAATAGAGCTTTATTTTATATGAATGATTTTATTTTATCATGTGAAAGAGTTATAAAAAGTCGATTAGTGAAGAATGACGAAAAGTGAATGACGAAATAAACAAATGAGTAAGAATCTAATGAAATCGATTTCATTAGATTTTTTTAGTAATTATACTTGAAGCTCTTTCTCTTTTTATAGTAAGTTGAATTAAGGGAGATGATTTACTTAAGCCTGTAAGATCTAAAAATCTTACAGGCTATTTTATCCCAATCAGGGTCAGAGTGCTATCGCGAGATTAGAAGCTGGTGAAGAACTAGGAGATGATTTCATTAATGTCTCAATCCCAATCAGGGTCAGAGTGCTATCGCGAGGTTGCTGCGATTCAGAACTAAAGACAATAGGAAGAATAATGTCTCAATCCCAATCAGGGTCAGAGTGCTATCGCGAGCTTAATCGACATCTTTTAAAAAAAAATATATAATAAAGTCTCAATCCCAATCAGGGTCAGAGTGCTATCGCGAGAATGCTTTAATAGTGGTTTACACTCTCAAGGTGATAAAGGTCTCAATCCCAATCAGGGTCAGAGTGCTATCGCGAGTATATATATAAGTATGTATCAATCTAGATGTAAAAGTCTCAATCCCAATCAGAGGGTCAGAGTGCTATCGCGAGAATAAATTATTATTAGAAACATTGAATTTAAAATTAGTCTCAATCCCAATCAGGGTCAGAGTGCTATCGCGAGCATGACACAATTCATTATAAATACAATTTAGAGTTTAGTCTCAATCCCAATCAGGGTCAGAGTGCTATCGCGAGAAGGGTTCAATAACCCTAGTCTAGCAAGGCACTATAGTCTCAATCCCAATCAGGGTCAAAGTGCTATCGCGAGTTAATAGGATCTGTTTTCAATATCCCTCTAGCTTTAGGTCTCAATCCCAATCAGGGTCAAGTGCTATCGCGAGTTTAAATAAAAAATTACAAAAAAATAAAAAGTATGTGTCTCTCCAATCCCAATCAGGGGTCAGAGTGCTATCGCGAGAGCAATTCTAACAGCTTTACTATTCAGGAAGTAAAGGTCTCAATCCCAATCAGGGTCAGAGTGCTATCGCGAGAAACGACTTTTATTATGAGAGATTAAAATATTTAGATTGTCTCAATCCCAATCAGGGGTCAGAGTGCTATCGCGAGTGGTCAATATTTCATTTAATAATTGATGTTTTGATAGTCTCAATCCCAATCAGGGTCAGAGTGCTATCGCGAGAAATAATAAAAAAATAGAGATATTAACATCATATAAATTGTCTCAATCCCAATCAGGGTCAGAGTGCTATCGCGAGAAAATAAGGTTGTAAATAGTTGTGCTAATGCTCAAAAGTGTCTCAATCCCAATCAGGGTCAGAGTGCTATCGCGAGAAATACGGCTGTTTTAAGACTTGTGTGAATTTTGCAGGTAGTCTCAATCCCAATCAGGGTCAGAGTGCTATCGCGAGAAGTTTTTTAAAACAATACACCTTTTCAGACGGTGAAAGTCTCAATCCCAATCAGGGTCAGAGTGCTATCGCGAGTGGTAGATGTGTAATATCAGCATTTAATCGAAATTCTCAATCCCAATCGTCAGAGTGCTATCGCGAGTAATTTATTTCAATCTATTATTAATAATTTAAAAAGTCTCAATCCCAATCAGGGTCGAGTGCTATCGCGAGAAAATAAGGTTGTAAATAGTTGTGCTAATGCTCAAAAGTGTCTCAATCCCAATCAGGGTCAGAGTGCTATCGCGAGTTATTAGTCAAAGATTGTTTATTGATATTGATTATGTCTCAATCCCAATCAGGGTCAGAGTGCTATCGCGGTTATTAGTCAAAGATTGTTTATTGATATTGATTATGTCTCAATCCCAATCAGGGTCAGAGTGCTATCGCGAGTTAATCTGTAAATTATTTTTGATTTGACTATAAGTCTCAATCCCAATCAGGGTCAGAGTGCTATCGCGAGATTATAATTCAGGGCATTATAATTCAGAAATAGAAAGTCTCAATCCCAATCAGGGTCAGAGTGCTATCGCGAGATTAAGTATTGATTACGCATCAAGTTTCCTAAAAGAAAAGTCTCAATCCCAATCAGGGTCAGAGTGCTATCGCGAGTATTATCTTCTTTTAAAGAAAGCAAAGATGTCTAATCCAATCAGGGTCAGAGTGCTATCGCGAGAAAAATTTTAGCTAATTAGTATTATAAAAAAATAAGTCTCAATCCAATCAGGGTCAGAGTGCTACTTCGCAGTATTTACAAGATACTCTACGCTCTACATGAGGGTGTCTCATCCCAATCAGGGTCAGAGTGCTATCGCGAGAATCTTATAATAGCCTAAGACGTGCTTAGACTTTGTCTCAATCCCAATCAAGGGTCAGAGTGCTATCGCGAGTCATGCCTTTGCCATAGGTAAAGACTTTGAACTATGTCTCAATCCCAATCAGGGTCAGAGTGCTATCGAGAGCAGCTCAAACAGGCTGTTAAAGGTGAGTTAGCTGTATATCCGTCTCAATCCCAATCAGGGTCAGTGCTATCGCGAGAATGAAGTTTTAAGTTGTTCCTTGTTTTGGAATGTCTCAATCCCAATCAGGGTCAGAGTGCTATCGCGAAAACTATTATAATACAAATAAAATAAATGCATGTTAAGTGTAATTAATCAGGGTCAGAGTGCTATCGCGAGAAGAACTTTTTTAAAACTTAAAAAACCGACTAAGATAGTCTCAATCCCAATCAGGGTCAGTGCTATCGCGAGAAATTTCCTGAATTGTAATCTCTGAATTAAAATTTGTCAATCCTCGGGTCGAAGTGCTATCGCGAGTATGAAAAAGAACACAAGAATAACTTTCAGGTGTACCAATCCCAATCAGGGTCAGAGTGCTATCGCGAGATGAAGTTAATCAATTAAAAAAGCTAGGCTATAGTCTCAATCCCAATCAGGGTCAGAGTGCTATCGCGAGAGAATTACGTAGAGGATAAAGGGATAACCCTCATAAGTCTCAATCCCAATCAGGGTCAGAGTGCTATCGCGAGATTGTTAGCTATTTTAGTAAATGCAAAAAGATCACAAGTCTCAATCCCAATCAGGGTCAGAGTGCTATCGCGAGAAAGAGGGTAAATTTTTTAAGCCTGTAAAATTTATAGGTCTCAATCCCAATCAGGGTCAGAGTGCTATCGCGAGCAAGATCAAAGATTTTCATCTTTTGAGGCTAAGTCAAGGTCTCAATCCCAATCAGGGTCAGAGTGCTATCGCGAGATAATCAAATTTTAGATAATGCTTATCAAGGTTATCGTCTCAATCCCAATCAGGGTCAGAGTGCTATCGCGAGATTAGAAAATAAAACCGTTAATAGTTGTGTAAATGCCGTTAAAGTCTCAATCCCAATCAGGGTCAGAGTGCTATCGCGAGAAAGTCTTTAATTTAACCCTATAGAATGATTTTTAAGCTGTCTCAATCCCAATCAGGGTCAGAGTGCTATCGCGAGAGCCAGAAGCTAGAAGCAAGACTATATAAGGATTCTATTGTAACGTAATGTAACAAAATCTCTTATTTAACCTCACCTTAAACATAATTTGTTAAGAAATTTTGAGTTTATTGATATAACTATACTAGAATATGCACAGCTATTTAGAGAAAAACCCAAAACTTAACCTTAACATTAATTATATTTTAACATACAGATATTTAATTTTCAAGGTTCATTATGTCTAGGATACATTATTTATAGGTATTTTAGCAAGGTGTAAAGCAAAAAATTATAAATTAAATTTTATTGGTTTAAATAAAAAAATATTTTACATTTAACTTATTTTTAGCAAATTTATAAATTCTTCTTCTAGAAAAGAGTTAGGTTCTATGATTTTTCCTTTTACTTATCACTAATAGCCTATGCTAAAATATAGCTATAGTATTATAAACAGGTGAGAATAATGATAAAAAGAATTTCAAGCTTTCTAGTTCTTAATTCTTCATTCGTCATTGTTCATTCGTCATTCATATGAAAAAACTACCAATAGGAAAGCAAACCTTCAGAGATCTGATAAATGAAAATAATCTTTATGTAGATAAAACAGAAGATATATATAATTTATTAAATGATAATGCTAAATATTTTTTTCTATCACGTCCAAGAAGGTTTGGTAAATCACTTTTAATTAGCACTTTAGAAGAAATATTTTCAGGAAATCAAGAATTATTCAAAGGTTTATATATCTATGACAAAATAGAATGGAAAAAGTATCCTGTTATTAAAATAGATTTTGCTAAAATGGATTTATCTAGCTTAGAAAAACTAGTTGAAAGTTTAAATTATAGTTTAAATTCTATTGCAGAAAGTTACAAAGTATTAATAGATAATACTCTTAATTATAAACTTAAATTTATTAGCTTAATTAAAGAACTTGGTAAGTTTGAAAAAGTAGTAATACTTATAGATGAATATGATAAACCTATAATAGATCATATAAATAATCTAGAAGTTATAAAAGAAATGAGAGATATTTTAAAAAACTTTTATGTAACAATAAAAGCATCTGATGAGTTTATAAAATTTGCATTCTTAACAGGTGTGTCTAAGTTTTCAAAAGTATCTATATTTTCAGATTTAAATAATCTTAGAGATATAACACTTGAAGAAAAATTTGCAACAATTCTTGGTTATACTCAAGAAGAACTAGAATCATATTTTAGAGATCATATAAAAGAAACAGCTAAAGAATTAAATGTGGAAGAAAATTACTTAAAAGAGAGTTTAAAAACATGGTATAACGGTTATTCTTGGGATGGTAAAAATTTTGTATATAATCCATTTTCAATACTAAATGTATTAACAACTCATGATATTAATAACTATTGGTTTCAGTCTGGAACACCTACTTTTTTAATAAAGTTGATTAAAGAAAAAAATATTGATATAAAGTCTTTAGAAAACTATGAAGCAGATTTTGACTCATTTTCAGAATATGATATAGAAAATATTAATGTAATAAGTTTACTATTTCAAGCAGGTTATTTAACAATAAAAAAAATTAATAGAGATTCATTAGGTTTTAAAACTTGCAATCTTGAATTCCCAAATCTTGAAGTTAAAGAATCTTTTTTAAAAAATATATTAATGAATTTTTCTGAGTCATTTGAAAATAATATAGTTATAGTAAAACATTTGTCTATTGCTTTAATTAAAAATAATCTTGAAGAATTTTTTAAAATATTAAAAGATATATTTAGTCATATTCCTAATGAGATATTTATGGCAGATAAAGAAAGATATTATCATACAATTATTTATTTGATTCTTACTTTAATTGGAGTTAGGATAAAAGCTGAAGTTTCAACAAATATAGGAAGAGTAGACGCAGTTATTGAAACTCAAAGTCATATATACATTTTTGAATTTAAAATGAGCTCTAGTAAAAAAGTAATTAAACAGATTGAAGATAAAAAATACTATGAAAGTTACTTATTATCAAATAAAGAAATATTTTTAGTTGGTGTGAGTTTTGATCCTAAAGAAAGGAATATCAAAGATTGGAAAATTGAGATATTGATAAAAAACAAATGACGAATGACGAAATAAACAAATGAATAAAAATCTAATGAAATCAATTTCATTAGATTTTTTAGTAATTACCTAAAGTCTTTTATTTATTTCACTTATTAATTTAAAAGAAAGTTCACTGTAGTAAACTTTAGGTTATATTATAGATATAACCTATAATATAAGTATTTTATATATTAGTTAAAACTCGTAATCCTCAATTTTTTTCAATTTAGACTGCATAAACTCAGCATAAGGATTATTCTTTTTGGAGTCTAAAATATTAGTTTCAAAAACTCTAACTTTAAATAAAGTATTAGGTATTTCTTCTTTTACTATATCTCTTAAAAGATTCAAATTTTTATCTAAATCTTTTAAATCTTGTTTTTCACTATCTCTATAGATATGTAATAAATATATTTTAGGAAGATTTTCTTTAGATATTTTATTTCTTTTTTTAAAAAGTACGATTTGTTTTTAGCTGTTTTATAAAATATTCATCTGGAGTTTTATGACATTCTTGTATAGCTAAATAAGGTTTACTTTCTACTGATATAAACTCCTCAGAGTTTTTAGATTCTTTCATTAATAAGTCAATATCAGATTTTTTATCTTTAGCTGTAGGAGCTTCTGGATCTAATAAATCATGACTTCTTTTTAAATAAAAGTATTTATCTTCATAAGGATTTTCTAGATAATACTCTAATATTTTATATTCCATTGTATGACCCATTACATTATCTGATACAATCACTTTTTCTTTTATATATTTAAAAAATAATTTACCTACAGAAGTTACAGTATAAGAATTATTATCTACTTTAATTAAATAATTATTTTGAAGCTCTTCAAATATTTTATCCTCTGGGTTATAAGGTATTTTACTTTCATTAGATAAATAGTTATAGTAACTTTCAGCTTTAAACCAATCAAATTGAATTGGCAATTGAGGGAATTTTATAAGGCTTCCATTTTCATAAATATAATGAATTTTAATATTATACAATTGTCCAAATATAGTTAAAAAAGGAATCATACCTTTATAACCACCAGTAAGGTTTAAAATTATTCTAGCTTTTTTTAATTTTTCAACTTCATCTTTTATTTTATTTACTTCATCTTTTATTTTATTTACTTCTTCTAAAAGATTGATTAAGCCTTTTTCTTCAAATTTTTTAAAGTCTTTTACTTGTAAACCTTCAATTTTTTTTCTACCATCTGAAGAATCTATTTTAAAATAATTAGGTTGTTTACTAAAAAAATCTTCAAGTAAAATAGTGGCTACTTCTGATTCTATAGTATCTGTAAGTATAAATTTAATTTTAATCTCTTGTTCTTTATAATAATCTTCATCTTCTTTTATTTTTTTTAGAGATGTAATCTCTGCTGAAAGTCTATAGCAAAACTCGTCTTTTCTAAGAGAAATTTCTTTTACTTTTTCTCTTATTTGAGATAAGATAGGATCTTCTATATTAAAAGAATCTTTTGTTTTTAATTGATCAATATATTTATTTTGTTCTTCGTTTAATTCTTTCTTGAGATTACCAAAAATGGATGTTCCTACTGTTGTTAAAACGTATAGCATATAAATTCTCCTTTAATCTTAAAACTAGTAAATTTTATCATATATTGAATAACAAAAAATGAATGACAAATAAATGATGAACATTTAATGACGAATGACGAAATGTCAGTTTCAAGCTTTATCATTCTAAACTAAAAATAGTTAAAGTCATTATTATTAGCTTTGATAAATATAATCTTTTTTCGTCATTGTTCATTAAAATTTTTTTATGCTACTAAACCTGTTTCATCATCATAAAAACCTATTTCACTTTGCCCTGGAACTTCTAATATCTGCTCAATAGGTAAATAATTAATAGTAGATGAAGGAAGTCCTAAAACTTCAAATTGATACATGAGCTTATCTTGCTTTTTATTGTAAAAAACTCTCTTTATTAATACATCTTGTTTATTTACAATATCAACACCTATAGAACCTTCTTTTATCACTTTTATATAATTATTATTGTTTTCATTTAATTCAATTTTTAGAGCTTCTTTTTTTAAGTCATCTACTAAATAACTAATAACTGTTGAAAGTTTAGCCATTTTAATTTCTGATATTTCATCTTTGTTAATATAATTCTCATCTGCAATCATCTCTAATGCTTTTTGTAATATTCCATCAAAAATCTCTTTACGAGTAATTCTCTCTGTTAAATGTAAGCTTTTATAGCATTGATCATAAATACAAATGAACCTATCTCCTTTTTTCATAAAGTTATTATTATCAGGTAAATATCTATCACTTCCAAAGTTTATATCTTGTCTTTCAAAAGGAATTGTCATTAAAAATGATTCATAAAATAATTGTGCAAGTAATTCAATTTCACTTGATTCAAGATTATTAAACTCAGGATGATGTATTAGAACACCTGTTGTAAAATTATATCTTTTGTAAAAATCTTTTTTGTAATATTGATTAGGGTATCTATGTTCTTCTTTTGTATTTCCTTTTGTTTCTTTATAACCACATATTTTTTCTTGTATTTGCATTTCTGACTCTATTATTAAGGTATTTCCAAATTTTTGATTAGAATGAATTTGACCTGCAATAAGATTAGGATAAACTTTTAATGGTAATAATAAGGGGTCTGTGAAATACTGCTTTTCTTCTTTTACTAATACTTCACGTGAACTTTCATTAATCTGAAATACTCTAAAAGCTCTGGTACAATAACGATAAACTGCCCCTGGATAAGCCTCACGCATTAATTGTGATTTTGAAAGTGAGCCTAAGTCCTCTTTTTGTAAACCTTTTTGAAATACTACTTTATACTGTCTTTCTATCTCACGTAATGGAAAGTCAAGATTAGGAATTTCACCTGAAGATGCTTTTAAAATTTGAAACTCAGATGATAATTGTCCATATCTTTCATTTTTACAAAATTCCATGAAAGTTTGATTAGTATTAATTGCTTTAGATTGTGAGTAAAACTCCTCTTTATAATTTCCTATTGCTTTAGTTACAATATCATGTTCTCCTCCATCTCTTGCAAGACATAAAGCATGAATATAGTTAATAACAGGGTTTCCAAGATATAAAGTGCTTTCAGATAAAGCTAGATTTAATAGTTTTTCAGGGTGTTTAAAAATTCTTCTTGTATTTGCTGAATTATCATTTATGATTATAACTTTACCCGCTTTATTTCTTCCAACACGTCCTATTCTTTGCCAAAAACTTGTTGCAGAATATGGAACACCAAATAAAACCACAGTTGTTAAACCTGATATATCAAGACCCATTTCAAGAGCTGAAGTACTTATAACACCTTTTAATTTACCTTCAGTTAGACCTTTTTGAATTATATTTCTATCTTCTACTTCATATCCAGATCTGTAAGGTGAGATTTTATGATAAAAACTATTATCTTCTGTTTTATTTCCTTCAGCTTCTCTATTTGTTATAGTGGTAATATTTTCTGTTTTTTGTCTGCTATCAACAAATGCTATAAATCTTTCATTATCTTGATTTGCTAAAAAATTTAAAAATTCAGATATAGAAGGGTGAAAATCTTTATCATTAGGTGTATTTACCATAGTTATTTCTATTTCTTCTTTAGGTGAGCTTTCTAAATCTTGTCCAATAATATCAAAACTTTGACCAAGTAATTTTTTAAGATGACATTCTGGCTTTTTTATAGTTGCAGAAGCTGCAATATACTTTATCTTACCTCCTAATTCACTTTTTATATGCATTAATCTTCTAAATAAATATGCAGAATGACTACCAAAAACCCCAGAATATGTATGAGCTTCATCAATTATTATTAGTGATAGATTTTGTATAAACTTTAGTATAAACTTTTCTCTAAATGCAGTTCCTAAAAACCAAGAATGAATAATATCAGGAGTTACAATAACAAGTTGGCAAGTTTTAATTATTCTTTCTCTTTCACTTTTTTCAACATTTCCATCAATTCTACCTATATTTATATCTAAACCTGCTTTTTTAAAAGTATTTATCCATCTTTCTTCTTGCTCATTTCCTAAAGCTTTTACAGGGTAAACAGCGATAATAGTAGATTTAGGATTTTTTTGTAATTCTTCCATAGCAGAAATTTGAAAAACAAGAGATTTACCTGAAGCAGTAGAAGTGCAGATTGCTATATTTCTATCCATTTTAAATTTTTCTATTGCTTTTTTTTGATGTTTATAAATACCTTTATTAAAGTTTCTTTTGAGGTAATTATATGAAATATCACTAAGATTTAAGTCATCTATATCAAAATACTCACCATCTTTTGAAGGGATAATTTGTTTTGATACAATATTCCAGTTGTTTTGGTTAAAAAAGTTATTTACAGTCATAAGGCACCTCCTGAATAATAAATGATGGATAAATGACGAAAAGTGAATGACGAATGACGAAATTAAGTTTCAAGTTTTATCATTCTAAACTAGAAATACTTTATGTTTTAGTTCTTAGTTTTGATAAGAATGATCCAACTTTCATCATTTGATTTTCAACTCTTCACAAAATAATCTTAATCCTTTATTCAGAGTTGAACTTTTACTTGCAAAGACTTGCAAAAATATTGAATTATTTATTTAGATTTTTAATTTATAATATATAAGATTAAAAGTTTAAAGAGAAAATGAAATGGCTAAAAAACTATTTAAAACACTTTTTGAAAATAGTAAATATACTATTTATCCTGAGTTAGATGGATATAATTCTAAGAAAAATACTAATAAAACTTTTTCTATAGCTTTTGCATATATTTTCTATAAAAGAATAAAAAACAGTGAACCAAGTGATACAGATTTATCAAAATTTTTGGAAGATTATAAATATGATTTAAAGTTAGAACATTTTAATCAAAGTACAGCTTATAGAAATGATTTGTTACCACATCTTAAAAATGATGAATTTGAATATGATTTTTTGATACTAAAAAATTGGCAAGATAAAATTAATTCTAATAAAAAAGTACTTTTAAAAGAATTAATAGAAAAAATAGATTTAAAAGATGAAAATTATATGTATTTAATTGACTTAGTAAATAAAGATATTGAATATTGTGATTTTTTTAAAAAAATTTATGATTCTATTTTAAAATTTAAGATTAATGAAGAATTAGATAAAATTTATAATTTTTTAGATATAGACTTTGATTTAATTAGAAACTTTTTAAGAGAAAATAATATCAATATATCTATACAAGCAAATAAAGAAATTACAAAAAATCACTTAATATCAGATTCTTCTTTGATACCTGCTGTTCAAGATCTTTCAATTTTTGAATTAATAGAAGAATATTGGCAAACAATAGAAATAAGTTCAAATGATAAAACTTATACACTTGAAGGTAATTATAAAGAAGATTTTTTAAGCTTAATAAAGTCTAATAAAAAAAATCTATATTTATTAAAAGGTAAAGAAGGTTCTGGTAAAGGTTTTATAAGCTTATATTATTCATTTGGAGCTTTAGAGAATGATTTTTTAGTTAAATTTGTATCTATTCAAGAAAACAGTTCTATTGAAAATATAAAATCTGAATTGAATAAATTTTTAAACACTTATCCTGATAAAAAGTATTTTATTGTAATAGATAGTATAAGTAATTTAGATATTAACTCAAAAAGTACTCAAAAAGTAGGACATATAAGAAAATTCATAGATTATTTAGCTAATATATGTTTAGATAATCCTGATATATATATCTTATTAACAATTAATCATGAAAGAAGTATTTATAATAATATATTTGATAAAAATATTAAATCAGAGTTCAATGAGTTTTATATTAATGAAATTAAAACTGAACCAGATTGGATAAAAACTATAATGGAAAAAGTTGTTTTTGATGATTATAGAGGTCAAATAGAATCATCATTAAATTTATATCATAGATATCTTATAAGAATGATTGAAAAAAACTCAAGAAATCTTGAAAGAAATGAATTAGAAAGTCTAATTGGTAAAATAGCTTATTGCTCTTTAATAGGTAATCCTAAGTTAAAAGATTTTATATATGAGTTTAAATTAAATGATAAAGATATAGATTTTTTATCTTATAATCCTATCTGTAAAACTGATAAAAATAATATGGAAATTATTACTTTTAACCATGAAATATTTAAATATATACTAGGAGCTGAATATATATTAAATAATATAGATTCTATTACTAGATTCTGGAAGAATAATAAGTTTAAAGATGATAAGTGGAAAGTATTATTTATATATCTTTCAAAAAGATTAGATGATTCGAATATAGATATTTTTTTAAAAAGTCCTCTTTTATTAAGAGGTATTATCTTTCATTTAAGACGAGATAGAAATTTAGAAGAAGCTGAAAAATTTATTAATTATATAAAAGATGAAGATATGCAAAATAATGAAAAATCTTATATTACATTAGAAAAATCTAAGAAATACTATGGTAAATATGGTGATTATATATCATGTCTAAAAGAATTATCAAATATAAATAACCCAAATTATGAGTTAGAACTTTATTATGAATATATTATCCAAATAACTTCATGTACTTTAGATTTATTTTTACCTATAAGTACTATTAAATTAATTAATCAATATTTAGAAAATAATTCAATAGAAAATGATCCAAGAATATATGGAAACTTATCAAGAGCATACTTAAGAAATGGAGACTATATTAAATCTGAAGAATATTTAATAAAAAAGCTTGAAACTCATAATAAAAATAATAGTTTATCTGATTCTATCAGAGATAAAGTTGATTTAATTTTAATTAAAGCTTTTCAATTTTCAAAAGACTTTTCTTTAAACTTATTTCATGAATCATTAGATTTATCAAAAGAAATTTTAGAGTATTATAATAATCTTGAAAAAAAAGAATTAATAAAAAATTCTGATAAAAAGGCTTACATATATAAAAATTTAAGTTATTTTTTACCAAATTTAGGGAAGAATAAATCTGAAGAATTAATAGAAATAATTCAAATTGATGAAAGTATAAAAGATAAAGCACCTCTTGGTATTATATTTATAAATTTTTCAATATATTATTTTAATCAGTCTGATCTATCTAAAGCAGTAAATTATTTAACTAAAGCAATAGAATATCTAAATACTTATGAAGTAGAATTATCTTTTGCTTATTATCTAAATTATAAGATTACAAATGAAAAAGAATCTAGAGAAAGATCTTTAAAACATTATAATAATTTTATAAAAAATGTTGATTTTGTAAGAAATTGGCTTATTAATAATACAAATCTTACTCAAGAAGAAAAAGTATCTATAAAGTTTGAAGATTATAATACAAAAAAACTTTCTTTAATAGACTTTAAAATATTTTAATTTGCAGTACTTTGCAAGTGAATATTAAGGTTTAAATTTGATGAAATAATTAAATTAGTGAAAAGTAAAAAGTGAGAAGAAAAGAGGACTTAATATTTTTACTTTAAAGGCTTTTTAAATTATTTCAAATTAAAGGAGGTCTTTATGTTTACAGTGATTGTATATGATATTCAAGAAAACAGAATTCGTAATCGTGTATCAAAAACCCTTGAAAGATTTGGAGAAAGAGTACAAAAAAGTGTTTTTGAATGTGATTTAAGTGATAGTCAACTTCAAAGATTAAAATTGCAACTAAATCAAATTAAATTTTCTGAAGATGATAATATCAGATTTTATTATATGGAAATGAGTTCTGTAAAAAGAATAGAAACTATAGGCTCAGATAATCCATGTATTAACCAAGAATTTTATGTAGCGTAAATTAATAATGAATGAAAAATGACGAATGACGAAAGGAAATTGAAACTCAAATGAACAATGACGAATGACGAAAAAAGATTATATTTATCAAAACTAATAATAATGACTTTAACTATTTCTAGTTTAGAATGATAAAGCTTGAAACTAGGTTTCGTCATTCGTCATTAAATGTTCGTCATTTTATTTTTTAAGGAGGAAAATTACCATGACTGAAAATACGTTTAGAAAAATTGATATGGAAAATTATAACCCAGAAGATAAAATATTTATTACCACTTTATATTTATCT
This sequence comes from Candidatus Sericytochromatia bacterium, assembly GCA_046328075.1. Lineage (GTDB taxonomy): Bacteria > Cyanobacteriota > Sericytochromatia > UBA7694 > JACMQJ01 > JAXLXG01. Next base: position 26,688 of record JAXLXG010000027.1, read on the forward strand.
GAATCTGGCTCAAGTGTTGATATCTCAAATGAGAGATTACTTGTAACTAAAAATGATATAGTAATTTTTTCATTACCTTGTATAAAGTTTAAACAAGTTGTTATACTTGCTAAGTTAAATTTATTACCTAATTTTATTTCATATTGTCTAGAAAAAGAAATACCTGTAGTTTTTTTATCATCAAATGGTTATTATAAGGGAAGGCTTTTATCTAATGGTTTTCATGAAGTTAGGGCTTTGCAATATCAGTTAGCATATAATAACGAAGCTAAAAATGTTTTAAGAACATCAAAAGCTTTTATAGCTGGTAAGATTAGAAATTACTCACATTTTATAAAAAATACTTTTCCTTTATACAATTCAGAAGCAGAAAAATTACTTTTAATGAGTAATGAATTATATAAGTCTAAAAGTTTAGAAGAACTTAGAGGTTTTGAAGGATCAGCTGCTGCAATGTACTTTAGTATTATAAAAAATGAATTTGAACATTTAGGATTTACAAAAAGAGTAAAAAGACCACCAACTGATATGATAAATGGATTACTAAGTTTTGGTTATACTATTCTTTATTCAAATATCATTTCAATTCTTTTGATTAATCATTTAAATCCATATATAGGTATTTTTCATGTTTTAGATCAAACTCATGCTTCTTTAGCTTCTGATTTAATGGAAGAATTCAGAGCTTATGCTGTTGATAGAGTTGTATTTTCACTTATGAAAACTAATACTTTTACAAAAGAAGACTTTTTTATAACAGAAACAGGTGGATATTATCTTCAATCTCAAGCAAAAAGGAAGTTTATCTCTTGTTTAGAAAAGTCGTTTAATGAAATTTTTTTACATCCTGAGACTAATTTTAAGGTAAGCTTAAAGAAGTTGATAGATTTACAATCTAAACAACTTTATAGAGTTATAAAAAGAGAAGATAAAGATTATATTCCTATGTTATTTGAAAAAGAAGGTTAAATATGAATGATAATTTAAACTTAATAGTTGAGAGAGGTAGAGTATGGGATATAAATGATTTAAAACCTTATTCTATTGCTCTTGATGGTGCTGTAAGAGGTCCTTATTTTGATAATAAAAATATGATTTTTTCTTTTGATCATCATGAAAATTGTATTAGACATATAAGTAGTGCTACTTGTGTTCAAGTAATGGAAGCCTTGATGCTAGGTTTTGAACCTAAAGGTTATACTATTTTTATAAATGATATAGACTCAGATACTGTTTTATCATTTTTTTTATTAGAAAATCCTAAATATATAGAAGATAAATTTTTTGTTAATCTTGTAAATATAATAGGTAAAATTGATGCTTTAGGTCCTGCATATCAATTATTTGAACAAGAAGAAGATCTATTATTTACTTTTAATAAAGTTGTTATGAGTAAGTATAATGAGTTAAAAGAAACAGGTGATTATAATAACTATGATTTAAGTAATTTATTATATGAATCTTGTTCAAATCTAAGAGAATGGTTAAAATCACCAAGTATTCTTAAGAAAGAGATAAGAGAGTTTAATTATAATATAGAGCCAGTTACTAATAACAAAGAATGGATCATGGTAAATGGTGATTATTATTTATTTGGTGAATTGTATAAAAAAGGATTTAATAGAATAATAGCTTGGAAATTATTACCTAATAATACATATTCTTATACAATCGCAAAAAAATCTGAATTTGTTATATGGGATATAAATAATATTATAAAAGGTTTAAACCTTATTGAATCTGGTTGGGGTGGAGGAAGTACAATAGCTGGTGCTCCAAGAAATGCAGATGGAACGAGAAGTAAGATTAAACCTGAAGATTTAGTTGATATTATTAATAAATTAATGAAAAATTAAAATTTGTGATAAGAGTTTTTTAATCTTGTCTTTTTTTATTTTTCATTTCATCGATATCTTTTTCAGCTTGTTCGATGATTTTATCAAAAAGCTCGGATTCTTCTTCTGATAAATAAATAGTGGAAGAAATTAAGTCGTTAGGGTTTATACCGTTTTTCATTATATCTTCACGAATTTTTTGAATCTCCTCCATGTTTTCAAGATGTATTTCTTCCTGATTAATAGGTATAATTATTTTTTTATTTTCTGACATAATATATTCTCCAACTTTTGATATTTCTAAACTCAATATCAAAAGATACTCCAACTAAAATAATTTCTTTATTACAAGATTTATAACTATTATAATATTTTTTATTCTCAATCTGTTCTAAAGCTATTTGTGGATCTTTACCAAGTTTAAATTCAAAAATATATATTTTATCTTCAAGTTCTACAACAGAATCAATAAAACCTTTTGATGTTGATATTTCTGATTGTACATTTAAACCAATTAGAGAAAAAATAACATGAAATATTGTATGATAGTAAAATTCTCTATCCCTGTAAGGGCTATTTTTTTCAGGGTGTATTTGATTTGGGATTCTATCAAAAAATGTAGTTAACATATTAAAAAACTCTTCAAGATTCTTATTTTTTAGATACATTATCATTCGCCCTACTGATATATTAGGAGGCTGTTCATCATTTATATTCTTTAGTAATGATTTAAATAATGCTTCTTTTACTTCTTTATTAGGGAAACATAAAACATAATCTCTAGTTCCTTCTAAATCATATTCTATTATTTCTTTTACAGTTAAATAACCAGCTTGAAATAGTATTGCATAAGGATTTATTTTATCTATTTCATAACTGCTGAAATATTCCTCTTCTAAAATCAAATTTTCTATTTGTTTTATATCTAAATCAAATTTTTTTAAAAGTTTTGGTATAAATGAAGGTGTTCCTGTTTCAAACCAATAACATTTTATTTTTTCGTTAGTAAAAAGTAAAATCAAAGAAAAAGGGTTATATAAAGAATTTACTCCGTCCCAAGAATAACCGTTATACATTTTTTTTATGATAGATTTTAAATCTTCTTCAGTAATTTTTAATTTTTCTGCTAAGAGTGTTATTCTATCTGCAAAATATCTAAAAAGATCTTTTTCTTCTATTCCTAATATTTTTGAATATTTATCAAGCATTGTTATATCATTTATATTATTTAGTTCTGAAAAAATAGATACTTTGCTAAATTTTGATATACCAGTGATAAAAACAAAATGTAAATGTTCTTCCATTCCTTTTAGTGTTCCATAAAAAGTTTTTAAAATATCTCTATTTTCTATTGCTGTTGGTAAATTATCTATATGATCAATTATTGGTTTGTCGTATTCGTCTATAAGTATTACAACCTTACCTGTTTTAGAAATTTTAGTTATTAATTCTGAAAATTTTGATTTAAAATCATCAGCTTTATCAAATACTATATTATAGTTTTCTGCTATTATTTCCAATTGTATATTTAAATGATGTCTTAGTTTTTCAGATGTACTCATATCAAGATTATTAAAATCTATTTTTATAATTGGATATTTTTTCCATTCTATTTTGTCATAAATGTACAGATTTTTAAATAATTCTTTTTCACCTTCAAAAATAGATTTTAATGTGCTTACAAGTAATGATTTTCCAAACCTTCTTGGACGTGATAAAAAATAGTATTTTTTTGTACCATCTTGTATAAGATTATAGATTTCATCTGTTTTATCAATATAGAGGCAATCTGATTTTATTATATCTTTAAAAGTTTGTTGTCCTAGTGGTAAGGGCTTTAATTTTTTCTCACTCATTATTTATAGATTTCAATAATATAAATAAAATTATACTATAAAGAGCTATTATACTGAAAAAAGTTAAAAACTATAATTTTTAATACTTTTGTTAATTCAATTTTATTTAAGTATAGGAATTAAATCTAAAAATAATTATTTTCAATCCCAATCAGGGTCAGAGTGCTATCGCGAGAAACAAAAAACAGGTCAATGGTTCAAATGTTCTAATGTCTCAATCCCAATCAGGGTTAGAGTGCTATCGCGAGATTTTGAAAGCAAAAAAGCAGAGAAAGTTGAGAAAGTCTCAATCCCAATCAGGGTTAGAGTGCTATCGCGAGTCGTTAAGGCTCAAAACTATGCAGGATTAAGCGAAATGTCTCAATCCCAATCAGGGTCAGAGTGCTATCGCGAGATGGTAATGGTTATATATGGGGTGAGTCTTACCAAGTCTCAATCCCAATCAGGGTTAGAGTGCTATCGCGAGAAGACAAAAGAACTTTGAAAACTTAATAAAACTTAAGTCTCAATCCCAATCAGGGTTAGAGTGCTATCGCGAGAAAACATCAGGTTTCGCTTACCGCACATACACAATGTCTCAATCCCAATCAGGGTTAGAGTGCTATCGCGAGATGCGAATAATGAATTAATAATTCATTATAATAGTAAAATTGTCTCAATCCCAATCAGGGTTAGAGTGCTATCGCGAGGAAGTCATCGGAGTTTTTAATTCTTTCTGGTCATGTCTCAATCCCAATCAGGGTTAGAGTGCTATCGCGAGAGAAACAGATGAAGTTAAAGGATTTAATATGGTTTCAGTCTCAATCCCAATCAGGGTTAGAGTGCTATCGCGAGATTAACCTACAGGGCTTTATTAACAATTACTTAGCTATAGTCTCAATCCCAATCAGGGTTAGAGTGCTATCGCGAGGTATTATCCTTTAATCCCTTACAGGGTGTGATATAGTCTCAATCCCAATCAGGGTTAGAGTGCTATCGCGAGTTACATAGCTAGGATCTAGTAAATATTAAAATATCCCTTATTTTACTGTCTCAATCCCAATCAGGGTTAGAGTGCTATCGCGAGACTATCGAGGAATAGAGATAGAATACATTTAGAAAATTTTACTGTCTCAATCCCAATCAGGGTTAGAGTGCTATCGCGAGCTATCGAGGAATAGAGATAGAATACAATTTAGAAAAAAGGTCTCAATCCCAATCAGGGTTAGAGTGCTATCGCGAGTAATTCTAATTTTAAAGTAGCACAAAATAGTGGTTTGTCTCAATCCCAATCAGGGTTAGAGTGCTATCGCGAGCATGATATGAAAAAATGGTAGGCATATTCTGAAGGTGTCTCAATCCCAATCAGGGTTAGAGTGCTATCGCGAGATTAACAACAACTAGTTGACTAAATCAAATAAAATCATAATGTCTCAATCCCAATCAGGGTTAGAGTGCTATCGCGAGATTTTACAGGGAACTGGAAAGGCTCAAGAGAACAGTCTCAATCCCAATCAGGGTTAGAGTGCTATCGCGAGATAATTACGGTTTATTAAAAGATTGCAATGATAATTATAGTCTCAATCCCAATCAGGGTTAGAGTGCTATCGCGAGCTCCAGCTCCAGCTCCAGCACCAACTCCAGTTAAAGGTCTCAATCCCAATCAGGGTTAGAGTGCTATCGCGAGATTGATTTAATTAATGAATACAATGATTGTATTAAAATTGTTGTCTCAATCCCAATCAGGGTTAGAGTGCTATCGCGAGTTGAGGATAAACTTCTTAAAGTCTTAGCAGGATTAGTCTCAATCCCAATCAGGGTTAGAGTGCTATCGCGAGAATTAAACCCTAAAGTTAAACAACTTCAAAGATTTATTGTCTCAATCCCAATCAGGGTTAGAGTGCTATCGCGAGATTATGTCGAAGGGGTTAGAAAATTTAATCTGAAGCATGTCTCAATCCCAATCAGGGTTAGAGTGCTATCGCGAGAGACAATAGAAATATACGAGTATCATTCAAATATGAGTCTCAATCCCAATCAGGGTTAGAGTGCTATCGCGAGTTATTCTCCCTAACGGGAGTGAATGGGTAAGAGCTTCTGCTCTTACACAGTTAGGTCTCAATCCCAATCAGGGTTAGAGTGCTATCGCGAGTATCAAACCAACTTCACAGACATTACAGATTTTATAAAGTCTCAATCCCAATCAGGGTTAGAGTGCTATCGCGAGTTTAATGACATCAAAGATAACAGAGAAGAAACCTAATGTCTCAATCCCAATCAGGGTTAGAGTGCTATCGCGAGTATCAAACCAACTTCACAGACATTACAGATTTTATAAAGTCTCAATCCCAATCAGGGTTAGAGTGCTATCGCGAGAAACAGTTGAGATTGTTGAAATAGTAACAGGTGCTAACGCACCGTCTCAATCCCAATCAGGGTTAGAGTGCTATCGCGAGTTTTATTAAAGGGAATAATAACGGGGGTTGTTACTGTGGGTCTCAATCCCAATCAGGGTTAGAGTGCTATCGCGAGATTAAAAATGCTTTATCTAAAGTTGATGCGGAAGATTTAGGTCTCAATCCCAATCAGGGTTAGAGTGCTATCGCGAGATGGAGGTTATATCCTTCGACACATTGTCAGGGAAGATGTCTCAATCCCAATCAGGGTTAGAGTGCTATCGCGAGTATGTAATGATACTATCTTTGCGTTGCCATAGGTTAAATGTCTCAATCCCAATCAGGGTTAGAGTGCTATCGCGAGAATTTGCGGAGTGGGAAAGAGTGCTGGAAAGGCACTGTCTCAATCCCAATCAGGGTTAGAGTGCTATCGCGAGAGCCAGAAGCCAGAAGCAAGACTATATAAGGATTCTATTGTAAAGTAATGTAACAAAACCTCTTATTTAACCTCACCTTAAACATAATTTGTTAAGAAATTTTGAGCTTATTGATATAACTATACTAGAATATGCACAGCTATTTAGAGAAAAACCCAAAACTTAACCTTAACATTAATTATATTTTAACATACAGATATTTAATTTTCAAGGTTCATTATGTCTAGGATACATTATTTATAGGTATTTTAGCAAGGTGTAAAGCAAAAAATTATAAATTAAATTTTATTGGTTTAAATAAAAAAATATTTTAATTTAACTTATTTTTAACCAAATTTATAAATTCTTCTTCTAGAAAAGAGTTAGGTTCTATGATTTTTCCTTTTACTTATCACTAATAGCCTATGCTAAAATATAGCTATAGTATTATAAACAGGTGAGAATAATGATAAAAAGAATTTCAAGCTTTCTAGTTCTTAATTCTTCATTCGTCATTGTTCATTCGTCATTCATATGAAAAAACTACCAATAGGAATACAAACTTTTAGAGATATTATAGAAAAAGAAAATCTTTATATTGATAAGACAAAAGATATTTACAAATTAATTCAAACTACAAATAAATATTTTTTTCTATCACGTCCAAGAAGGTTTGGTAAATCTCTTTTAATTAGTACTCTTGAAGAAATTTTTTTAGGAAATCAAGAATTATTTAAAGGATTATATATCTATGACAAGATAGAGTGGAAAAAGTACCCTGTTATTAGAATTGATTTTAATGCTTTAACATATACAGAAGGTACAGAAGGTTTTAAAAGAACTTTAACTTTTAAATTAAAAAGTATATGTAAAAATTACAATTTAAATATTGAAAGTGATGATTATAAAGTAATATTTGAAAACTTAATAATAGAACTATCAAAGATAGGTAAGGTTGTAATACTTATAGATGAATATGATAAACCAATAGTAGAAGTCATAGAAGATAAACAATTAACTATAAATAATAGAACAATACTAAAAAGTTTTTATGAAACAATAAAATCATGTGATGAGTACATAAAATTCTGTTTTCTTACAGGAGTTTCAAAGTTTTCTAAGATTTCAGTTTTCTCAAGTTTAAATAATCTTATTGATTTAACATTAGATCCGAGATTTCCAATAATTACAGGAATAACAGAAGAAGAGCTTTATAAAGATTTTGATGAGCATATAAAGTCATTAGCTATGAAATTAAATAATACAGAAGAAGAAACAAAACATATATTAAAAAATTGGTATAACGGTTATTCTTGGAATGGAAAAGATTTTGTATATAACCCATATTCAATCTTAAAAGTTTTAACCATTCAACAGATAAATAATTATTGGTTTGAATCTGGAACTCCTACACTTTTAATAAAACTAATAAAAGAAAAACAAATAAATGTTGAAACCTTAAAAAACTTTGTAGCCTCAAAAAGTTTATTAGATTCATTTGAAATTGATGATATAAGGGTAGAATCGTTATTATTTCAAACAGGTTATTTAACAATAAAAGAGATAAAAAATCCAGACTCTCCTTATAGGAAATATATTTTGGATTATCCTAATATGGAAGTAGAAGATTCTCTTTTAACTAGTATATTAGTAGGTATTTCGAGCTATAGAAATGATCAAATAGTAATAGATGATCTAACTGAAAAAATACAAGAGAATGATTTATCTGGATTTTTTGATATTTTTAAATATAGAGTATTTGCAGAGATACCAAATGAAATATTTATGAGTGATAAAGAAAAGTATTATCATACAATAATTTATTTAGTTCTAACCCTTATAGGAGTTAGGATTAATGTTGAAATTTCAACTAATATAGGAAGAATAGACACAGTTATTGAAACGGATGATCATATTTATATTTTTGAATTTAAAATGAAATCTACTAAAAAAGCTATTAAGCAAATAGAAGAAAAAAGATATTATGAAAAGTATGTTTTAAAAAATAAGCCTATATATCTTGTAGGAGTAAGCTTTGATCCTAAGATAAGGAATATTAAAGACTGGAAATCAGAGAGAATGACAAAAAGGATTTGAAACTCAAATGGACAATGACCAATGACGAGAAAGATTAGAAATCCAAATGACGAATTAACAATGACTAAAAAAACAAATATAAAAAAATGAGTAAAAATCTAAGGAAATCAATTTCATTAGATTTTTTAGTAATTATGTAAAGTTTTTCTATTTTTTAAGAAATGGATTTATGAGCTTATTTATCCATTAGTTAAAATCTACTACTTATATCTTTTTAAGTGGTATTTGAGAATTTTTCTTACCATCAGTTTCACCATTTTTAAACCAGTTATAATCTGGATATATAAAAGGAGTTTTATTTTCAGGATCAAAAATCATCATTTTACGTAGATTTTCCATGTGTTCACTTTTATCATTTGTATAAGTCTTAGTTTTTTCTTTTATAAATTTATCCAATTCTTCACCTTGATAAATTTTACTTTGATCCTCTTTATAACTTTGATATCTATTTTGAGGTTTTTCTGGTAAGAGTTTTAAAGAATTTATTTTAACTTTAACTGTACCTAAACCATAAGCTTTTGCTCTGCCAAGTTTATGACACATATCCCCTTTTACTTTAAAACTTCCTTTACCATTTCCTATTATTCTTTCTTCTAAGTTATTTTCTAAAGCTAAACAGTATAATAAAAGGTTTAACTCTTTCTCTGATAAATTTTCAAAATATACATTAAATTTAAATGTAACCCCAGCTTCTAAAGGTTTAATTTCCTTATTACTTTGGTTATTTGCATTTTGATTAGTAGAGTTTAATTTAGCTACTCCAGTATGAAAATAAAATTTTCTAAGATTTGAATTTGTATAAAAAGCTTTATGAGTATCTTTAGGTTTGCCTACAAGTATATACTTTGACTGAGTATTTACTTTTATTTTTTCATTTGTTTTACCATCAGAAAAAGATACTTTTCCTTTTAAAACTTTATTTTTCATTACTCCAAACATATTAAATGTTAATGGAATTTCTTGAATATTATTAATTTCATGTTTTGTAATTCCAACAACTGGAGGATCTTTTTCTAGATATTCAGCTAAAGATCTAAACATACCTTTTAGTGATGTACCAGCGATATAAATATTATTAGACTCATTAAATAAAAACAGACTTTTATCGTTTTTCTTTTCATTCTCACCAACAAAAAACAAAGTTTTATTAGTTAGCTCAGCTTCTATAGTTCCAGTAAAAGTATTATTACTAAACTTTTCAAGTGTTTTACCTTTTACTGTATTTTTATTACTTTCTACAGGTAAAAGTCGATAAGGATTCCACCATTCTTCTGTTAACGGCATAATTCTTCCTCTGTTTTAATTTCTAAATCATAATTACGTATAAACTCAGGGTTTCCATAAGAATTTAAGTATAAAATTTGTTTTAGAACAACTCTTTGATTTGATTTTAACTGTTTTAAGTCTATAGGATAATTAAACTCATGTGGGATTGTTTGTTCTATAAAATTATCTTGATTAGGTCTATTTTCACCCCATAATATAGTAAAAATTTCTTCTTCTTTTATATACTTCATCTCTGATGAAAAATCATCTAGATTTAAGTTTATATTTTTCTCTCCTAGATAAACACATCTATATAAGTTATCTTCTAACTTTCTAACTTTTAATTCACCAGTATTTGAAAACAGATTTAAAGAATTTAATTCATGAGCTTTAATAATATCAATATTAAAGTAGTCATAATCATAGTTTTTTAGCCTACTTTGAAAAAGATATTTAAAATCATCTTTTTTCAGATTCTTTATAAGATCTTCTAGTTCTTCTAGGTTTAAGTCTTTGCTTTGAAGATACATATTATTTACCTGTAAATTCAGTAATATTTTTTTGCCAATTAGAGCTTTTTAAATATGAACCTAAGTTTTTTGCTCCCCATTCAAAAACTTCTTCTTGCTCTTGAGAATTTAGATTTAATACTGTTCTAAATGGATTTTCTGTCATTGAACTTAGATTAAGTTTTGGATTATTAGAAGTAGTATAAAATCCATATCTTTCAATTTCATCATTAGAGGCTAACTCTCCTATATCTGTAAAAGTATCTGGTTTTTTACCATAGTAAATAGCCTTAAATTCTTTTATATCAATCTTTATTCTTCCCATACCTCTACTTGTACCTGAACCTAGTCTTAAGATTCCGTCGTTAATATCTTTTAAAATAAATCCTAATAAACCTAATTGCCAACTTTCAAAATTTCTTAAGTGAATTTCTGCTTCAAAGTTACCTTTATTAATAACTTCCATATTAAATTTAGCACTACCTACAGCACCACCTGTCATTCTATCAATTGCAACACCATCTCTTAATTCTCCATGTATTGTCTCATTTGTATAAGCATCAGAAACACTAAAATGACCTTTTGAATAGGTTGAACCAAACATTTTACAAGCAGGACATGAATAATTATAAATATCATGGCTTGAAACTTTTCTTTTTTCATCTTTATACTTTTTTTCGTATGACTTAAAACGTTCACCACAAGATTTTTCTGGTATATCTTTTGTTTCATAAGGTAAGCAACAGGACTCTGTTTTTTCTGTAATAGTTCTAATAATTTTTTCAGCTTGAGAACGTATTACTCCTTTTAGAGAACTACCTGGTAAAAAAGGTGTTTCTTTACCATTTTTATAAGTTTTGACAAATGAACTATCAGGGCCAGTGACTGTAGCAACACTAGATTTAATTAAAAGTGCATCTTCAGGTGTAATAGTAATTGGTATTATTAGTTCACAATAAATCTTTTTAAACATTATTTTCTCCTATTTTAAGATAAAGCACTTAAGTTCATCACAGGTAATTTTTCAGCACCATTTTTAATAAAATTTGAAAAAGCACTTTGATCACTAAAATCTAAAAACTTTATTTCTAAATCTTTTAAATGAGCTTTTCCTAAACCTCTTGAGGAATTACCACCTACAGAAAAACCTTCTTTCCAAATTGTTAAAACAGCTTGAATTAAATTTAATTCTTCTTTTGATGGATTTTCAATCTCTATCTTTATGTCAAAAGTTGTATTTTCTGGAGCAACCTCAAAATCATATTTCAAACTATCTCTAGCAGTTTCTGTATCTCTATCTATAACAACACCATCACGGATATATGTAATATCATTCCAAGTATCAAGGTTTAATAAACCATCACTAAAAAATATCCTTGAAGCATGAATTTTTGAACCAAATAGATTACAAATATCACATATATACTTATTATTTTTCATATAATCATAAGGGTTAGAACTTTTATTTATATCTTTTTTTAAATCTCTATACCTATCATTAGAAACACCATTTATACACTCAAAGTCATTACCAGAAGACAAGTTCATATCTAAAAAACAAGCAGTCTGATTTAAGCTATGAGAAATCCTTTCAGCTAAAGCTCTAAAATTACCTTTTAGAGTAGAACCTGTTAAGATTGGTTTTCCTTGAAAATCTTTTAAAATACCATTATCAACTCTTCCATCTCCTGCCTTACCTGAACCAATATGAAAAGCTGTATCAAACTGAACTTTAGCTTTAATAAAATATTTTTTATCTAGTTTTAGCATTAATTTCTTTCCCCTTTTATAGCTTTTACATAAATGTATTCAGAGTAAAAATGGATACAAAATTTATTCATTAAGTATGCAAATAGAATATTTTTTAAACTGTTTTTTTCATCTTTTGTTAATTCTTCATTAATATAAAAATCAATAAACTCTTTTGGTGTTTTTTTATTAATTTTAATAATTTGTTTCCAACTATCTTTTGAAATATCAAATAAGTTATATAATTCTTTCCACATTTCAATAGTTTGTTCATTAGTTTGTTTTTTTACTCTATTATCACATAAATCTTTTAATTTAGTTCCTGTAACATTTATAGAATGTGCAGAAATATCAAGCATACCTCTTACTTGAGTTTTAGTTAAACGATTTTTAGGAATAGAGTAAATTTCAAAAACATATTTTACATAATTACTTGCAAATTCAAATAAATCATTATCAACATAATCTATATATTCAGTTGATTTGATAATATCATTTACTTTACTATCTATATTTACCATTAGTTTAATTATCCTTTGCGACAGTATTATAAAGATAATCTGAAACAAATTGATGAATAAATTCTCTAACAACTTTTACTTTAAACTCAATAGAGTTATGTTTTTCTCTGGCTTTTTTTTCTACTTTTTCAATTTCTTCTAATAATAATTGTCCAAAACATTTATTATTATCTAAAATACTACTCCAAGACTTTTTGGTGTCTTTTCCAACCTGACTTTTTATATAATTTTTTATATCAGATAAATTATTACTTGTATAAGCTATATTCTCAAGATTTCTTATCTGAGTAGAAGCTAACTTATTATTATTTTTTTCATTTTTAGATGTAGCAAAGCTTATAAGTTGCTTGTATATTGTTCTCTTAGATTTATCCTCTGGGTGATTTTCTTCATATATATCATCCATTAATTTCTCTAAATCTTCTATTTGTTTAACTTCTAACATTAAATTTTAACCTCAATAGAATTATCAATATGAAAAGGATTACTAATTAAAACTTTTCCAAATCCTTCATTTTTTCTTAAGCCTAAGCCATTTTCTTCCCAATGTGTAAGTATTTCTTTTAAGCTATTTATATCTGATTTAGGTATAGAAAATAAATAACAACTACCTTTTTTAACAGCTATTTCTGTTTCCTTTGGCAATCCCCATAAACTATTCCAACCTTTAATATTTAATGAGCTTACTGATTGAAATATCAAATTAAATTTTTCCATCTCAAGACTTAAATAGCTGTATCTTAAAAACTTATCAAGTAATATAGAATCACTAGTAAAATCTAAAGAAAAGAAAAAGTCATTACTATAATCAAGATTAAAGTTCTTTTTTAAATATTCTTGATATTTTAAATTAAAATGATTTAATCTTTCATTTAAATCATTACTTGTAGTTATTTCTTCAATAGAGCTTATCTTTACTCTACCTTTACCTCTACTTTTATCACTACCCATAAAAAATTCATTTTCACTACAAAAGTTTTTAAATTTTTCTATATGGTTTTCTTTAATACTAATTTCACCTTCGAATAATAACTTAAATTTTTCATTATTTTTATCGGTGTAATAAGGACTTATTTCTTCTAAAGAATAAAAAATACCTTCTTGAACATTTCCTGTATCTCTATTTATTCCTGTATGAATATGAACTTGTTTTTCAACTTTTACAGTTTTGATACTATTATCTTTTTTATAATAAAAACCAGTTTGAGGCTTTAAATCATGATTACAAGTATTTTTATTATTACAACAGTAAGATTTCTCTAAGTTTTTTAAAGAATGATTTTTATTAAAAAATAGTTCCTGAGCAGAGAAAATAAATAAATTATCTTTAACACCATGTTCTAAACCATACCTTTTGCATGAAACGGCACTAGAAGGGAAAAAGCTTGTTATATTTTCATTTACAGGGTATAAATTACCAAATATGGTATTTTCTGGAAAAACAGAGTTAAAAAAATCATCTTCTTCATACTCTCTTATATATTGCCCTGCTAAAGCTCCTCTTAAAAGAGAACCAGAAATATAATCACTACAAGAAGGAAAATTGCTTCTTACTTCTGTAGGCATACTTAAAGGAGATAATAACTCTACTTGAATTTTTAATCTTTTCATCACTAAGCTCTAGACTCCTCTTTATAAACCTCAAATAAAGCTTTAAGATCTTCATAGTTTTCATTTAAAAACTCTTTTAAAAATTCATTTTTTATAGAATCTCCAGAAAATAACTTATTATTATATTTAATCTCATTGATTTTTATCCCATCTTTAATCCAACCAGCACCTGTTGACTTATCTCCACCAATAAACTTACATGAAAGTATAGATACAATCAAAAAAGCATACTCTATAGGTATTTCATCTCCTGTTAAGTTTTGGTGATAACCCTTTATTTTAGATTTATATATTACAAAATCATCTTTATCTTTTGCATTTCTTATATATTCAGTTGTGAATAAATGACTATCTTTAGATGTTCGCATCAATCTATCAATAGAATTTCTACTTATAATTTCATTATTTTTATAAGCTTCTTCTTCTGGATATGCATCATTAAAAAATAATTTTTCACCTTCAAATTTTGAACCAAATATAATATCTGTAATATATTTACTATCTTTAGAGTTTTTAAAATTATCAAGTGATTGATCATGTGGTGATAAAATATCAAAATTATATAAATCAGCTATCTTTTCACATTGATTTCTAATAACTCCTTTAAGAGATGAAGCTGGTATATAAGCAATACCTTTAGAATCTCTTAATACTTTTCTATTGACTGTATTGTCGCTAAAACCCGAACCTATAAACATTCTCTGCATTACAGGTATTTCTAATGATATTTCTATTTTATGCTTCATTAGCTTCACCTTTTATCCAATCAATCATATCTGAAATATCTGTTATAACTGTTTCATTTTTAGAATTCCAAGGAGGATTTATCATACAATCAAATTGTTTAAGAATTTCTCCTAATTCTTCTTTCTTTTTTATTCTTCCATAAGAATGCATAAATTTAAGCTGAATTTTACTAAAAGTATTTTCATTTACTGCTTCTCTTAACATATGTATTCTTGTTCTTCCTATATTTGGATTTTTTTGTATTTCTCTTATAGATCTTGAAAACTTTTTAGAATCCTCTAATGAAAAAGGTCTTATACTTCTTTTATACTCTTTATCCTTTGATTTAAATTTATAATTATTCTCTCTAAATTGTTTAATATCAAGTTGATTTGATTGCTTATTAACATGAAAATCTATATAAGCTGGAGCATAATAATCTGTAGCACCATTAGCACTTCCTTTTTGTTTAGCTATCTTTAATAGTTCTTCTGCTTGATCAACTAAAATTCTAAATGGATAATTTGCATTTCCTATAGATACTCCTACTGAAATTGTAAAACCTTGATTTCCTGTCTTTTTCAAAACATCATTAGCTTTTCTACTTAACTCTTCTTTTGTTAAATTATTAAATTTTTCAGCAACTTTCCATGCAAAATCAAAAGAATCTGAAGCCTTGATAACTACAACTAAGTCATCTCCTCCAAGAAGTAAAATATCAGCTTTAACCTCATCTGGATTAGGATAAATCTCTTTTAAAGTTTCATAACAAGCTTTTCTTATAGAAGAATCAACAATATCAGCAAATGTCTTATAATCTTCTGTTTGTTTAAAACTTTTTATAAGTTTACCCATTGCATTTCCATCGGCATAAACTAAAGCTATATCTTTATCAATATCAGAAAACTCTTTTGGTCTTTTTGCTTCTTTTATATCAATATTAGAAAATGAATTATCTATAAATTCTTTCCATAAACGATCACTATTAGTTTTTCTTTTATTATATGAAAATTCAGATAAATATTCTAATTCATTATCATCAGGAGTTTTTACTATCAGAGATGAATAAGAATCTGTAAAACTTTCACAATTTTTAGATAAAAGAGAGCCAGATATTAACTTTGAAAACTTTTTATTCTTTTTTTGATTTATCATAAAATAACATTCTCTTAAAGCTTCTTGATAATTTGACTTATCTTGATTTAATTTAGAATAGCCACAAATAAGATTAACTCCATTTATAGTTTCTTTAGAATAAGCATTACATAGCTCTTGTTCTATTAGATTTATTTTATTCTCATCTATATATTTTAAAATAAATTGACCTGTTCCACCATTTGTATAAATTTTTTCAATATTATTGCAAATATTTTCAATTATTTTTTCTGATTTAACACGATTTAAAATATCTAGAATAGCACTAGCTCCTCTAATTTCTTTTAGTTTAGCAGTACCAAAAATATAGTTCTTAATTCCTGAAGTATCATATACAAGTAAGTAATTTTCCACCATATAGCTCTCTTAAAAAAATAATAAGAATTTTAATCTATTAACTGCTTATATATTGAAATTAAAAATTTCTAAACAGAAAATCATTTTACGTACAATCAAATTAACATTTGACAATAAATTTAATAATATGTCAATATGTAACTTAATATTTTCTTTTGCAAATTTTTGCAATTAGTTTTTACAGGAAAAAATTATGAAATTAATGATAGGTTTTTCAACAGAGCAAAATACAGTAAATCTAATACCAGCAGTACAGTTAAAAGCTAATAAGTTTGTAATTATTGAAACATCTAAAGCCGAAATAGATAAATGGTCAAATGGTTTGAAAACTGTATTAGAAGAAAGAAATATAAAAGTTGAAAAAATTTCATTAAAAAAAGAACAAGATAATAGAATAGATGAAATTTATAATCTTCTAATAGAAAAGTTTAAAAATTCTGATGAAGAAATAATATGGAATATAGGAGGAGGTCAAAAAACTCATCAAATAGCAATTTGGAATACTTTTAAAGAAATAAATAACCCTAACCATTTAGTTTGTTATTCAAATCCAATTACAAAAAAGATTGAGATCTGGACTTGTGAGCTTAAATATAAAGAAATAGATATAAATGTAAATCTAAATGCAGATGAAATATTTACAACTTTTGGACAAAAAATTGATAATAAAGGCACAAAGATTTATGAAAAAGGTAAAGAGAAAAAAACTCCTAAAGTAAATGATTTATTTAGATTCAAAGAGTTTAGGCAATACTTTTTTTCTTTAAGTGGCGTAAGTCTTGAAGAAAAAAATTCAGAGATTTATACAATTCAAGAGATAAGAAATAGATTAAAATCTTTTGTAAAAGATCAAGATTTAATAAGAGAGATTAGTATTAAGAGTAAAAAGAATAATGGCACAAATCTTGAGAATTATTCTCTTTCAGTTAAAAATGAAATCTTAAAATTTATATCAAATAACTTTAATACAAATAATCCTAATGATAAAGAAATTGAATTGACAGATAATGAGTTTATTAATTCTCTAAAAGAACTTAAGTATCCTCATAAAAATCTCAAAATTAATTATGATTTAATTAATCTTATAGTACAAAGAAATAGGAAAACACCAGCTAATTATTTTGAAGAAGTATTAGAAAGCAGAACTAAAGAAATACTCGAAAAAACAGATAAAACTAATTATATTTTTGAAGCTTATTCAAATTTTAAAACAGGCGATAAAAAAGTTGAAGCTGAATATGATATTTTACTAGTAACAACTAGAGGAACTTTAATTGCATTAGATGCAAAAACTTTTGAAGTAGATAAAAAAGATTCAGATGCAAGATATTATAATTTAACTCTTGCAGGCGGAAAATATGTAGACTGGATTCCTGTGATTTCTTATGATTCTGAATGTATTAAATTTATGTCAAAATCTTTAAAAGATTTACCAAAAACCCTTAATGATGCCAAAAAGAAATTTTTTGTTATCTCAGATGAACATGAAGATAACTATGAACATGAAATAGATACATTTAAAATTAAGATGAAACTATTTAAAAACTTTCTAAAAGAACTGCAATTGAATGAAAAATGACGAAAGGGAATTGAAACTCAAATGAGAAATGAGAAATGAGAAATGAAGAGAAAATATTATCCTTATCAAAACTAGTTTCAATGATTTTAGATACTTCTAGTTAAAATTAATAAAGCTTGAAACTAAGTTTCGTCATTCTTCATTCATATTTCGTCATTTATTTAAAATAAATTTACTCTAGTTTGACCTAAACCAAAAGCCGATTTTTTACCAACACTTGACCAACTACTATATAAAGATAAAGTTTTTAATATGCTGTCCCATGAAGGATCTTTTAAAACTTGTTCAAGTATTATAGAACCTTTAAACCCTGTAATAAAAATAGGTCTCTCTTTTGCATATCCAATACAAAAAGTATCACTTTTAATATTAACATGAGATATAAATACATTTTGTTTTACATATTCTATAACTTCATCTATAGAAAATTTAGAAAGAGAAAAAGTATTCCATCTATTTACAACAGATTCAAAAAATAATTCTGGGTCAGGTAATGGAAATGTCGCTTTGCTATTATGCTGATATTTTTTTACAAAGCAAGTTTCTGATATAAAATCAATTTTGATAGGTTTAAAATCTTTTTTCTTACTTACTATTTCTATTAATTCAAAATAATTCTTTGAAATTAATAAGTTCCAGCTATTAACCTTAAACTTTGAATAATTCAAATCTATAATCTCTTCATCCTTAACACTATTAGAAATAGAATCTTCTAATAATTTATTTAATCCTAACTTTTCATTTATTATACAAATCTCAAAGAAATACAATTTTTTATCATTATCAAATCTCAGAAAAGATATATTAAAAGGTCTTAATGTATTATTTTCTTTAATTTTACTTGTAAGCTCTGTATCTTGTATATTAAACCAATTAATTACAGTGCGATGTAAACCTCTTGCAAATATTCTTAAATCTGTATGAGATAAGTTAATATCACTTTGAGCTTCTAAAAAAATTCTATATTTCCACATTTAGTTTTGCAACCTTTTGCATTTAATCTTTCACTCTCTATTTGTGTTTTATGATTAATTCATCAAGTTTATAAAACGAATACAGAAGGAGGATTAAAAATGAATGATAAAACAAAGATTAATATTACTAAGCATTTTCTTAAAAAGCAATATTCAAGAAGAATTAAAAAAGAAGATATATTTTTATGTTTAAGATATGGAAAAAAAATTTATCGTGCAGGTGCTTGTTTTTATACTATTTTAAACAGAGATATAAAAAAATTAAATCTTCCAGAAAGATTAAGTGGTTTATGTGTTCTTGTAGCTGAGAAAAATACATTAATTACTGTTTATAAGAATCAAAATGCAATAAGTAATACAAAAAAGCTAACAAAATTTAATTTTAAAAAAAATTGTTTAATAGGAGGTAACTAATATGACTAAGGACTTTTTAATCAAACTCTATATATTTATTCTTATTTTATTAATGCTCTAGGAGGTAACTACTATGACTGTAAATATTCCAAATCAAAAAACTAATTTGTTAATCGAAACTATTAAAAGTATAGGATTTTTCTCAAGGCTTTTATCTTGGAAATCTGTTAAATCCCTTTCTTTAGAAGCTGCAAGTGAATACAAAATACTTTTAAGTGAAGTTGATAGACTTGTATCTTTATCAAAGAAATCAGAGACATTAATCCAAGAAGTATCAGAAAAAAAACTAGAAATTGAGGATTTAAAATTAAGACTGCAATCAAAAGAAAAAGAATCTATTAGATTAGATGAAATAAATAAGAACTTACAAGATAAAATAAATGATTTAAACTTTAAAGTTGCAAATTTAACGGGAACAATTAATATTAATTCAAAAGAAATAGAAGAAAAACAAAGTTTAGTTGCACAATTAGAAGAATCAAAAAATTATTTAAATCAACAAGTTTTAGAATTTAAAAGTGAGATAACTCTTAAAGATGGGGAATTAAATCACTTTAATAAGATAATAACTTCTAAAGAAGCAGAGATAGCTACACTTAATGTACAGAATAATAATACTAATACAAAGTTATTTGAACTTAAAGAAGAATTAGAAACATTAAAAGCAAAAAATTTAGTTCTAAGTAATCAAATTAGTGAATTTAACTCAGATAAAGTAAGATTTGAAGAAGATATAAAGAATAAAATAGAGAATATACTAAATCTTGAAAAAGATATAAGCACTAAAGAAGAAATAAATAAAAACTTGTTAAAGGAGTATCAATCTGTTAAGAATGATTTAACCAGAGCAAATGAAAATATAGAGAATAATACAAATAAAATAACAGAACTTAAAACAATAAAATTATCTAATGAACAGGAGTTGAAATATTTAGAAGAAGGAATAAGAACTGGTTCTAATGAAATAGCAACACTAAAAGAATCTATAAAGCAATCTGAAAAACGTATAAAAGAACTTGAAACAGAAAAGGCAATAATAAATACAACATATGATTCTATTACATTAGAAAATCAAAGACTTAAAAGAGAAATAGCTTCATGGGAAGAAAATCAAATTAAAAGAGAACAAGAGCATATTTATAAAGTTGAAAAGTTACAAATGCTTATAGAACAAGTTGAAAAAGATAAAGAGAAAATAAAGTTAGATAAAGAAAAAGAGATAATAGAAAAATTTGAAAAAATGAAAAGAGCTTGGCAAAATCATGAAGAAAATGTTAAAAAGGCTATTTTAGAAATATGTAGAAGACATGATATTGACTATGTTGAAGAAAAACAAATACCATTCAAAGGAAAGCCAGATAATACCATAAATATTGCAGGAGAATATATTATCTTTGATGCAAAGTGTCCTATGAATGAAGATTTAGAAAATTTTCCAAAATATATTCAAAATCAAGCAGAGTTATTAAAAAAATATGCTAAAGAAGAAAGAGTTAAAAAGGATATGTTCCTAATTGTTCCTTCTAATACAATTTCAACAGATGATACAGATAAAAAATCTCTAAAAACCTTTTACTACAATATGACTGATTACAGAGTATTTGTTATTGCAATTGACAGTTTAGAACCTGTAATACTAAGTCTAAAAAAAGTTGAAGAATATGAATTTGCAGAAAAATTAAGTCCTGAGGATAGAGATAATATTTGTAGAATAATTGCAAAATTTGCTCATACAGCCAAACGTAAAATACAAATAGATTCTTTTTTAAATCAACGTTTAGCAGAAGTTCTAATTGAATGTAGTGTTTTACCTGAAGAGTTTAGAGATAAGGTAGTTAAACTAGAAACATCTGATAAACTTAATCCTCCTCAGGATAGAAGAAATAAAAATAACTCACAAAAGGAGATTGAAAAAGAAATTAAATTAATCGGAAATATAGCAAACATTGCAGAAGTTAATTTAGAATCCAATGTAATTGAAGAAATTAATAAAATTCCACTTTATAAGTAAATTAAAAATTTGATGAATGGCTAATAAAAATTTAATTTTGAATATATGCTTATTAGCCATTCATGTTTCACAACTCATTATTAATTAAGGAGGTAAATTATGACAGATTTTAAAAAAATTATAGATTGTTTTGAAACAAGAGAAAAAACTGAGAAGAAAACTGGCTATTTATTTGTTGATAAAATTGAAGAAACAACAAAAATTTCAAATCCAATTACTAGAAGAAAAGAAGAGAATTCTAAAATATATTATAAAAAAACAGAATCAGGAGAACAAGCAATCGCATATCTTTTACCTTTAGTTTTTAAAGCTGGAGGTTTATTGATAGAAAAGTTAATGGCTAGAAAATATTTAAAATAATTTATTCATTTATTAGGAGGTCTATATGACAATACAAATAGTTACAAGAGAAGTTACACCTTTAATCGCTACAAAATGGTATGTAAAAAAGCTTATTGAAGAAGTACCTTTGGCTGAAAAAAGATCAAAAGAAATAGGAATAAATTTACCAATAGAATTTGTAACAAGACAAACTACAGATATTATTGCTGATTGTATTCGTAGAGTTCAATGTTTATACAGTTGGGAAAAAAACTCTTATACAGGTATTCTCTATAGAGAAGAAAGTTTTAATGAAATCATCAATAATGTTTTAGATACAAAATCTTCTTTAAGCTCATTAAAAAACAAAGTTGGTGAAAGATCTACAGTTGAACATGTAATTCCTGTAGCACATTTCAAAGATAAGCTTTTTAACCTTAATAAAGAAAATAGACTAAATGAAATAGATATAATTAAATCTTTTCTTTCACCTGTTGCTTTAATAGATAAATTTCATACAAATAAAGAAAACAATGAGAGATTAAAAAATTCATATTATGAAGAAAAATATCCATTTAGAAGGTATATAAATTCAGGGATTAAGATATTTACCCATGATGGATATTTAGTTGATAATCAAAATTGGACAATAGAAGATCATTGGGATTTATTAAAAAGAACAGAGTATTTTAATTTGATTATGCAGGATCTATTTAAAAACTAGTACAAAATTAAAGGAGTTGAAACTTTAAGTTATTCTCCTTTAACTTCTTATAAAATGATAAAAAATTTTAACAACAACTAAATAGTATTGTTATTAATAGACAATAATAACTCATCAACGTGTTTGTTTTGAGTATAGGTTAAAAGCTGATTCATATTTTTATGTCCTACAAGTTTTGAAACTAGATTAATAGGAGTTTTCTTTTCAATAGCGAGATAGTTAATAAGTGCATATCTTAAACTATGCGTATTCCAACCATAATGACGAGTTAAAAACATTCTAATCTTTTTAGATAATTCTTCTATTGTGGTATTTTTAATCTCAGATTTAATTCTTTCTAAAATATCATTGGTAATAAGTTCAGGAAGTAGTATCTTTCTTCTAAAACCATCTTTTCTCTTAGCAATCTTAATAACCGCAACTTTTGACTCAGGTTCTAAAATAAATTTTCTTATAGCTTCTATAGTTTCACTTATCCTACTTCCATTTTGAAGCTGTACTAGAGAAATTACAAGATAAGTTAGTCTTTTAAGCTCATGTTGATTAATATAAGTTTTGTAATATATATTATTTATCTCATCAGTAAATTTTTTATGAGCATCAGAATAGTTAACACCTTTATCAAAAGTGCCATTTATATTGTCTTGATTTTTTAAAATTTTCTTTTTCATTTTTAATTCACGTTTTTTACGTTAATTATACTTCCTAATACTTATTATTTATAGGTTTTTATAATAATTGTTTTTCATTCCTTATAGTATAATTTCAGTATGTTAAATAAAAGTGAGAGGTGAGAAGTGAAAAGTGAGAAGAAGTTAAAACTTCTACCCTTAGGTGAACAAAATTTTAGAAAAATAAGAGAAAAAAACCTTCTGTACGTAGATAAAACAGAAGAAATATATAAACTTTTAGTTACAGAAAGCACTTACTTTTTCCTTTCTCGACCTAGAAGATTCGGGAAATCACTTTTAATATCAACTCTTGAAGAAATATTTTCAGGAAATAAAGAATTATTCAAAGATTTATATATCTATCACAAAATAGAATGGAAAAAATACCCAATAATAAAATTATCTTTAAATGATTTGAATTATGCAAAAGGTATAAAAGAATTTGAAGATTCGCTTTTAGAAATTTTAAAAACTAACTATAACAAATATAATATTGAATTAAAAACAACAGATTACAAAACCGCTTTCAGAAATCTTATAATAGAATTATCAAAAACAGAGAAAGTAGTTTTATTGATAGATGAATATGATAAGCCTATAATTGAATATCTCGGTAATGATTTAGAACGAGCAAAAGAGATGAGAACTATTATGAAGACCTTTTATGAAACCATAAAAGCTAATGATGAATACTTACATTTTGTTTTCCTTACTGGTGTTTCAAAATTCAGTAAAATATCAATATTTTCAACATTAAATAATTTAAATGATATAACAACGGATAAAAATCATTCTGAAATAGTGGGAATAAATGAAAAACAACTTTACAAGTACTTTGATGAATACATAAAAGACTTAGCTAATGAGAAAAATATAACAGTTGATGACTTAAAATTAAAGTTAAAAGAATGGTATAACGGCTACTCTTGGGATGGTAAAAATTTTGTATATAATCCTTATTCAATATTAAGTTCCTTTGCTAAAAAAGATATTGATAATTATTGGTTTGAGACAGGCACACCGACATTTTTAATAAAAACAATAAGAGAATATAATGTTGATATAAAAAAGCTAGAAAAATTATTTTTATCATTAAAAGATTTTTCAGCATTTGAATTAGATAAAATAAATGTTTATGCACTTTTATTCCAAACCGGATATTTAACAATAAAAAAAATTACTGAAATTGATTTAGAAAAAGAATATATATTGAGTTATCCTAACAAAGAAGTAAAAGACTCATTATTAAATTATTTATTAGATGATTTTGCATATCAACAAGTTTCAAACGATATATCCATAAATCAAATGGTTAGGAAGCTAAAATCTAATGACTTGGAAGAATTAATAAATATCTTTAAATCTATATTTGCAACAATAGCAGTAAAGATGCAACCTGATAAAAAAGTCAGTTTATATGAAAGGGAATTATATTACCATACTATTTTCTATTTGATATTTACTTTAATAGGTTCAAAAATTAAAGCAGAAGTTTCCACTTCAAAAGGGTTTATAGATGCTGTAGCAGAAACAAATACTCATGTTTATATATTTGAATTTAAGATGAATAATCCTGATATAGCTTTAAATCAAATAAGCAAGAAGAAATATTATGATAGTTTTTTAGCTAATAATAAAGAAATAGTCTTAGTTGGTGTTAGTTTTGATCCTGAAAATAAAAATATTAAAGAATGGAAATCAGAGAGAATGATGAAAAGTGAATGACGAATGACCAATGAGGAAAAACTTTTTCTTCATTGGTCATTTATATTTCGTCACTTATTTGTGCGATTATGTTCCTAACTGCACAATTTTTTATAAAACATAGTATTGATAATCTTTTATAGGTTTTTATAGTTTTATAATTTATTTCCATAAAAAATATAATTTCGTTAAAGTTAACTGTAAAATATGTTTCTTCTTGAGAATTTATTTTTTAGTATCATAATACATCAAGAATTTAATTTTTAAATTCTCAAAGAGTTAAATTTTGAGTTAAAATATCAATTTTTGAGCTTTTTTCTAATTTTATTTTTTAAATATGAAAATTAATTTTTATTTACTCTTTAAATAAAAATACAAAAAATCATTATACTAGACAAGAAGTGAAAAGAAAAAAGTAAGAAGACAATAATGTTTCAGTAACAACATTGTGGATAAATATTTTTTGCAAACCAATTACTTTTAAGTATATACAAAGACTTTTGTGATAAATCAAAATATTTACAAAATTAAATTGGTATTATATAAAACAATTTCAAACTTATAGTTTTCATATAAAAAGTTTGTATCCACAAACTCAGAAAAAAAAGAAAGGTTTTTAGAAGATATAGAGATAATAGGTTATCGTCAAATATATGATATTGAAAAGCTTGAAGTTAAAGAAATAATATTACACTCTAAAAGCATTAAACATTAATTCTTGATCATTTCTTGATATACCTAGATTTGAAGCTTTTTGATTCCATGTAGAAACATTTTTTTGTATGATTTCAATTATTTCTTTTGCTTTTTTATAATCAACCCTAAAATAATCTATAACTTCTAAAGCTAAATCTAAATCAAGTGAGTTATCATCTTCTGATATGTTTAATTTTAAACCTGTTCCTGTTTCTATTGGGTTAATATCATAAGCAGGAGATAAAACCCAACCTTTTTCTGTTAACAAAAAGCCATGATTTCTTAAGTGATCATCTGTATTAGAAACACAAATATTAAAAACTATTCTTTTCCAGAGTTCTTCTAAATCTTTATTAACATTAGCACCATATCTTATTAAAAATTCTGCTAATTCTAAATAGCTAACACCATCATTAAAATCATTACCATCTGTATAACCTAATAATGTCATAGCAGAAGCAAAATGTATTCTTTGACCTTTTTCATTTCTATCAAATCTTTTAGTTAAATAGGTATGATATTTACTTGTGAATTTTTTTACCATTGATTCTGAGACATTTAAACCAGATTCTAAAGCAATTTGATTTACTAACATTTCCCAAGCTCCTATATCTTTATCATCATTTTTACTTGGAAATTTTGCAATCCATAAATTATTTTTATTATCAATAACACCAGCTTTTGGTCTTGCTCCTCCTAATGATGAACCTGGAGCTATTAACATATTTAACCATTTGATATAATCTGGATTAACTGTTGAATCATCTTTTTCAAGTTCCAAACTTGCAAATTCAAGTTCTCTTAATAAAGTCCAAGGAGGAGTTGCTAGTTTTTTATCATCATTTAAAAAATTCCCATTTTCTGAATCTTTAAATCTTATAGCACCCATTCTATAACCATCATAAACACCTAGAAGATAATCAGATTCAAGAAGTGTCTTTACTTTTCTTTGCTCTATTTTTGCATTTAGTACTTCTCTTCTTCTCATTAATAATCTTCCCCATCTATCAGGAGAAGAATCAAGAAAAATACCAAAATTGTTTTTATCATTATTCAAATATTGAGTACCTGAATATAATTGTAAATCAGGATCAATTAAGTGAGAAAAACCAGAATTTAACCATTCTTGAGAATATTCAAAAGAAAAAATCTCTTTATTTCTTGAATTAGTGATTTTTAAAAATCCCATTAGAAATGTTTTTTTTAAATCAACCCAATCAGCATATACTAAAATAGTTTTAAAATTTTCTTTCATGTTAATCTTTACTCTTTTTAGGAGCTCTTTTTTTTATTAAAAGTTCTGCATCTTGAAGTTTTCTTCCTAATATATCATCACTTGCAACTTTTAATAAATCTTTTTCTAAACCAAGAACAAATAAAATTTGTAGATAATACCCTATAGAAACACCTGAAGAACCTTTTTCAATTGAGTATAATGTCTTACGGCTTATACCAGCTCTTTCAGAAATTTGTTCAGAACTAAGTTTTCTTCTTAATCTTGCAAGTTTAATATTTTCTCCAAGTTCAAATAATATTTTTTCAGCTTTGGGTAGTAGAATAATTTTTTTTACTCATAATGAGTAATATTATACACAAAAATATGTTATTTTGTATATTTTTAGATAAAAATTTTAATGCTTGAAAGATGAAAAAACAAATACAAGATAATTTTAATTATTAGCTCATCTGAACTTTTAAAATATAAAATACATTTCTATAGAATGATTTTAGTTTTTATATGTTGTAATAAAGATCTTTTGAATACTATAATTATTTATGTTTAAAAATGTTAGTAATAGTGTATATATTAGATAAGAAGTAATACCAATTTAATTTTGTAGATGTGCATGATTTTTATTAGAACCTAGTAATTTCAATGCTCAATTTTATTTTCATGCACATCTGATATTTAGAACTGGTATAAAAAGAAAAAAGTGAAAAGACAAGAGTATTTCAGTAACAACTCTAAGGATAAATATTTTTTTCAAACAAATTACTTTTAAGTATATTTTAAGCAATATTGAAACTAACAATAATACTACTGAAGATTGGAAATATTGGAATAGATGAAAAATTTATTAGATAAAATAAAAAAAATTGAATCTCTAATAGCTGGTGCAAAAACAGATGGTGAAAAAAATGCAGCGATTTCAGCAAAAGAAAGAATATTACAAAAATTTCCAGAATTAAAAATAAACAGTAACCTTAAAGAATACACTTTATACACACCTGATACTTGGCATAAAAAACTTTTAATTGCAATTTGTAGAAAATATGAAATAAAACCATATAGATATTATAGACAAAAGTATACAACAGTAATGATTAGAGTAAATGAGGATTTTTTAAATAATGTTTTATGGAAAGAATATACAGAATCTTCAAAACTTTTAGAAGAGTTAATAGGTGAAATTACAGATGATTTGATTGAAAAAATACACAAATATGAGGAAGAAGAAATTATTAGAGGTCAATTAAAATAGCTTTGTATCTAAGGAAAAAATATGAATTACTGGTATAATCCTAAACTTTATTCTGAAAGAGTGTCAGAAAATATTATTGAAAAAAATAATAAAATTATAGCTCAATGGAATACTATTCAATATGATATTTCAAAACATAATTCTTATCTGAATATCATTGAAAGTGAATTATTTTTTGACACTGAACTAAAAACTTTTAATTTTTACGATAGAAGACCTCCAAAAGATAATATTATTTCTTTAAGTTCATGTATATCTTCAGCTTTAGCTCTTTATAGCATTGCTTCTTGTTTTGATATTAATGTTTCACTTTCTGGTAAATCTGGATATAAAAGTATTTGGAAAATCACATTAGAACATAAACAAAGTTCTCAATATATTGTTTTAGGTGATTATAAAGGGGCTTTTCAAGTTTTTATGCCTTTTACAAAAAAAGAGCAAATCCCTGAAGAATTACAAAAAGATATTATAGAATTACTAAACTTATTTGTAAGTGGTAATCTTAACCACCCTTATGATGGAACTATCTGTGGTACAGTAGCTTAAGTTTTTTTTCTTTTCAAAGTTTCTTTATCGTAAAAAGGATAGCTAAAGCTTAAATGGAATCCAAAATTTACTCCAAAAGAATTCTTTTTTAAATACTTTTTAGATAATTTATCAAAGAATTGAACATATTTTAAATCATCTCTACTTGTTTCTATTTTATGATAAAATCTTAAATTAATACTTAAACATAAGTCATAAGTATCTCCTGCAATACATAATTCAAATTCATCTGGAAATTCTTTATTAACTTCATCAATAGCAGCTCTTAAACGCTTTAAAGTTTTACCTTCGACTAAAAATTCTTTTCTAAAAAGTTTGAAAGAATAATTGTTTTCTAAATCTTCTTTTTTTAGATATTTATTATTAGAATAAAAAGTTAGATTATTAGACTTTTTAAAATCTTCTATAAACTGATTAAATTCAATTAACTTTCTTTCTCCTTGAATTAAAGATTTATTCTTTCCTAATCTATGTTTTTTAGAAAGAGTAAAATTATATTTTTTTAATAACTCTAAAAAATTTTCTGAATCAGTTTCTAATAAGGTTAAAGCTTGATAAAAAGTGATTTTTTCTTGAATATATAATGAACAGTAACAAATTTCTATTATTTCTCTTTTTTCTTTATTTTCAAAATATATATCTTTAGCTAAAGGCATTTCTAATACTACAAAATCCATACTTTATCTCTCCAAAGATTTAGATTTGAGGTACAAATTATTTTTATTATAAATAATATGAGTTTGTGCCCACAAACTATTTTTAGTATAAGTCCCAAACAAAATTAATTACACATTATTATTTTTACCACAGAAAGAACAGAAAATGCAGAAAAAATTTCTGTGTAATTTTGTGTATTCTGTGATTTATTCATATTATTTTTTATTGATCATATAAAGATAAAATTTAGACATTTTTTAAATATTCTATCTCTAAAAATTAGCCTATGATAAACCTATAACATTTAATATAGGTAAAGAATATGATTAAAAGACAAGCATTTGATCACAGAAGTTCATTTAGAGTAAACAAAATTGAAAACCTTATTAAAAAAATGGAGAGAAAATTTCCTTTAATAGTTTTTGTAAAACTAAGAAATACAGTAGAAGGAAAAGGTTTAACAAGAATATCAAAATTAAACTTTGAAAATAATACATTAAAAATATTTTTACCACATCATTATACTAATAACAATAAACAAGCAAAGCTAATACTTGGAATTAAAGAAGATTATGATAATATAGATAGTTTTAAATTTGAATTGGAAAAATGGCTCTTGAAAAATGCTTAAATTTATATAGGTAAAACTTAAAAAGATATGAATAAACTTTTAGATAATTTCGACTTTGAAAAGTTTAATACAAGTATAGATATTACATTTCTCAAAAAAAATTATACAATTGATAAAAAGTATTTAATTTATCTTGTTTCAAGAAGTACAGTTTTCTCAAAGAGAGAAAAAGTTAATATTTTATTCTATAGAATACCAAAATTAAATCAAAAAGTATTAAAAGAATTAATTTCTACTCTTGAAAATGAAAGATTACATTTAAGTATGCTTATAATAAAAAATCCTAACGAGATTAATTTTTTATCAAAAATAAAATACCAAAGAATGAAAGAATGGCTTTTAATAGAAGATGAATATATCAGAAATAAAGGCTATTTTGATGAATTATCAAATATAGATTCCTATTCAGAAAAAAATACTAAAAAGAAAAGATTTTATGGTTTCGACTTCTATAGTAAACCTTATGATATTTCTCAAATAATAAATGCTTCTAAAGAAGAAACACAATATTTCTTTGGTGGTATCATAAGAGCTAAAGATGGTTTTTTACAGCAAATCAGTTATTTAGATGAAATACCAGTAAACATTATACTCAAGCCTTCTTATTATCATTTTCATGAAAAAGATTTTGAAGAAAGTTTGAAAAAGTATGGCTTAAATATTAATCAAATAAGCTACTTTAATAATAAAAAATTAGGAGAAATACTAACTGAATTAAATATTAAATATAATAACCCAAAAGATAGATTTGAAAGAGCAAAAATACTACTCAATTTAAAAAAACAAGGATTTATTTCAAAATTTTTAAATTATCTATTATTTTCATAAATTGTTAATTATTTACTTTATTATTTTAGTAAAAAAAACTATAATTTAATAAAGCTAGTTTATTATTTAAAAGATGGAATACGAAAAATTGAAAGCAGGAATTGTACAAGAACTACTTGGAGTTACAAGACCAACTCTATTAAAAAAGGCTAATGAGTCTTCCATAAAAAAGACAAAAGCAGGAGATCATATCTTCCACTGGGCAGATGTAGCCAAGATTTATCAAAAAATAAACCCTATAAAAATCAAGAATAAAACAATTTCAATTTGCCAAAATAAAGGTGGAGTAGGTAAAACAACTTCTACGATTAATCTAGGTTATTTGTTTTCTTGTATTGGAAAAACTTTAATAATTGATCTTGATGGTCAAGCAAATCTTAGCCAAGTCTTTAATGCATATAAATATGATTTAGTAATCAAAGATATTTTAGATGAACCACAAAAGATAAATGAGGTAATAACTCCTATTACAGATAACTTACACATTATCCCAAACAATATGGCTTTTGATCATTGGAAAATTAATTCAAATACAAAAAGAAATGTACAGTATTTTCTTCAAAGAGCTTTAAAACCCATAAAAAATAATTATGATTTTATACTAATAGATTGTCCTCCTAGTATTGATTTAGCTTTTGAACTAGCTTTAAATGCTTCAGATTATGCCCTAATTTTATTAGATGGACATCAATTTAGTTTAGATGGATTACATAATATCACTAATAAAATAACTAGAATTATTGAAGAGGATAGTCAAATGACAGGTCTTTTAAATTTAAAAATTTTAGGATTAGCTTTTACAAGATATAGAGATACTGTAATAGTAAATCAAGTAATAGAAACAACTAAATCAGTTAATGAAGAAAATGATTACCCATTACATATTTTTGAAACCAAGATTAGAGAGAATATAAGTATACCTGAAAGTCAGACAGTCAAAGAACCTATCTTTTTGCATGATGAAAATTGTATAGGAAGTATTGACTATTTTAAATTATGGTTAGAAATTTTGAGGCAAATAAATGGCTAAAAAAGACTTTAGTTCAGTATTAAATACTTCAACAAAACAGAAAGAAGAAGTAAATTTAAAAATTGAAAATCAAAGATTAAAAGATATAATTAAAGATTTAAAGCTTAAAACTAGTAATGAAAATATAAATCTTTTAAAAATATCTGAAGTTAAGCTTAATACTAATATTCGTGATAATTATGAATATGAAGAAATAAAAGAGCTCTCACAAGATATTTCTAAGAACGGTCAGCTTCAACCTGTATTAATAACAAAAGATAATTATTTAATAGCAGGATATAGACGTTATCATGCTATTAAACATATAGATGAAGATTCAGAAATTCTTGTAAATAGATTGAATAAAAGTAATGATCAAATAGATGAGTCAGAACTTAAAAAAATACAGTATATTGAAAATAATGAAAGAAGAGCTATAGACAATTTTCAACTTAGTAGTTTATTTAATTGGTATCTTGAGAAAGGTTATTCTCAAAAAGAAATATCAGAAAAATTTAATAAGTCTAAAGGTATAGTTTCAGTTATTATAGCAATTAAGAATCTTGATAACACATTAGTTGATTATATAAAACAATTTCAAACTTATGGTGTTTCATATAAAAAGTTTGTGTCCACAAACTCAGAAGAAAAAGAAAAGTTTTTAGAAAATAGAGAGATAATAGGTTATCGTCCAATATATGATATTGCAAAGCTTGAAGTTAAAGAGCAAAAGAAATTATTTTTAAAAAAGTACTTTAATAAATTAACTAAAGAAGAACTTGAATCTAAATTTTTTAAAGATGCTTATAAAGAATTAAATAAACCAGTTAATAATCTTGAAAAAACTATTAAGTCTATTACAAGTATAAAAAATACTCTTGAAAAAGCTAAAAAAAACCTGAGTTCTGAACAGATAGAGAACTTCAACTCAGCTATAAAATATTTAAATAAGATTGAAGCTCTTTTAGTTAAAAAGTAGTGAAAATTTAAGGAAATTGATTTCCCTAAATTTTTAATATAAATAAGGAATTAAATCATTAATGGCGATTTATATACAAATAAGAAAATCTTTTGAAGCTGATGATTTAATAGAATATTCATATATTCGTGATATTACTAAGCCTAACCCTGAGCACAAACATGGAACTCTTAAAATTGGTGAAGAAATAGGTAAAGTTGTTTTAGATAAAATTACTGGTGATATAGAATGTTTACAGGAAACTCAATATATGGATTTTTATTACCCTAGAGTTTGTTATATGATTAAAAAGGCTTTTAAAAATGGTATTTATCCAGATAATATTGATTATATGGCATAGCAATTCATAATTTCTATTTTTTTCTTCAATAAAATATTTTAACTATTAAAAAATTCCCCGTTTTTCACGGCTAATAATTTTATCAATTCTATTTGAATAACATTTGATTATTTTTACTAACAAAATTACTAACTAAAACTAAGTATAAATTTTACATTAAACATGAACAATTTAATATAGAGTAAAAATAATAAAAGATAAATACTATAAAAATATGTTTTTTAGATAAAAAATAGATAATTTTCTTTTATTAAAACCTATATAATAAAAAAATATAGATAATTTAAAGCCTTAAAGGAAGGTAAAAAATGAAATTAAGAAATTTTAAAGGAAGAGTTCTTAGTGCAGTTGTATTAGTTAGTGCTGCTGCTTGTGGTACTCCTAATACTGATTTAGGAAATAATATACCAGACAATCAAACAAATGAAATCACTGAGCAATCAGTTGTTTTGACACCTGCTACATTCACTACACTAAATGCTAATACTATTACTGCATCTAACTTAGTATTCCCTGCATCTGGCTCAGGTTGGACACATTCTCCAGGTAGTTCTTTTCATTCATCAACTGGAGGATATAATAGAGCTGATGACAGATATGCTCTTGACTTAAACAAAAATACTCCAAAAAAAGATTCTGACTATAAAATGCCTGTAACACCTGTTTATAGTGGTAAAGTTGTTACAAGTTACCATGAAGGAGGAAGAAGTTCTGGAAAATTATCATTTGTCCTAGTACAACATGATACACCTCTTAAACTTGATGATGGAACTATTCTAAAAACTTGGTTTAGTGGTTATATGCATATGAATGCCATTATCGGAAATAACGCAAATGTAGGAACATCAACAACTTTGGGATATATTTCAAAACAAGGTGCGAATAATAATCATCTCCACTTTGCCGTATATTCTGGAACTAACACTAGAGGAGGTCTTAAAAGCATTGATATTAATACAAAACTAAAAGCTTTTAGAAATAAGTACAAAGTTGTGTAAATAGATTTAATGGGAGATTGAAAAATCTCCACATAATTTTAAATATGAAATAAATATATTTTATATTCAAGATTATAAATAAAAAGATATTTTATCCATAAGAAT
Source organism: Candidatus Sericytochromatia bacterium (assembly GCA_046328075.1). Lineage (GTDB taxonomy): Bacteria > Cyanobacteriota > Sericytochromatia > UBA7694 > JACMQJ01 > JAXLXG01. The sequence goes on from JAXLXG010000027.1 coordinate 60,831, forward strand.
AAGATATTTTTTATCAAAATAAAGTTATATGATTAAAAATATCAAGAATTTAGTTAAGGAGATTAAAAAAATGAGAAATTTTACCAAAGCATTAAGTGTACTTACAGTTACTTTTTCTATTTCAGCTTGTACTGCAGGTCCAACAAATGTTAACTTCAATGAACCTGTTAATGTTAATACTAGTATTCCTATTGGTTTAGGTAATGATGCTATTGATAAGCTCACTGGAACTGTTACATCTGTTGATACACAAAATAGTACTTTCAAAGTTAAATCTGAAAATGGCCAAGAAGATACTGTAAAAGTTCCTCAAAATCAAATATCTTCAATTAAAGCTGGAGATAGAGTTACTTTAAATAATAATAAACGTACAAAAGTTGAAGTTATTGTTGAAGGAAAAATTATACCTGTTATTAATATCAATAACAATGAAGATACTGATATTAAAATTATTTCAAGATAAAAACAAGGAGAAAGAATATGAATAAATTTTTAAAAGTCACATTATCAGGACTAATATTAACAAGCATTAATGCTTGTGCAAATAATCTTAACACTACAACACAAAAAGAATTAAAAACCTTAGACAAAAAAGTTGCAGTAAATAATAATACAACTCCAAATTATCTTGATCTTGATTTATTTAAAGGCACTGCTCTTAAACCTGCTTTTGACAAAAAACTAAAAGTTACTGGATATAACTTATCTCTAGCTAATGAAAACATTGATATATTCCTATCTCTTGAAAAAAACAACCCTGTTACAAATATAGAGCTCAAAGAAGAAACTATTAGAGATATGATTGATACAGGATTCAACACTGCAAAACTTAATAACATCTCATTTGGCTTTGCTTATCAATCTCCTAAAAACGAAGATAAATCTGATGAAAAAGCTATTATTCAATTAGGTAATAAATTTTTTATCTTACAAAGAATTATCAAAGCTAATATAGAAACTAAATCTATTGATGATAAAAATGTTGAATTAACTGAAGAACAACAAACAAAAATTGATAACAAATTTGAGTTATATGAAGTTATCAAAGTCGATGAACTTAAAAACACAAAAAATATCTTTAATTCTATTATAGGAGGATAAAAATATGAAAAAAATTCTAGCTCTATTAATCGTTTCTCTTTCACTAAATGCTTGTGTAGAACCTATTACTCCACCCAAGTATAGTATTTCTTCATCTGGATTTACTATTTCTGACACAACTGATATTGAAAATGACATCTTAAATTATGGAACTTTAGCACTTATTGGTGAAAATTCTCAAGGTAACATAATTATGTCTATTTATCAAAACCAAAAACTTGTTTATGAAATGAACTTTTCAAAAGAAATGAACCTAAGTGATGTTTTATCTACTGATTGTATAATAATTCAAGGTGTAAATAACTCTAAAATTAATGCAAGATATAACAAAGATGAACTTAAAAAATTAGTTATCACTAATTCTAATAAGGCTCTAGTTAACCTTGAAGGAAAACAAATTATTAATAGACTTAATCAAACTTTTCTAATTCAAACCAATGAAATAACTCATGCTATCTAAATATTAAAAAAATAACTCCCAGAGTACTAAATTCCTGTATCTGAGTACAAAAATCAAAAAAAACTTCCTCATTATAGAAGCTTAAAGAAATTCTGCAAGGGTGAAATGAACAAGCCCTTTGCATAATCCTTTTAAGCTTCTTTTCATAATGCCTCGTTTTCTTTTTCTTTTTTTTCTTTTATTCATGTATTTTTTATGGAGGTTTTTATGAGAGTTTCTATTACTGGTTCACGTGGGCTTAAGGTTTCATATAGTGATATTGAGTCACATTTACCACAAGGTACTACTACCATTGTTTCTGGTGGAGCAACTGGTATTGATACTATTGCTTCATCTTTTGCTAGGTCTAAGGGTTTTAGCTTATCAGTTATTAAGCCTGACTATTCAGGTTCTATTCCTTCTCGTGTTGCTCCTTTACTTCGTAACAGTGACATTATTTCTCATTCTGATTATTGTATTTTCTTTTGGGACGGTGTTAGTCGTGGTACTAAGGACACTATAGCTAAGGCTGTTAAGTCTGGTAAGCATGGCAAGGTTGTCGTTATTGGTTCATGTGTTGTTAATTCTGTTATTAGTTTTTAAGTTTAGTGAGAGGTTTTTTACCTCTTACTTTTCATGATTTTATGGAGGTTTTATGATTACAAAAGTTAGAACAAAAAAATATAGTTTTGAAAGTGTTTTTGAAGAACATTTTTCAAGTTTTACAAATAATGATTTATTGGATAAATTCGATTCAATAAAAGATGAAATATCAAATACTTATGATGAAATTTTAAAGTATAAGTTATTTCAAATGTTAAAGATGCTCAAAAGAGAGTTAATTAAGAGAGATTTAAATAATTAATTTTAAGATAAAATATTATTCTATATAATAAAAATATGATATAATTTAACTTATTATAATATTTTATCTTTACTTTACTACTTAATGATTAATATAATTAAAAATATAAATATTTATCTTGAATTTGTAGATGAAAAACATCATAAATTTTATGAGTTAACTTTGGATAAAAATCTAATAAAAATTACTTATGGAAGAATTGGAAGACAGGGAAAATTCAAACTTATTTCTTTTCAAGAATATGAACAAGGTTATAAGTTATTTCAAAATCAATTTACAAAAAAACTTAAAAAGGGTTATAAAAAAGCTATTAAAGGTTTAACATTACCTAGAATCAAAGGTATTCATCCTAATCAACTTAGTTTATTTTAATACTATTTTTCTCTAAAAAATCTGATATTTGCTCTTTAGTTAAAGAATTACCAGAAGCTATCTCTAAAACAAAACTATATATTTCTTTTTTATTATTTTTATCTAATTTATATCCATTAATACGTAAAAAAGTATCCATACAAGCAAAACCAATTCTTTTATTACCATCAATAAAAGGATGATTTTTAACTAAATGAAAAAGATAAGCAGAAGCTTTATCAAAAATAGTTTTATGAAAATACTCATCTCCAAAACCTGCTCTTGGCATTTCTAAAGCAGAATCTAATAATCCTTCATCACGAATACCATAAGAACCACCAAAAACATCTATCATTTTTTTATGAATAGTTAAAACAGAATCTTTTGATAAAAACTTAATTTCAGACATTATTGAGCTAATTTCTCGTATACTTCATAAAAATCATCAATACTATCATTAAGAGCATTTTCTACTTCATTTTCTGATGCAAAAATTTCTTTTATTTTATTATCAACGTCTGTTCTTGATTTAAGATAAGATTTTGTAGCTTCTCTTATAATTTCTGATATCGCTCTATTTTCAATAAAACCTATTTTTCTTATAGTTTGATAATCACTTTCATCAAATTGAACTTGAACTCTTTTCATTGACATAAAATATACCATCATTACACAAATACATCATTACTGTATTTAATTATAATATATTTTATAAGTAAAAAGCTAAGGGAGATGATTTCCTTAGCTTTTTTTGTTTTTCTAATGAAGTATATAGTAAACTGTTTATTATATATTTTAGATTGAAGCAAATAAATGATAAAAAAGATACATGATTATGGTTATAAGAAGTTATTTTCCAATAAAACCATATTTAAACAGTTAATGCAGACTTTTGTTAATGAATCTTGGGTAAATGATATAGATTATGAAAATACAAAAACACTTGATAAATCATTTATTTCAGAAAACTATAAAAATACTGAAGGTGATTTAATAATAGAAACAAAGTTGAATGATAAAGACTTTTATGTATATATTTTATTAGAGTTTCAGTCAAGTGTTGATAAATTCATGAGTTTAAGAATATTGAACTATATAACTAACTTTTATATGGATTTATTGAATAATAATAAAGAGTTAAATGAGTTACCACCTGTTTTTCCAATGATGTTATACAATGGCAATGATAAATGGACAGCTCCTGTAAATATTTCAGAATTAATAAAAGAAAATGATTTACTTGGGGAATATGGATTAAATTTTAAGTATTTTAAGATAGCAGAGAATGAATTTAAATCTGAAGACTTACTCAAGATAAAAAATATAGTTTCAACATTATTTTTAGCAGAGGTTGAATATGATTTAGAATTAATAAAAACTGAGATGTTAAACTTATTTGATAATGAAGAAGATAAACAAGCTGTATCAATCTTTTTAAATTGGTTCAGACTTTTATCAAAAAATGGTAAAATAGAACCAGAAGACTACAGTGAAATGGAAAATTTGTACAAGAATAAAGGAGAGGTTTCATCTATGTTAGTTACCACTATCAACAATGAAAAACAAAAACTTATTAATATTGGTATTGAAAAAAAAGAAGCTGAAATAATAACCAATATGTATAATGAAGGATTTGATTTTAGTATTATTTCTAAAATATCTAATATTTCAATAGAAAAGATAAAAGAAATACTAAAATTAAGTTAATTTTATAAAAATAATAAAAAAGCTAAGGAAATCATCTCCCTTAGCTTTTTTGTATAATTTAGAATTTCTAGCCTTCTATTAAATAATCGTATTCCTTATCAATTAATTTAACTAAAAACTCTTTTCTATTATTTTTCGTAATTTTAAGGATTTTTTCAAGCTTTTTTATACTCTTTTCTGGTAAAAACTCTTTTACTTCCTTGTAACCTTTACCAATGAGATAAAGATCTTCATCTGTCTTATTCCAATTCTCTATAAGCCAATCTTCTATATCTTTTCTACTCCTTATATGAGATGGTATATAGTTAATTATTAAAGCCTCTGCTTTAGCTCCGATTTTTACACTTCTAGTTTTTTGTTTTTTCATAAACTGTTGTATAAAGTATAAAACTTCATAACCTTCTGTTCTATTTAAAAGATCATTATCAGGGCTTCCTTTTATTGTTGGGTTATCACCTCTGGAAACTTCCCAACTATAATTATCTTTAAATTTTAAATTATTTCTTGAAAACATGTGATTTCACTCCGTAAATATATATTGAAAGATGATTAATTGATTAAAATATTTAATTTTTCCTAAATTTCAATTAAACATTATAGTTTCGTACTTTAACAGGATTTCCAACTGGCCCTCTTGTACCTGATTGAAAATTATCATTAAGAATAATCTGTCCATCTCTCTCAATTACTATTTGAGCTGATGAATACCAACCCCATTTAAGACAATCAAGAGTTACTTTAATTATTCTATTTTTTGCTTTAGATTCTGTTAGAGATACTACTCCCCAATCTGTAAAAAACTTTAGGTTTTCTGAATCTAATATTATTTGATTTGGTTTTGTTGCAAATGTTTTGACATTATAGACTGGATCTCTTATTTGATAATCTATACTTAATTCTTCAAGATCTATTAGCATATATCCTGAAGTTACAAAATGTAGTTTTAACATATGATTTTACTCCGTAAATATAATAGTGAAATGTGAAGAATGAGAAATAAAATTTAAGTTTTACTTTCTCATTCTTCGTTCATATTCACTTTCGATGCCTACAATTCCTACTCATACAAAACAGACAGAAAAAAGGATCAACTATCACGTTTGTGAAAACCCTTTTAGTTTTTATCTTTTTCTTTGACATCTTTTTTACTTTCCTTATCTGATTTTTTCATTTCTCTATATGCTTGAAATGAAATATCCATAACCTTTTTAACTGCTGTAAAAAACAATACAGCTATTGATATATTTCTTATATATGATTTCTTTTTCATTTGTTTTAACTCCGTAAATATAATAATGATGAAAAATGGATTGCGAATGATGAATTAATCGTAATGATAAATTCATCATTAATAATTTAACTAGGACTTGGTGAAGGGCTTTGAGAAGGAACAGGAACTGTAGTTGGAGTTGATATTGGACTTGGTAAAATAACAACTCCTGAACTTGGAGACACACTTGGAACTGGAGAAGCTGAGGGATTTTGATTTACAACTGTATTTTCTCCTTTATTATCTTTTGAAATAATAATTAGCTCCTTTGAGGAACAACAAGCATTATTATTAACTCCTCCAACATTAGCTTGACCTACACATACATGACATGCAGTAGGTAAAAATAATATGGCAGCAAGAATTAACAGATTTTTTTTCATGGTTTTTTACTCCGTAAAATTGAATGGTGAATATTAAATGACGAATGACGAAATAGCTTGTACTTAAGAAAATTAGTACTCATACTTAAATTAAACTTTAGCTAAGAGCAAAAAATGAAAACTTAAATTTTATTCGTCATTCTTAAATTCATTTTTCACTCTCTAACTATCGTTCATCTTAACTTGCTAAAATATCTTCTATTTCTTGCATTTTATAACTAATAGCTTCTTTTTTTTCATCTGGTAATGCTTTAAAATCTCTTAATTTTTTCAAAGTAGCTCCAAATGGCATTACTTGGTCAACAGGTTCAGAAGCTATAAATTTTTTAATTTCTTTTTTAAGTTCATCTTTATCTATTTGCTTTGTTATAAACCTATGAAGAAGTTCATTAATTACTTGATCATCTTTTATTCTATTAAGCATTAAGCCGTAAGTATAAAGTAATCTATGCTCTTTCATAGCTCTTATAATAGCAGGAGCAAAATTTAATACTTTTAACTTATTTATAAGAAAATTAAGAGTATATCTATCTGTTTTTGAAATAGTTTCTTCCATTAATTTCTTAAGTTTTTTCTCTTCAAAAGATAAAGTTTTTACATTTCCTGAGTCATGATTTTTTATTTTAAAAAGAAAATTTTTAACTTCATCATCTGGTTTATGACAAATCACTCCTAAATAATGAATCAAAGAGTTTACTAAATCAAAGTCATTAAGATCTTGTCTTTGTGCATTTTCTGCAATCATTATTAATGATCTTGAGCCTTCATCTAAATTCTCAAGTACTATTGCATCAATCTCAGACCAATTAAGCTTAAGAGCTGCTTCATATCTTCTTAAACCTGAAATTAGCTCAAAGTCATCATCTGCTTTTTTATCAAGAAGAATAGGATTAAGTTGTCCTACTTCTGACATATTGTTTGCAAGAGATTCAATACTTTCATCGTCAACGTCTGTTCTGTCGTGAGTTTCTGGAACTCTAATTTGTGAAATGTCGATTTTTCTTTTTTCACCTTGTTTGATAATTTCGGATACGTTTACATTACCCATTTTTGATGCTCCTTTTATAAAATAAAAAAAATAATGACGAAATGTGAATGACGAATGGTAAATAAAACTGCTTTTTAATTTTTAACTTTGAGTTTCTTTTAAACCATTACAATTAGTTTTGACAGGTATTAAACCTTTCATCATTCTTCATTGTTATTGGTCATTCAATTGGGTGTAAATTTATCTTATTATATGTTCTTTTTTATATTTTATTATAGTTACATAACTTTACAAAATAAATTATTGATTGAGTTATTACAGGGTTTCAGTTAAGTGAGATGATTCCCTTAGATTTTTTGATTAAAAGAACTTTCTTCAAATGCCTCTTGTGAAATATCCTAAGTTAGTTCTTTAAGGAATTTATAATATATAACTTGACTTATCAAACCTAATATAACTAAACTTTTAAGTAAAAGTGCGACAAGTTATTTTGTTATCTTTTCTAAGCAAATTTATTATAAAATTTATATGTTTAATAAAATGAATTAATCATCTTCATCAAGTAAAGAAGAAATTTTTGCAATTACATCTTCCATAATATCTTTTGTAATTTTATCAATAAATTTTGCATTTCTAGCTTTCCAATCTAAACTTTTAACATGATCGGATAAAATAACACCTGATATTTTTAACTTTTCAGGAATTTTTACTTCAAAAGGATAACCCTTTTCTTGGTTTGTTATCGGACAAATTAAAGCTAATCCTACTTTTTTATTATAAGAAATAGGTGAAACTATTAAAGCTGGTCTTAATCCTGATTGTTCACGCCCTAATTGTGGGTCAAAATCTAACCATACAATATCACCCTTAGAAGGAACATAATCTTTTTTCATTTAAATTTCATTTCCAATAGACATTCCTGTGTTTGTTTCAGAATGAATATTTGAATCATTTACATTATTAAGAAGTTCTTTTAAAGAATATTTTTTCTTTACAGGTTCTGCTACTAATTTATTTTCCTTTGAAATAACATTAAGTATAGTTCCTTCTGATATATTCAAGTCATTAACTATTGACTTAGGTAATCTTAAAGCCATACTATTACCCCATTTTGAAATTTTTACTTCCATAATATACCTGTATCTACAATATATATACAAATATCATATATTAAAATCATAGATAATACAATTTTAAGGGAGATAATTCTCTTAAATTTTTTATCTTATTTAGAAACTTAACTAAAAATATTTATTCTATTTAAAGAAAATTTCATACATCTCATTTTTACCTGTTTCTTGTTCAGAATCATAGCCTATATAGCTACAACTTAAAAAATAAAATAAAGGAAGTGTAAAGAAAAAAATAATTTTATAAAATAACATTTTTTTCCATGATACGATTCGAGAAACTCTATAGATAGATATAGCATATAAAGAAATACAGATTATAGAAGATGTACGAGGAAAAGAAATACACAAAACAATCAAAGTGAAGTATACAGGTTTCATTAATTGTTTTTTTATATATTTTTTTATAAAATCAGTCAAAATTTCATACATTTTTTAAGTTATTTTGTATAAATCTATAATAATATGTTTGATTTATTATATCTTATTAACTTTTTAGAATCATTAAAATTAAATATTATCTTACAACAGAAATTTAAGAACATCTAAATAATGAAGCTTACTTAGAATCTTAATATAAGATATTTTTAAAGCATTAATTGTGTTATCATTTTAAGATAACTTAATCTTAGATATATGATAAGATGTATATATGAATATAAAATTGATAAATACAATAACAAATTAAATTATCAGATGCAATAATATTACCAGTAACAGATAAAGTTTTTTCCAATAAATGATAATGGATGGAATTTTAATTGGAAAAAACTTTATAAAAAAGAGCTAATGTTTTATAAGATTGTACTAAATCAAAGCCCAGAAATTATAGAAGGATTAATCATGGTTTCTATAATTGATGGAAAAAGATTAATAAAGCTGTATTTAGGTATAGAGCTATAAGAGGTAAATTGTTATGAGAAAAGAAATTATTAATGTAGAAGGTATTAATGGAAATCCAGAAGGTTTTATTGATACTGAATCAGAAGATTTTAAATTGCTTCAAAAAGCTATTCTTGAAGAATCTAATAAACAAACTCCTGAACAAAAACGTAATATTTTTCTTATAGGTATAAGATTAACTATGGAAGAGTATTTAGAAAGCAAAGAAATTAAAAAGATTATTCCTGCTGGTGTATTTTTAAAAGAAATACTTGATGAATTTAATATAAAAAACAACTATTTTGCTGAGTATATTGGTTTAACTAAAACTAATTTAAGTGCTTTAATTCATGGTAAAAGAAAAATTAATTCAGAATTAGCTCATAAACTGGAAGCTATTTTTAATATTAAACTTGAGCTTTGGTTAGGTATTGAACATAAAAATTATCTAATTGAAGTAAAAAAAGAGCCAAAGAAAAAATATCAAAAGTATAAAGTAAATGATTTAATTCCAGTCTAAAATATTGTTATTAAATGGGAAAAAGGAGGAGATAATCCTACAGCTATGAATTGGGTAACAGAAAAAGATATAAGACTTTTTGTATTTGATAAAATTTCAAGTAATGAAGATTTTAGAAAAGTATATTTAAATCTAGAAAAAGATATAAGGGATAATTCTTTATAAAAGACACAAATTGATATAAAAGAACTCTCTATAGCATAAATAAATTAAGGAAGATGATTTCCTTAAAACTTACCTTTACTTAAAGAATCAAGTAAAGATGACACATTTTTATTCTGAGTGTAGGTAATTAACATATTCATAGATTTATGACCAACTGTTTTTGAAACTATAGGAAGAGGTATATTTTTTTCTAGAATCAAATAATTTATAGCTGCATATCTTAAACTGTGATTATTAAAATTGAAATTATCTATAAGATATGTCCTTATTTTAGATTGAAGTTTTAAAGGTTCAGATACTATTATAACTTTTTCAATATATTCTAAAATATTTTTATTAATTTCTTTAGGTAAGTGTATTTCTCTTGTTGCTCCATCTCTTCTTTTTGCTATAGGAACTATTACAATTCTAAGGTTTTTATTATTTATAAATTTAAAAACAGCTTCTATACTTTCTGAAATTCTACACGCATTTCTAAGTGTTATAAGAGCTATAACTATATTGCTTAAGGCTTTTACCTTGTGCATATTATAATCAAGTTTTAATTCATTTCTTAACTCTTTAAGTTTAGATGTAAGGATTTTATTTGCATAATGAAAGTCAATGCCTCTGTCAAAACCGTTTTTAAGTTCTTCAGAATTATTTTTTATTGTAGTTTTAGTTTTTACTAAATTTTTTGCTTTCATTCTTTACCTTACTTTAAACCATTTAATGTATAAAAAGTACTTTTACCGCTACCATTTTTTAATATAAACTTATCATTAACAAGCTCTCTTAACCTTAATTTTAAAGTATTTTTATTAGCTTTTGTAATCTTTTCTAAATCTGAAATACCTAATCTACCCATATCTTTTATTATCTCTAAAATTTCTTGTGATAAATCTGAAAGCTTATAGGTTATATTTAATTTATTTATCTTTTTTTCTAATACATTCTTTTGTTTTTGTAATGCTTTTAAGAAGAATAACAACCAAGATTCTATATCAGCATTATTATCTTTTATTTCTTTTTGAGAACGTCTTAAAGATAAATAATAATTGTCCTTATTCTCTTCTATAATCTTTTCTAGTGAGCTATAAGGTACATATTTATAGCTACTTTTTAATAAAAGTAATGTGGTTAAAACTCTTGAAAGTCTACCATTACCATCTTGAAAAGGATGTATAGCTAAGAAATATACAACAAAAGAAGATATTATTAATAAAGGGTGATATTCTTTCTTTTCTAACTCATTATTAACCCAATCTATAAGAGATTTCATTTCTAAAGGAGTATTAAAAGGGGTTGTAGTTTCAAATATAATACCTAAACTTTTTCCATTATAATCAAAAGCTTCTACATTATTAGATATTTTTTTGTATTCCCCTTTATGCCTATTATCCTTTGTACTATATTTAAGTAAAACAGAATGTAATTGTTTTATATGGTTTTCAGTGAGATTTATATGTTCAAAAGAATCAAAAATCATCTCCATTGCATCTGAATAACCAGCAACTTCTTGTTCATCTCTTGATTTAAAAGATTGCTTACCTATATTAGAAAGTAAATTTTCTATTTCTTGGTCTGATAGTTTTACACCTTCTATTCTGGTTGAAGAACCTATAGACTCAATAGTTGCAACTCTTTTTAGTTGATTTAATTTATCAGGCATTAAAATACCTATACTTTTCCATTGTCCTTTAAACTCATCTATTTCTGAGATAAGATTTAATATTTCAGGAGTTATTTTTAATATAGGTTCTTTCATAAAGCTTATTATATCAAGATATACCTGTATTTATACCCGAATACACCCGAAAGTAATATATCTTAATTCAAAGAGTTTGATTTATTTTGAAGAAAATTATTACAAGTTTCTCAGTAAGTTTTTATAATCTTTTGACAGGTTTCCTTTTCCGCTTCCTCTTT